>NZ_CAXUPU020000001.1:0-486109 GCF_964252755.1 Caballeronia sp. LjRoot29 | reverse complement strand
ACAACTAACACTAAACGCGCGAAGACCTGTAAAGCAGCAACCCGGCATTGACCCCGACTACTAACCCCGCCCGCTAACCCCAGAACCTGCCCCCCGTCCACCGGCGCGAGCGAACTAAACCACCCCGATACTCGCCCGCCGCGCCCGTCGATCCATCGACGCAGACAGCAGGGTCAATCCAAACGCGCAGCACGCCATCAGCACCCCTACCCAAGGCAGCGAGCTAAGCGCTGCACCCGCGCCGATTGCCATCCCGCCGAGCCACGCGCCTATCGCGTTGCCAAGATTGAAAGCGCCCTGATTCAACGTCGACGCAAGATTCGGCGCATCACTCGCGCGATTCACGATCAACATCTGCAACGGCGGAACAATCGCGAAAGCGAGCACGCCCCAAACAAAGACGGTGATCATCGCGGGAATGGCGGCGTGCATCGTGCCGGCAAAAATGGCCAGCACCACGATGATCGATACAAGGAACGTCAGCAGCGAGCGCAACAACTTCCAGTCCGCGAGCTTGCCACCAAGCGTGCTCCCCACCGTCAATCCAAGCCCGAACAACAGCAGCACCAACGTGACCGCATGCGGCGAGAAACCGGTGACGTCTTCGAGGATCGGCGTGATGTACGTGAACACGGAAAAGAGACTCGCCGATGCCAGCACGCTGATGCCGAGCACCATCAGCACTTGCGGATTCTTGAGCACATTGAATTCGCGCAAGATACTCGATTCCCGCATCTCGATGTGCTTCGGCAAGCACACGGCCAGCGCACCGGCCGCGCCCAAGCCGATCAGCGTGACTACCCAGAAGGTCGCGCGCCAGCCGGCTACTTGACCGAGCGCCGTGCCAAGCGGCACGCCGAGCACGTTCGCGAGCGTGAGGCCGGTGAACATCAGCGCAATGGCTTGCGCGCGACGATTCGGCGCGACCAGGTCCGCGGCGACCACCGAGCCGATGCCGAAGAACGCGCCGTGACAAAACGCGGTCAGGACGCGCGCGATCATCAGCATCCAGTAACCCGGCGCGACGGCGCACAGCAGATTGCCGACGATGAACACACCCATCAGGCCCATCAGCGCTTTCTTGCGCGGCATTTTCGCGGTGACGATAGCGAGAATGGGCGCGCCGATAGTCACGCCCAGCGCATAACCCGACACAAGCATGCCGGCCGCGGGGATGGACACCCCGAGATCGCGCGCGACGTTGGGCAACAGGCCCATGATGACGAATTCGGATGTGCCGATACCGAACGCGGCGATGGCGAGGGCGAGAAGGGGCAGAGGCATGGAGTGAGCAATGACTGTGCTGGCCGGTCGCGCGTTATCGGAGTGAAGAACGCAGGCTCGGGCAAGCTGAAGGGATCAAATTGTACCGAACGCTGTCGGGTTTGCTTGGTGAAAACCCTGAGATTTGTACAGTTGATTCAACGAGTTGGGTTTTCAGGCTGCTCCGAGCCGTTCGGTGTTGCTTTTTGCCATCGGGCGGACTAGGTTGCGGGTTCTGCCTTTCAACCAAGGACCTTCATGACCGCGTTCCGGCATTTTTTCCCGTCGATGGTTGCCGCGCTGCTGATGTTCGCGGTCATGCCGGAGGTGTTTGCTCAGGAAGCCGACGCGAGCGCGGGACCCATTCGAACCACGGGTGGGAGCGTGGTCTTCGTTCAAGAAGGCGCCACGATCGAAGCGCAAATCGATGGCAAACCGTTCGACAAGCTGGACGCTAGCCGCATTGCGCATTTCGAGGAGCCGTCGGGGGCGCGGATGCTTGTCGAAGCATTCGATACCGGCGCGCCGGAACTCGTTCTCTACGATTTCACCAAGCGCCCGCCCACGGTTGAGCGCATGACAAAGCGCATGAAACTCACCGGGGTTTTCTGGCAGCGCGACGAAGTGGTGCTGAGAAGTACCGATGGCTGGTACAGGTTCCAGCGCGGCACGCTGACGAAGCTGACGTCATCGAAGATGACTTATCACTGAGTTCGGACCGCCATCACGCGTTCCCCCGCAACCACGAAGATCCGCTCGCCGCGCGCGCTTTCGTTCACCTCAAAGCCGCCGGTAAACGCACCGAACGCAGGCAGCACGCCGGCATCGGCACCAAAACGAAAACACGGCAATCTCGCGCTATCGCGTCGCGTGGCGACGCGGTACACCGGATGTTCATGCCCCGCCAACGCATACGCATTCGCCACGCGCTGCGGGTAATGACACAGCGCCCAAGGCCCGAACCTGTACGGCTCGTCGACCACGTCGAGCGCGAGCGCGTCGGGCGGCCCGCCGGCATGGCGATCATGATTGCCTTCCACCAGAATCAGCCGTAAGCCGGCATGCCGCTCGCGCCACTCGGCCAGCGCGCCGAGCGTGGTCAACGCGTGCGACTCACGGGCATGCAGCAAGTCGCCAAGAAATACGATCGTCGCCGGCCGGTGCATGAGGATCAAGGCGTCCAGGCGCGCAAGCGTTTCCGCCGTCGAACCTTCCGGCACCGGAATGCCCCGGGCGCGAAACACGGCGTCCTTGCCGATATGCGCATCGGCGACGAACAATGCCTGCCGCACCGGATCGAACGCCGCCCGTGCCGCCGACAACACCAGCGCATGCCCGCCAATATCCACCGTCAATGCCTCGAGCATCATGCGCGCGCCGCCTTTTCCAGATCGGCGAGCATGCGCGAGACGCGATCGGACATCTTCTCGGTGCTCACCTTCTCCCGCAACCGCGCGATAATCAGCGGAAACGCAAAGGGCGTCGGCTTCTTCGGTCGCGTCAGCGCGAGCCGGCTCGCGCTCATGCTTTTGAGCGCGGCCCGTATTCTGTCGAGTTCCAGTTCTTGCAACATCACCTCTTCCTCGGCCTGCGCAAGCAGCAGGTTGCCGCTGTCGTGCCGGCGAAAAACTTCGTAGAAAAGTCCGCTCGATGCCTGCAGTTGCCGCGCGCTTTTTTGTTGTCCCGGATGACCCTGGAAGATCAGCCCGGACACCCGCGCGATCTCGCGAAAGCGCCGTGCGGCAAGCTCGGACGAATTGAGGCTGGCGAGAATGTCGTGTTCGAGATTATCGGGCGAAAAAAGTCCGTCCTGTATGAGCGCCTCCCAGTCGAACGGTTGCGCCGATAACAACTCGAAGCCGTAATCGTTCATCGATATGGAAAACGTACTCGGTCGGTCGCGCGCCACGCGCCAGCCGATCAACGACCCAAGCCCGACGTGCGCCATCCGTCCCGCAAACGGATAACAGAACAAGTGATGCCCCTCGCGCGAACGAATTAGCTCGACCAGCAACACGCCCGGCTCGGGCAACGCCGACCACTTCGCTTGCAGTTCGAGCAGCGGCCGCACGGCTTGCATCTCGGGTTCATCGTAGATGTCGTTCACGGCGCGCGCGAGCATCATCAGCGTGGCATCGGCGAGTTCGGACGAGAGCGGCATCTTGCTGCCGGCCCATTGCGGCATCGCGCCGCGTGAGGACGTCGCGCGTTTTACGTACGCGGTCATCTCGCGCACGCGCACGAGTTCCAGCGCGCGGCCGCCGAACGTGAATACATCACCGGGCTTCAGACGCGAGACGAACGACTCTTCCATCGCACCAATCCGGCCGCCCGTCATGTACGCAATGTTGATGGTCGCGTTGGCCACGATCGTGCCGACATTGTTGCGATGACGCCGGACCAGATCTTCACGCGGCACGCGATACACGCCGTCAGCATCGAGCGTCACGCGATGAAAGTCGGGATACGCCGCAAGCGACGTGCCGCCGCGTTCGACGAACGTCAGCGCCCAGTCGAACTCTTGCTGCGTCAGGCCGCGATACGCATATGTCGTGCGGACTTCATCGAAGAGATCCCGGGCCGTGAAGCCGCCGCCTATCGCGATAGTCACCAGATGCTGGACGAGCACATCGAGCGGCTTGCCGGGCATCTCGCGGCCTTCTATGCGCCGTTGCTCGACGGCCCAGCGCGCCGCGGCCGCTTCCACGAGTTCGAGCGCGTGCGTCGGTACGATGGTGACCCGTGATGCCCGTCCCGGTGCATGTCCCGAGCGTCCGGCGCGCTGCATCAGGCGCGCGACGCCTTTGGGCGAACCGATCTGGAATACGCGATCGACCGGCAGGAAGTCGACGCCGAGATCAAGGCTCGATGTGCAGACCACCGCTTTCAGCTGGCCGTTTTTAAGGCCGAGTTCGACCCACTCGCGGACTTCGTGATCGAGCGAGCCGTGATGCAACGCGATCAATCCCGCCCAGTCGGGACGCGCTTCAAGTAGCGCCTGATACCAGACTTCCGCTTGCGAGCGGGTATTGGTGAAGACGAGCGAACTGCGCGCCTGGTCGATCTCGGCAGCAACGGGGCTTACCTGACGCGTGCCGAGATGACCGCCCCATGGAAAACGTTCGATGGTGTCGGGAATCAGCGTATCGACGATCAGCGTTTTCGGCTGCGCGCCGCGCACCACGACGCGCGGCGTCTTGACCGGCGCGAGCAACGCATCGCGAGCGAGATCGAGATTGCCGAGCGTCGCCGATAACCCCCACACCTGCAAATCGGGCCGCCAGTGCGCAAGACGAGCGAGGGCGAGTTGCGTCTGCGTGCCGCGTTTATTCCCAAGCAACTCATGCCATTCATCGACGACAACCAGCCGCACGTGCTTCATCTCCTCCGCGCCGTTTGCGCGCGTGAGCATTAGCGTGAGACTTTCGGGCGTGGTGACCAGCGCGCTCGGCATGCGCTTGTTTTGCCGCGCGCGTTCGGCGGACGGGGTATCGCCGGTGCGCATACCAATGCTCCACGGCACGGCAAGTTCTGTCACGGCAGTTTGCAGCGCGCGGGCGGTGTCGGCGGCGAGGGCGCGCATGGGCGTGATCCACAGCACCGTCAACGGCGCGGGCAGGTTGCGGCTGGGGAGCTTGTCGGAATAGGCGGCCAGCGCGCCCAGCCACACCGCCCACGTCTTGCCGGCGCCGGTGGTCGCGTGGAGCAGGCCGCTCGCGCCGCCCGAAATCTCCTTCCACACCTCCCGTTGAAACGGAAACGCTTGCCAGCCGTGCCGATCGAACCACGCAGCGAGACGTGCTTCGAACGGCAGGTTCGCCGCGTCCTGATCGATGACTATCGGCACGGGCCGGAATAGTTCGGCAACCGCATCGGCCTTCGCTTGCGCGGCACGTGTTTTCGGCACCCGGCGCGGACGAGGCGAACGGCGTTTTGCATCGCTACTTGGTTGGGTATCCTGACGGTCTCTATCGTCTTCGTCCGAGGGCGCGCTCATGGCGTCGCTCCTTCGAGGAAACCCTTGAGCATGTCGAGCGTATCGGCGTCGTCAATATGCTTGTCCGTGCGCCATCTCAACATGCGTGGAAACCGCACTGCAATGCCGGACTTATGACGTGGACTCGCCTGAATTCCTTCAAAGCCTATCTCGAATACGAGTGTCGGCGTGACGCTGCGCACCGGCCCGAACTTTTCGATGGTCGTCTTGCGCACGACCGCGTCGACCTTGCGCATCTCTTCGTCCGTCAAGCCGGAATACGCCTTCGCGAAGGGTACGAGGGTGCGCACGCCATCGGCTTCGTCCCACACGGCGAACGTGAAATCCGTGTATAAACTCGCGCGCCGGCCGTGGCCGCGTTGCGCGTAAAGCAAGACGGCGTCGATGGCGTAAGGCTCGATCTTCCACTTCCACCATGTTCCGGAAGCCTTCGTGCGTCCCACGCCATACATCGATTCACGTCCCTTCAGCATCAAGCCTTCAACGCCACGGCCGCGGCTTTCGTCGCGCAATGTGGCGAGGGTTTCCCAATCGGGCGCCTGGACCATTGGCGATACCCGCAGCAAGTCCACCGCCAAGGTTTCGCCCAACGCGGTGGCCAATGCATCGAGTTGCGCGCGGCGTTCGATCAGCGGCGTGACGCGCAGATCGCGGCCTTCGGCTTCCAGCAGGTCGTAGGCGAGAAACGTGGCGGGCGAGTCGGCGAGCACTTTCTTCGACAAGGTCTTGCGCGTGATGCGCGGTTGCAGCCGCGCGAAAGGCAATGGAGCATCGCCGCCGGGTTCCCACGCGAGAATTTCGCCATCGATAACAGTCCCGTCCGCCAGCGCGGCGCCCAGCGAGGCGAGTTCGGGAAATCGCTCGGTGATGAGATCTTCACCGCGCGACCACAGCCACACCCGGCCGCCGCGTTTCACAAGTTGCGCGCGAATCCCGTCCCACTTCCATTCGATCACCCAATCCGACGGCGCGCCGAGCGTCGACGGATCGGCTTGCAACGGATGAGCCAGGAAAAATGGATACGGCAAACCAAGATCGCTTTCGTGCGGCGTGGCGGAGTTTTCATCGTCCGGGCTTTCGGGAGCGATCAGCCGCAAATAACGCGCCGCGCCCGGCGCTTGCTGCGAGTCGGTCCAGCCGACCATGCGCTGGGCGATGCGTTTGTGATCCACGCCCGCGACTTCGGCGAGCGCGCGCACCACGAGCTGCCGTGCGACGCCCACTCGGAAACCGCCGCCTATCAGCTTGGTCAACAAGAAACGCTCGCTCCAGTCGAGTTCGTCCCAGTAGCCGAGCAAACGGGTTCGAAGCTCGCCCGGCTCCAGGCCGCGCAAGGTCAGCACGCGTCCCTCGATCCATTGCGCGAGGCCGAGTTCGGATGTGCGTTGCGCGGGCGGCAGGATATGCGCGATGGTTTCGGCCAGATCGCCGACCGCCTGATACGACTCATCGAAGAGCCATTCCGGCAGGCCGGCGCGCTCGCGGGCGAATTCGGTGAGAAGGCGGGTGGGCACCGATTGTCGAGGTTTGCCGCCGCTAAGAAAATACGACGCCCACGCGGCGTCCTCGGGTTCGGCCGCCGAAAAATACGCGATCAGCGCCTCGAGTTTTTCTTTTGTCGACGTGGTGCCGTCCAGAGCGGTGTAGAGCGCGGCGAAGCGTTTCATTGCGAGTCGGCCCCGGGCGAAGGAGGGGCTTCAACGGCCGGCTGCTCTGGTTGCGCTGACGGACTCACCGGGCCGCTTTCCGCCGCGTCGGCTTCTATGGCGTCATCGCCGTATTCGGTTGTGAATGCGCCCGCTTCCAGACCTTGTTCGCGCAGCCAGCGCACCATCGGCTCGATCTGTCCGTGCGTGACGATCACCCGGTCCGCGCCCGTTGCGCCAATCGCTGTCTGTAATCCTGGCCAGTCGGCGTGATCGGACAGCACGAAACCGCGATCCAGGCCGCGTCGGCGCCGGGTGCCGCGAAGCCGCATCCAGCCCGACGCAAACGCGTCGCTGTAGTCGCCAAAGCGGCGCATCCACGCGCTGCCTTGTGCGGACGGCGGCGCAATGATCAGCGCGCCCTGGAACGCGGTCTTGTCTTTCGTGGCGATGTCGCTGACCGGCCGCGTCGGCGGCAGATCAACGCCCGCTTGCACATAGGCCCGATTCAGCGGCTCCACGGCGCCATGGCAGAAGATCGGCCCTATGGCCGGATCGACGCCACCGAGAACCCGCTGCGCTTTGCCGAACGAATAGCAGAACAGCACGGAAGCGCGTCCTTCAGCCGCGTTATGCCGCCACCACGAATTGATGCCGTCGAAAATCACACCGGACGGTTCCCATCGATAAATCGGCAGGCCGAACGTGGATTCTGTAATGAACGTGTCGCAGCGAACCGGTTCGAACGGCACGCAAGTGGGATCGGGCTCGACTTTGTAGTCGCCTGAGGCCACCCAGACCCTGCCCGCGTGTTCCACGCGCACTTGAGCGGAGCCGAGCACGTGGCCGGCCGGATGTAGCGACACGGAGACGCCGTTGATGACCAGGCGTTCGCTGTAGGGAACGCCTTGCAACAAGATGCCCGGCAGTCGCGACAGCAACACGCCGACCCCCGGCTCAGCCGCGAGATAACGGGCGTGCCCGAAGCGGGCGTGATCTGCATGGGCGTGAGTAATGATGGCCCGGTCGACGGGACGCCACGGGTCGATATAAAAATCGCCCGGCGGGCAATAAAGGCCTTCCGGCCTCGCGACGATCAAGTCTTGCAATGCGTCCAACCGTCCCTCGCTCGCAATAAGAGATTCCGACAGTAAGAGAGCGATAGAGCAAACGGCATGCCGTCGAACAGGAATGAAACCCTGATAAATTAGTAATTATTAATTGTATGAAGAATAGATAGATTATCCGAAAATCTGATTTATCGCGCGGAAAGTATAAAAACTTCCGCTCGATAAACTTCGCAATGGGGATTGTCTACGGGAATACCTGATGGAGCGGAGAGCCATCGAACCAGGCTTTCACATTTCCGAGCGTGGTAGTGGCGATCTCGCTAAGCGCTTCGCGTGTGAAGAACGCCTGATGAGAGGTAACGATAACATTGGGAAAGGACAACAGGCGCGCAAGCACGTCGTCCTGCAGCATGTGATTCGAATGGTCTTCGAAAAAGAGTCCGCTCTCTTCCTCGTAGACGTCGAGGCCAAGGTGGCCCAGTTGCCCGCTTTTCAACGCGCCGATGAGTGCGCCACTGTCGATCAACCCGCCGCGGCCGGTATTAATCAGCATGGCGCCGTGTTTCATGCGGGCGAGTGCGGCGGCATCGATGAGGTGATAAGTGGAGGGTAAAAGCGGGCAATGCAGGCTGACGACGTCCGACTCAGACAGAAGCGTATCGAGTGAACCATAACGTGCTCCGGCTTGTATAAGATCGGTTGCTGGCGTTCCAGGATCAAACGCCAGCAGCGTCATGCCGAAGCCGGCCATGATGCGGCCGAATACCCGCCCGATTACGCCCGTGCCAATAATGCCAAGCGTCTTGCCGTGCAGGTCGAAACCCAGCAGGCCGTTAAGCGAAAAGTCGCCATCGCGAGTCCTGGCATAGGCGCGATGCAACTTGCGATTCAGCGTCAGGATCAGTCCGGCGGCGTGCTCCGCCACTGCGTACGGCGAATAAGCCGGCACGCGCACCACGCCGATCCTGAGCCTGACTGCCGCCGTGAGATCGACGTGATTAAAACCTGCCGAGCGCAGCGCCACGAGCTGCGTGCCGCCCTCGCGAAGGGTTTCCAGGACAGTTTCGTCAAGGATGTCATTCACGAACGGGCATACCACCGCGCACCCGTGGGCCAGAATCGCCGTTTGCGCGTCAAGTTGTGATTCCTGGAAATGCAGGGAATAACCAAACGCGGCGTTAGCCTCAATGAAGACGTCGCGATCATATTGCCGGCTGCTGAAGACGATCATCTGAATTGGCATCGAACGATCTCCCGCCAGCAGGCAATTAAATCAACTGGCAACTGCGCTCGCCGGAGGCACCATGGAAAGCCGGGAGAGAATGGTTTCCGGCTGCGGCAATCCAACTTCTCCGCCCGGGCCCATATGTTCGAGCGTGTAATCAATGAAGGCGCGCGTCTTGGCCGGCAGATACTGCCGTCCCGGATAAACGATAGATACCTTCACGTCCGGGTCATCAATGGCGTAATCACCCAGCACCCGTACCAGCGAGCCGTTTTCCAGATCCGCCGCGACAATGCCTTCCGGAATGATCGAAATGCCCATGTGCGCAAGCGTTCCGAGCCGGACCATCAAGGCGCTGTTGACCGTATAGACGGGGGCGAGCGTGACCTGGTCGGCGCTGCCGTTGTTGCGGTGCCGGAAGTGCCAGGTGGCGCTGCGCATTTCGCTGGGGAGCGCCACGAACGCGTGGTGCAGCAAATCGGCTGGCGTGCTGGGCGAGCCGTGCTCTTCCAGATAAGCGGGCGTGGCGACGGGAATCAGCGTGTAGTGGCGACCGGGCGTTCTACCAACGCCGTGCTCGTCACCATGAATGCCGTGACAATACCGACATCGAAACCGTCTTCCACCAGATCTACGTGACGCTCGGATAACGTGAGCCGCACATTCACTTTCGGATAAACCTGCCGGAAGCCATCGATCAGCGGCGTCAGCGCCATGAGCGAAAGCGATCCGGACGCCACTACGCGCAATGTACCGCTGGGGTCGCCTTCGGTATGCGCCACCATTGACTCGAGGTGATCGAGTTCTTCGAGCAATGCGCGGCAGCCTTCGAGATAACGCGTGCCGGCTTCTGTGAATGAGAGGTTGCGAGTAGTGCGGTTGATTAACCGGGTGCGCAAATGCGCTTCCAGCATTGCAATTGCGCGAGTCACAAGTGCGTTTGATACATCCAGTTGTTGTGCGGCGCGCCGAAAACTTTCGGTTTCCGACACCCGCACGAACACACGCATGGCATGAATTTGATTCATTGTCTCTTACCTCTCAGTGTCCAAATCAGCGTGGAACCGTATTGCGAATCACCGCGCATACGGCATTTTTTTAGATCAGTGCCAAAAAGCGTATTGACACTCATGCGGAATTGCAATATCTCAGTCGTTTCATGTTTGCATTCCACATTAACCGCAAGACTTTCACATTTGCTAATTCATTGCAAATGAAAAATTACACTTCTCCGGATTTTGGAATGGATCGTCTGATTTATGCAGATTTATGTTTCAGGAGTTGTGTTAAGTCATTCGACTTTTGGAGGAGATCGATATATCACTTGTCTTATTGCATGCAAACTGGCGATCCAACCTGCGGCGAGGCACGATAAGCTCTGCCGGGCGTTGCCAATAAAGATGTTTTATTGACCGGAAACCATCCCGGGGAGTGCCCAAATGAAGTTGGGCGTTAAATTCTTACCGTCCCGACTTGCCGGTTGGCAAACTGGCGTCTAAAAAGTACATTGTTCAACGATCTCAAAATCATGGTCATAATTAATCGAATCCTTAATTCAAGTCATTCCAGGGCGCTTGATAGTTGCATTTAGATAATCAATGGAGGCGATAATTTCATGATCTGGAATTTGCTGGCGAGCCAACCCGAAATCGCATTGTTTGCGAGTCTGGCAATCGGCTTTTTCATTGGTTCTTTCAAGCTCGGACCCATACAGCTCGGCGGCGTATGCGGCACCTTGATCGTGGCGCTGATTCTCGGACAAAGCGGTGCGCGCCTTTCACCAGATTTGAAGAATATTGCTTTCGCCCTGTTTATCTTTGCGCTGGGCTTCACCGGCGGACCACAATTCTTCGCGAATATCGGGCGCGGCTGGCGCTATGGGCTGCTATCCGTTGTTGAACTCGTGGTGGTGCTTGGGCTGGTCCTCGGGGCTGTCGCGCTTTTCAAGCTGGACCGCGGCACTGCGGCCGGTCTGCTTGCCGGCGCCGCGACGGAATCGGCGGTGGTCGGCACGGCGTCCGAGGCAATCGGCAAGCTCGGGCTGCCTGCGGCCGAGATCGCCCGGCTGCAGGCCAATATCGTCACTGCCTATAGCGTGAGTTACCTCTTCGGGCTCGTCACTATCGTGTTGTTCACCAGCCAGATCGCGCCGCTCATGCTGCGCGTGAATCTGCGCGATGAAGCCGAGCGCCTGTGGCGCGCGCTCGGTGGCGACAGCGCGCTGGCGGAGGCCCAGCGGCCGGCGGCGCCGTCGCTCGTCGCACGCGAAGTCCGCGTCACGAGTGCGGCGGATCTGAGCATCAGTGCCCTTGAAAAACGCCATGGCAACGAGCTTACCGTGGCGCGCGTGGTGCGTGGCCGCTCGATCGTCAAAGCGGAGCCGAATCTCGTGTTGAAGACGGGGGACCGGATCGTGATCGGCGGGCGCCGCGCGGCGCTCGTGGCGGCGTTGCCATCCATTGGCGAGGAAGTCGCCGGGGGCGATGTCGCCGATGTCTACGCTGACACTGTCGATGTCATGCTCACGCGGCGCGAAGTACACGGCCTGACGGTCGCGCAAGTGCGCGACCGGGCGACGCCCGCCGATAGCCACGGTATCTATATCTCGGCCGTCACGCGGCTGGACAGCACGATTCCCGCGTTGCCGGGGACGGAGCTGCATCGGGGCGACGTACTGACCTTGATCGGCGCAGCCGAGGACGTGCAGCGCGGCGCGGCGAAGCTCGGCTACGTGGTCCGCGCGACGCTGAAAACCGACTTCGTGTTTCTCGGTATCGGCGTGATCTTGGGGATTCTCGTCGGGCATTTGAGCGCGCGTATGGGCGGCGTGCAGATCGCCTTGGGGACCGGCGGCGGCTGTTTATTGTCCGGGCTGCTGTTCGGCTGGATCCGTTCGCGCTATCCCGTGATCGGTTCGCTGCCTTCAGCTGCGGCGCAAGTGCTCAAGGATTTCGGGCTGTGCACGTTTATCGCCGCGGTCGGGTTGGGGGCCGGGGCCGATGCCATCCGCCTGATCCGCGAGTACGGCGTTGCGCTGCCGCTGGCGGGCGTGGTCATCACGCTCGGCCCGGCGCTGGTGTCGCTCGCGGTCGGCCGCTGGCTGTTGAAACTCGAAGTACCGATGCTGCTTGGCGCGATCGCCGGCCAGCAATGCAGCACGCCCGCGATCAGCGCGCTGGTGGGGGTGACGGGCAATGCGACGCCCGTGATCGGCTACACGATCACGTATGCATTGTCGAACGTCCTCCTGCCGTTGATGGGGCCCGTAATCGTCGGGCTCGCGGGGAAGGTGGGGTGAACAGGATCACGTGGTAGCAGCAGGATCACGTGGTAGCAGCAGGATAGGTGCATAGGCAGGAGCGTCAGCGGGAAATCAGGTTCAGCAGGCCGGGCAGCGCATACGAAACTAACGAGGGCACTATGGAATGGATACATCAGATTTTCACGAAGTCACCGGAGATTGCGCTTTTCCTCTCTTTGGCGGTGGGGTACTTCATTGGCCAGATCAATTTCGGCAAGTTCCAGCTTGGCGGTGTGGGCGGGTCGCTGCTCGCGGCGGTCGTCATCAGTCAGTTCGGTGTCCAGATCGATAACGGCGTCAAGTCCGTGATGTTCGCGATCTTCATCTATGCGGTGGGTTACGACTCGGGGCCGCAGTTTTTCAACTCGCTGTCGCGCAAGACGCTGCGTGAGATTGCGATGGCGGTGTTTCTCGCGGTATCGGCGCTCGTGACCGTGTTGGTGTGCGCGAAGCTGTTCGGCTTGAACAAGGGGATTGCGGCGGGGTTGGCCGGCGGGGCGCTGACGCAGTCGGCGATCATCGGCACGGCCGGCGACGCCATCGCCCGGCTCGGGCTGCCGGTTGCCGAAACCAAGGCGCTTCAGGGCGACGTGGCCGTCGCTTATGCCGTGACGTACGTATTCGGATCGCTGGGCGCGATCATTGTGTGCGTGAATATCTTGCCGAAGTTCATGGGGCAGAGTTTGAAGGACGCCGCAGCGGAGGCGGAGAAAAGTTTGCTCGGCGGCGCGGTCGCGCATGGGGCCGGCCAGACGGCGGCGATGCCGGAACTCGTCGGGCGCGCTTATCGCGTGACCGGCGGCAAAGGTGCGGCGGCGCGCGTAGGTGGCGCCGATGCCGGAGGGTTGGCCTTGAGCGGTGCGGCGGGCCGGACAGTCGCCGAGATCGAGATGGCCGAGTCCGACATGATCACGATCGAGCGAATCCGCCGGGCCGGCAAGGCGCTGGAGCCGCGGCCGGACGTGATGCTGCAAGTCGACGATATCGTCCTGGTCGTCGGCCGGCGTGAAGTGATGGTGACGGCGGCGTCGAACATTGGTGAAGAAGTGGCGGATACCGATGGCATCAGCGTCGTGATGCAGAACCGGCAGGGCGTGTTCACGCGCAAGGGCATGAATCACATGACGATTGCCGCGGTGCGCACGACCGTGGATCGCGATTTGCGCCACGGCGTATTCGTGCAGGAAATTCGCCGGGCGGACCAGCCGCTGCCGATCCTTCCCGAGACCCAGCTCGAACATGGCGATGTCATCACGTTCTACGGTTCGCCGCAGGATACGAAGCGTGCGGTGGATGCAGCGGGTTATGAATTGCCGGTTACAAACAAGACCGATTTCATCTACATGGGCGTGGGGATTGTGCTTGGTTTGTTGATCGGATTGATCGTCGTCGACGTAGCCGGTGTGCCGTTGACGCTGGGCTCCGGCGGGGGCTGCTTGCTGGCCGGGCTGTTGTTCGGCTGGATGCGCGGCAAGCATCCGATGTACGGCGTGATGCCATCGGCGGCGTCGCAATTGATGAAGGATTTCGGGCTTGCCGCGTTCGTGGCGGCTGTCGGTTTGAACTCCGGGCTGGCGGCTGTGGTTACGGTGAAGAACAGCGGCCTCACGATCTTTCTGCTGGGCGCGGTTGTCACCATCTTGCCGCTCGTCCTCACGATGTTGTTCGGCCGATACGTGTTGAAATACACTAACGCGGCGCTTTTGGCGGGTGCCCTGACTGGCTCGCGCAGTGCGAATCCGGCGTTTGGCGGCGTGCTTGATAAGGCGGAAAGCGCGGTGCCGACGGTCCCGTTCGCGATCACCTATGCGTTAGCGAATGTGTTGCTGACATTGCTGGGTCCGCTAGTGGTGGGATTGGTCTGACGAAGGACAGAGCGTGCGTGGGTGCATGTGATTACACTTACGCGCGCTCAAAAAAGTTTGAACTGAGGCCGAAGACTCGAGCCCAACAACATTCGGTTCAGCAAGCAAGGGGAGCGCCCATGACGTCGCAGGAAAAAGTGGTTCATCTTCCGAGCGGAGAGCAGATCCCTGCGTTGGGTCAGGGAACGTGGGAAATGGGCGATAGCGCCAGAACCCGCAGCGCGGAGATTGCGGCGCTTAAAACAGGCGTGGATCTGGGCATGACCGTGATCGATACTGCGGAAATGTACGGCGAGGGCGAGAGTGAAAAGCTGATCGCCGAAGCTTTGAAGGATCGGCGTGACGAGCTATTCATTGTCAGCAAGGTTTATCCGCATAACGGTAGCGAGTCCGGCGTGAAGGCCGCGTGTGAACGAAGCCTCAAGCGGCTACAGACTGACCGCATCGATTTATATCTGCTGCATTGGCGCGGCGGCGAAGATCTGGAAGGGGTGATCGGCGGTTTTGAGGCGTTGAAAGCGCAGGGCAAGATTCGTCATTGGGGCGTGAGCAATTTCGACACCGACGACATGGTCGAGCTCTTTGCGCTGGAAAACGGCAACCGGTGTGCGACCAACCAGATTCTGTATAACGTCGCTCGACGCGGTCCCGAATTCGAACTCTTGCCGTGGATGCGCGAGCGCAATATGCCGGCGATGGCATACAGTCCTGTAGATCACGCGCGTCTGCCGAAACAAAGCGTGTTGAACGATATTGCGAAGGCGCGCGGTTTGTCGGCGATGCAAGTCGCGCTCGCGTGGGTCTTGCAGCAATCGCAGGTTATTGCGATCCCGAAAGCGGGGACTGTCGCTCATGTGATTGAGAACGCGGCTGCGCGAGAGGTGACTTTGTCGGGGGAAGAAATGAGTCTTATCGACTCTCAGTTCAAACCGCCAAGATCAAAACGGGCGCTGGAAATGCTTTGAGATGTTGGAGATGGAGGGGCGGGTTTTTGGGGCTAGCGGTAGGGTTGGTGCTGCGTTGCGCGGGTTCCGGGGTTGGCGGTCGGGGTCAATGCCAAGGTGCCAGGTTCCTGTGTTAGTGGTCGGGGTCATTGCTGGGTTGCTGCTTTCCAGGTCTTTGCGCGTTTTATGTTGGCTGTTTTCTTTATCACTATTAGCCACTGCGCGTGGCGGCGCGTCATTTCTTTGTCCAAAGCGACAAAGAAACGAAGCAAAGAAAACGCTTTCACCGCTCTACCCTAAGTGTCCACAGCGTGCAGTTTTCATTCATTGGTGCCCCAAAAGCACGGTGCTCGCCAGAGCCACGGATGTGTGAACCCCTCTTTCTCCGAACACGGATACCCCACGCTTCGCCACCAGTGATTGAACCTGCCAAGGGGCACCCCGCGCTATCCGCCTGGAACCACCCACCAAATTGTTCGCATGCCGAAACATGCCGCGAACCCGTTCGGGAAACAAAGCCTCCAAAATGCGTGAGGCCGTACCCGACAAAATGACTGCAAGCCACCAGCCGCTTCGCAAAAAACTGAAGCAGTAGTACACCTTGGTCCGCAATCCGCGAAGCTGGCCACGCGTCTCTGCAGCCCAGACCACACAACCAAACTTTAAAGGAACGGAATTTGGAAAGTGCGTGAGGCCATGCGGATTTGCTTGGAAAAGGTGCTTGCCCGAGAGCGTACGGGGCGAAGCGTGTTCGTGTCAGGATTCGCGAGAAGGAGGGGTTCAAACATCCTCCGCTCTGGCGAGCACCGTGCTTTTGGGGTACCAATGAAATAAAACTGCACGCTGTGGACACTTAATTTTTAGGGAGGTGAAAGCGTTTTCTTTGCTTCGTTTCTTTGTCGCTTTGGACAAAGAAATGACGCGCCGCCACGCGCAGTGGCTAATAGAGCGAAAAAGATCAGCCAACACTAAACTCGCGAAGACCTGGAAAGCAGCAACCCAGCAATGACCCCGACCGCTAACCTAGCAACCGGCATCAACCCGACCGCTAACCCCGAACCCCGAACCCCGAACCCCGAACCCCGAACCCCGAACCCCGAACCCCGAACCCCGAACCCCGAACCCCGAACCCCGAACCCCGAACCCCGAACCCCGAACCCCATCCCGTCCACCGGCGCGAGCGACTAATCACACCCGTGGTGCGCATACACAGACCCAAGCACCGCGACTTCCGCCGGCGTGCGCTTGAGCGATGCGTCATCGACTTGCTTGGCGTCGGCCAGAAATTCATCGACCAGCGTTGAGACCGGCGTATCGCTCAGGCATAGCGACACGCGCTGCGTTTCATTGGCCTTCAATTGCGATCGCTGGGCCAGAAACAGCACACCGTATTGATAACCGCGCACAATGCCGCGCACGGCGCCTACGCACTGGCCTTGCGCGGTGTTATCGGATCTCTGCGAGCATTCTTGCGCGAGCGTATAGGCAGAGAAACTCGGATCGACCGGCGGCGGTTGAATGGTTTGCTGTGCGCGGACGGCAGAGGCGCAGCCCAACGCGGAGAAAACTGCAAACGCGAACGCCGCGGAGATATTTCGCTTCATATTGTGATCCCTCATGTCGAACGTTGAACTCGATATGAGGGAACGAGCGGCGATTGGTTCCTTCAATCCTGACCTAGCGCCGACCTAGCGCCGACTTAACGCCGGCCCAAGCCCGACTTCAGCGCGCCGGTTCAGCCAGGCTTTTGCAAGCGCTTAAGCTCGGCCACGGGAATGTGGCATCGAATCCTGTGTCCATTGGCGGCGTGCGCATAGGGCGGCTCCTCCTGCTCGCAAATCGCACCTATCTTGCGCGGACAGCGCGTATGAAACACGCAACCCGACGGCGGGTCCGCTGCACTCGGCAACTCACCCGAAAGACGTATACGCTCCCGCGCTTGCGGTTCATCGCCAACGGCCGGAATCGATGACAACAACGCCTCGGTATAAGGATGATGCGGCCCGTCGAACACGTCCGTCGCGCGGCCGATCTCCATCAGCCGGCCGAGATACAGCACCGCAATGCGATCGGACAAATACCGCACCACGTGCAGGTCGTGCGAGATAAACACGTAACTTACGCCACGTTCACGCTGCAGGTCGGCAAGCAGGTTCAGGATGGCGGCTTGCACGGACACATCGAGGGCGGATGTCGGCTCGTCGCAAACCACCACACGAGGATCGCCGGCGAACGCACGCGCTATCGCCACGCGCTGTTTCAACCCACCCGACAATTGCCGCGTGCGCGAACTCAGGTAACGCTCGGGCAATCGCACGGCGGCAGTCAGCGATTGCAGCCGTGCTTCCTTCGCGGCCCCTCGCAACGCGCCGAGTTTCGACAACGACCGCGCGATCAGCCGACGCACCGAATGCGCCCGGTTCAACGCCGAATCGGGATTCTGGAACACGATCTGCAGCGACTTGACCTGTTCGTCGTTCCGGTTTGTCACGCGCGCGGGCAGGGTGGCGCCGTCGAGTTCTATGGAGCCGCCTGCATCGGGCGAGAGCAACCCGAGCAACAGCTTCGCGAGCGTCGTCTTGCCGCTGCCTGACTCACCGACCAGCCCGAGCGTTTCACCCAGCGCCAGTTCCAGCGATACATCGTGCACGGCCCGCAGCGACTCTCCGCCAACATGAAACGTCTTCGATAAATTCTCCGCGCGCAGGGCAATAGGTGCATCTGTCCTGTCGACAGCCGCGCTTAGAACCTCCGGCGTTGCGCGCGGCAAGTCGATTGCGCGTTCGTGATAATGGCAACGGGCCATCTGGTCGCCATGAGCGGCCAATACCCGATACGGCGGCGGCGCTTCACGATGACATCGGTCATCGGCGAGCTTGCAGCGTTGCGCATAGATGCACCCCTGCGTCACCGATCCCGGCAGCGGCAGCGAGCCCGGAATGGTGTCGAGCCGGCCCGTGTCCTTGCTTCGTCCCGTCGTCGGCAAACAGCGCAGCAGGCCCACTGTGTACGGATGCCGCGGCCGCGCGAATACATCGCGCGTGGTGCCTTCTTCTACAAGCTTCCCGGCATACAGCACGCCAACGCGATCACACATCCGGCCGATCACCGCCAGGTTGTGGCTGATGAAAAGCACCGCCGTCCCAAGCTCTTCGCGCAGTTGCGCGATCAGGTCGAGCACCTCCGCTTCGACCGTGGCGTCGAGCCCCGTAGTGGGTTCGTCGAGGATCAGCAATGCCGGATTGCACGCCAGCGCCATCGCGATGACCACGCGCTGCTGCATGCCGCCCGACAATTGATGTGGATAACTATCCATTACGCGTTCAGGCGACGAGATCCGTACGCGCTTCAAGATGTCGATGGTGTGCTCCAGCGCTTCACTCACCGACGCGCCCGCGAGCTCGAACGCTTCCGACACCTGCCGCGCGATGGTCAGCGACGGGTTCAACGCGCGGCCCGGGTCCTGATAAACCATCGATACCGCGTTGGCCCGCATGTGCCGCAACGCGTCGGCGTTCATCGAAGCGATGTCGTGGCCGGCGATCGAAATCTTCCCCGACTTCACGCGGCCGTTGCGCGGCAGATAACGCAATACGGCGAGCGCGGCCGTGGATTTACCACAGCCGGATTCGCCGACGAGCCCGTACGCCTCGCCGCGTTTGACCCGCAGCGAGATGTCCTGCAGCACTTCGCGGTCGCGCCCGCGCGAACGGTAGGCGACCGTCAGGCCGACAAGCGTGAGTGCGTCGGTTTCGGCGCTCTTCGATCCATCGAAGATAGGGAAGGCCGATGGCGGCGGTCCGTTCATCGTTCGAGCACTCCTTGGATGCCATCGGCAACGAGGTTCACGCCCACGACCAGCGAAGCGATAGCGGCTGCGTCGAACACAACAGTCCACCATGCGCCGCCCGCCATCAGCGTGTAGCACTCGGACAGCGCAAGACCCCAGTCAGCCGACGGCGGCTGAATGCCGAAGCCCAGGAATGACAGCGTGGCAACCGCGAAAATGGCGTAACCGAGCCGCACAGTGGCTTCCACGATGATCGGCTGCAGCACGTTCGGCAGGATCTCCGCGAACATGATGTAGAACGCATTTTCGCCGCGCAATTGCGCCGCCAGCACGTAGTCGAGATTGCGTTCGGCGAACACGGCCGCGCGCACCGTGCGCGCGGTGATCGGCGTGAAGGTGATGCCGATTACGAGAATCACGGTGACGTTGCTGGCGCCGACCGCTGCAAGCGCAAGCAGCGCAACGATCACCAGCGGCAACGCGAGCACCGCGTCGATCAGCCGGCCAATCACGTTGTCCACCCATCCATCGAAGTAACCGACGATCAAGCCAACCGCGGTCCCCGCCACCGTGCCGAGCAACGTTGCCAGCGGTGCGATGGTGAGAATGTCGCGCGCGCCGACGATCACGCGCGCGAACACATCGCGGCCGAGTTGATCGGTGCCGAACCAGTGCGTGGCGTCGGGCGGGGTGAGGGAGTTCAACGGATCGGATGCGTACGGATCCTGCGGCACGACCCAATGCCCGACCAGCGCACACGCGACCCAGAACAGCAGGATCAGCACGCCGACCACGAACGTGGGTGAGCGCAGCAGCGCTTTGCTGCGTTCAAAACGCGGCGCCCTGCGCGGTGCGGGCGCGACGGTCGCTGTGCTCATTGCGCGTTCCTCACCCGCAAGCGCGGATTCAACACAACGTACAGCGCATCCGCGATCAGGTTCGCCGCTGTATAAATCACGCCGATGGTCAGCACGCCGGCTTCGAGCATCGGGAAGTCCTTGCCTTTGGCGGCGTTATAAATGAGTGAGCCAATGCCCTGATAGTGGAACAGCGTCTCCACGACCACCAGCCCGCCGATCATGTAGCCGAGCTGCGTAGCGGCAACGGTGACGGTCGGCAACAGCGCATTGCGCAGCACGTGCCGCATGATCACCACGCGGCGCGGCAGGCCCTTGAGGATCGCTGTGCGCGTGTAGTCGGCATCGAGTGCTTCAACGGTGCCGGCGCGCGCCATGCGGGCGATGTAGCCGAAGAACACCAGCACCAGCGGCAACACGGGCAGGATCAGATGCTGCAGTTGAACGAACACATTCGACCCGGGTGGAAACGTTGCTTCAATCGGCAGCCATTGCAGCCAGATACCAAACACGAGAATCAGCACAATGGAAGAGACGAACTCCGGCACGACTGTCGCCGATAACCCCGCAATGCTGATCGTCCGGTCGATCCAGCGCCCTTCGTGGAGCGCGGCATAAACGCCGCCGGCAATACCAAGCGGCACGACGACGATAAACGCCAGCGCGCCCAGCTTGGCCGAGTTCAACAGCGCACTGCCGATGAACGGCGCCACCGGCGCGCGATACGAATACGACTCGCCCATGTCGCCGCGCAGGAAATGCGCGATCCAGCCGGCGTATTGCGTGAGCAAAGGCCGGTCGACGCCCAGTTGATGATTGAGCGCGGCGACCGCGCGCGCGTCGGCGAGAGGCCCGAGGATTGCGCGGCCGACATCGCCGGGAAGCAACTGGCCGCCCGCGAACACGATCACCGACAGCAGCCACAACGTGATGACCGCGAGCAGCAGCCGCACGCCTACGAACCGCGCAATGCGCGCGGCGCTTCCGGCGTTGCTGCGTGAGCTGATTTTCGGCGCGCCCGGCGCGGCGGAAGGAGAGACCGTGTTCATGATCGGAGCATCCTCGGGTCAACCTTCACGAGCGCAAAACTCTAAGAGATTCAAAATGAACCGGCTACGCGCCGATAGTCGCGCGTTGGAAATACAGCTGCGAAATCGCATTGAAGCGTACGCCGCTCACGTTAGCCCGCGTGACGATCAGCTGATCGTAGAAATAGGGAATCACGACCGGCGTTTCGTCGAGCAGCAAGGCCTGGATTTGCCCCGAGAGTTTTTTCTGCGATGCTACGTCGAGCGCCGCCACGAAATCCGCCACCAGCTTGTCGTATTGCGGATTCTTGAAATGCGCGGCGTTCCATGTGCCTCCGCTGGTCAGCGGCGCGTTGAGAAACACGTTCGGCACGCCGCGATGTCCGTAGTCCGTGATGCCCAGCGGCGAATCGAGCCAGTCCGACTTGCCAAAGGTGCCCGCGCCGTAATACAGCTCCTGGCTTTCCACCTTCAGCGTGATGCGGATGCCGACCGCCTTCGCTGCGTTCTGGATCACGACCGCGAGATCGGGGATCTCCATGTACTTCTCGGTCGTGAGCGTGACGTCGAAACCGTTCGGCACGCCTGCGGCCGCGAGCAATTGCTTCGCCTTCGCGACATCGAGCTTGCGCTGCGGCACGGACAAATCGCTCGATGGAAACACGGGCGAGAACGGACTGTCATTGCCCAACGCCGCGCGTCCCTTGAACAGCCCCTTGACCAGCACCTCGCGATTCACCGCCAGCGCCAACGCCTGGCGCACGCGTTTGTCCTTGAACGGACCCGTGTCGGTGCGCATATGCATCTGCCGATGCGCGCTCGACTTCACGCCGAGCACCTTGAACTCGGGATTCGTCATCATGCTGAGCCCGCCCTGCACGGTGAAGTCGCCCATCACGTCGGCTTGCCGGCCTTGCAACGCGAGCAGTTCCGATTGTTCGTCGGCGTAGAACGCGAACGTTATGCGCTCGGGCAGCGCTTTCTCACCCCAGTAATCCGGGTTGCGCACAAACGATGCACCCACCTTCGGCGTGTACTTTTCGAACTTGAACGGACCTGTGCCCGGGAACGACTTCTCGTAGGTGCCGCTGAAATTCGCCGGCAGGATCACCGCGTTGTACGTATCCGAAGAAACGTAATACGGGAAGTTGCCGTTCGGCGCGTCCAGATGGAACTCGACCGTCATGTCGTCGACCACCTTTACCGATCCCTTCGACAACACGCCCTTAAGCACGGAGAGCGCCGCCGAACCGCTGGCCGGATCGGCAAGCCGGTTGAACGTCGCAGCAACGTCCTTCGCGGTCATCGACTGGCCGTCGTGGAACTTGACGTTCGGGCGCAGCTTGAAGGTCCACACATCGCCCTTCTCGTTCGGCTTCCATGAAAGCGCGAGGGAAGGGCGGAGCACGAGCGCTTGACCGTCATCGTCGATGAGAAATTCGCCCGTCTGATTGATCAGCGCGAGGCCGGCAGGGTCGGTGACGGTAAGCGGATCGACCTGGCCCGAAGGCGTCAGATGCGCCACGCGGATCGTGCCGCCCGGCTTGCCCGCGGGCGCTTGCGCGCGTGCGTGGGGCATGCCGATCAAACCACCGGCGGCCATCGATAAACCCAGCAAACTCGCGTGCCGTAGCAACGCGCGCCGCGAGAGCCGGCCGGCTTTGAATTCATCGATGGCATGGTTGCCGAGTTCTCCCGCTGATCCCCTCGACTGTTCGAGCGCGGCATTGAAGGGGGAAAGCGAGTCCAGATCGGTTGCGGTTTTTTTCATCGGGCTGTCCGGTTCAGGATTCGGTTGTTGTTTTGACTCGACGATACTGCGCGTCCCGGCAAAGGACGGTGGCAGCGGCGGAATCGGAGGCGCGTTCAGCTTTCAGTTTAGCGGAGCAAATAGTGTTCCGATTCCCGGCGGCCGTTTCGCGTGGCAATTAATTACCCGTGCCGTGGGACAGCCGCGACACTATGGCAAAGCTTGCGGGGTGTGCGGCGGCAAGGCGGTAGAAAATTCCGTGCATGTATCTGCTCATGCAATCGGATCAATGCTCGTGCGGATGCTTATGAATCGGATCGACCCAGAAGACCTCTTCAGGCTCCTCCACTGCATCGATAGTCAGATTCACTACCACCGCTTCATTGTCGCTGCGCACGAGCACGCATTCCAGCGGTTCGTCGGTGAGCGCATTGATTTCCTGATGCGGCACGTACGGCGGCACGAAGATGAAATCGCCCGGCCCGGCCTCAGCGGTAAATTCCAGATGATTGCCCCACTTCATGCGCGCTTGTCCGCGCACGACGTAGATCACGCTCTCCAGCGCGCCGTGATGATGCGCGCCGGTCTTCGCGTTCGGATGGATCGTCACCGTGCCGGCCCAGATTTTCTGCGCACCCACGCGCGCTGCGTTGATAGCGGCCGCGCGATTCATTCCGGGCGTCTGCGGGGTGTTGGTATCGAGTTGATCGCCCTTGATCACCTTGACGCCGTTCTCGCGCCAGTCGGTGTGCTCGTGGTCATGATCGTGCTCATGATCGTGTTCATCGCTCATTGTGTTTGTCTCCGTGTATGCAGGTGTATCCATGGGAAAGCTGTCGTCAATTTACGCTGCAGTCGCCCAGGTAAAAAGCAAAAAGTCCGTCGCCGCCGGGAGGCGACAACGGACTTCGCTCAGTCACCGACTCGGGCTTCCGAATCCGGCAACGCCTACTTCCCCTTCGAGCTCACGATGGCTTCCGCGACGTTGTTCGGCGTCTCGGCGTAGTGCTTGAACTCCATCGTGTACGTAGCGCGGCCCTGGGTGAGCGAGCGTAGCGTGGTCGAGTAGCCGAACATTTCAGCCAGCGGCACCTCGGCGCGCACGATCTTGCCGCCGCCGCCCGCGATGTCCTCCATGCCCTGCACGATCCCGCGACGTGACGACAAATCGCCCATCACGTTGCCCATGAAATCCTCAGGTGTTTCCACTTCCACGGCCATCATCGGTTCGAGCAGTACCGGCTTGGCTTTCCTCATGCCGTCCTTGAACGCCATCGATCCAGCCATGCGGAACGCGTTTTCGTTCGAGTCCACGTCGTGGTACGAACCGAAGGTCAGCGTCACCTTTACGTCCACCACCGGATACCCCGCCAGCACACCGGCTTTCAGCGTTTCCTGAATACCTTTGTCGACCGCCGGAATGTATTCGCGCGGCACGACACCGCCCTTGATGGCATCGACGAATTCATAACCCGTACCCGGCTTTTGCGGTTCCAGCTTCAGCACCACGTGACCGTACTGACCGCGTCCGCCCGACTGCTTGACGAACTTGCCTTCAATATCTTCAACGGGAATACGAATGGTCTCGCGATAGGCCACCTGCGGTTTACCAACCGTCGCTTCGACGCCGAACTCACGGCGCATCCGGTCCACCAGAATTTCCAGGTGCAGCTCGCCCATGCCCGAAATAATCGTCTGGCCGGACTCTTCATCGGTCTGCACGCGGAACGACGGATCTTCCTGCGCCAGCCGGTTCAACGCGATACCCATCTTTTCCTGGTCGGGTTTCGTCTTCGGCTCGACGGCCTGGGAGATCACCGGTTCCGGGAAGATCATGCGTTCGAGAATGATCGGATGAGCGGGATCGCAGAGCGTGTCGCCAGTGGTCGCTTCCTTCAGGCCCACGGCCGCGGCAATATCGCCGGCGCGCACTTCCTTGATTTCCTGACGCTCGTTCGCGTGCATCTGGAGAATCCGGCCAAGCCGTTCCTTCTTCTCCTTGATCGCGTTGTAGACCGTATCGCCGGAATTCACCACGCCCGAATACACCCGGAAGAAGATCAACTGGCCGACAAACGGGTCCGTCATGATCTTGAAGGCGAGCGCCGAGAATGGATCTTCATCGGTCGGATGACGTTCCGCATGTTTGTCGTACTCGTCCACGCCATTGATGGCGGGCACGTCCGCCGGCGACGGCAGGTAGTCGATCACCGCGTCCAGCATGGCCTGCACGCCCTTGTTCTTGAACGCGCTGCCGCAGAACATGGGAACGATTTCGCTCCTGAGCGTGCGCGCCCGGATAGCTTCCTTGATTTCGTCTTCGCTGATGTCTTCGCCGCCGATGTACTTGTCCATCAGCGCTTCATTGGCATCCGCGGCGGCCTCGATCATCTTCTCGCGCCATTCTTCGGCGGTGGCGAGCAGGTTATCGGGGATTTCCTGGTATTCGAACAGCACGCCCTGGCTGGCTTCGTCCCAGATGATCGCTTTCATCTTCACGAGATCGATCACGCCCTGGAAGTGTTCTTCAGCACCCACGGGAATCTGCATGGGTACGGCAACGCCCTTCAGGCGCTCGCCGATCTGCCGCTGCACGCGGAAAAAGTCGGCGCCCACGCGGTCCATCTTGTTGACGAACGCAATGCGCGGCACCTTGTATTTGTTCGCCTGGCGCCAGACCGTTTCCGATTGCGGCTGGACGCCTCCGACCGAGTCATAGACCATGCAGGCGCCGTCGAGCACGCGCATCGACCGTTCCACTTCGATGGTGAAATCGACGTGTCCCGGTGTATCGATGATGTTGATCCGGTGCTCCGGATAATTCCCCGCCATGCCTTTCCAGAAGGCCGTGGTAGCGGCGGAGGTGATCGTGATGCCGCGCTCCTGTTCCTGCTCCATCCAGTCCATCGTGGCCGCGCCGTTGTGAACCTCACCAATTTTGTGATTCACACCGGTATAGAAAAGAATGCGTTCGGTGGTGGTGGTCTTACCGGCATCGATATGAGCGCTGATACCAATATTCCGATAGCGGTCGATGGGAGTCTTGCGGGGCACTTGAACCTCCTGTTGATTGGATGGAGCTTTGCAGCCCGGACTGGGCACGATGGCCCGGCCGGCGGCTCCGGAGCGAAGCTTTGTCGTGCTTGTGTGACGGCTTCGCTGGTTTATTAGGATAGCGCGTCGACAAGGTCTTTGCAGGATTCTTGCCAGCTCCGCGAAAAAGATGAATCTTTGATGACGCGCGGGCGGCATTCCGGGCCGTGACCGGGGCTGCACCTTCAGCCGCGAAAAGGAAAAAGCCGGCGCGCGCATGAGCGGGCGGCCGGCTTCGGATGAGGCGTGTCGGGGGATCAACCACCCCGCGCTCGAGGCCCTCGTTATTGCGCTGCAGGCAACCCCTTGATCTGCATGCCTGGCTGAATTCCCTTCGATGCAAACCAGCCCTTGCTCATTTCCAGCGCGTACACGCCATTGTTGCGCGGGCAGTGGTTGTTTTCCGTCTCGGCCTGCATTTCATCGATGTCCGTGACGGTCCCGTCTGCGCGGATAAACGCGATCGACAGCGGGATCAACGTGTTTTTCATCCAGAAACAGTGCACGGCCGTTTCATTGAAGACGAACAGCATGCCTTCATTCGGCTCGAGCTTCGTGCGATACATCAAGCCTTGTTCGCGATCGGCATCGTTCGCGGCAACGGCGGCGTCGATCACATACATGCCCGCGGTGAGTTTGGTGTGGGGAAAATCGGCGGGCTTTTTTGCACCCGGTGGCATTTGTCCCGGCTCTGCCGCGAGCGGTTGGGCGTGTGCCGCCATCGGCGCGACTGCAATCAACGAGACGAGCGGAACGGAAAACGCAACCAGCGCGCGGCGCACTAGACGTCCAAGATCAAACGATGAAACCGAACGGGGCGAGGGCCATGGAAGACGCACGGCGAAACTCCTGGTGAGATGAAGCCGGTTAGCTGAAGAATCAGTGAAGACTGGCGCATGTTACTTGAGCGCGCGCACGCCGACAAAAAGTGCCTGTGTGAGCGTGCGTGGATCCGCGTTGACATAACCGGACGACTCAAAGAAAAAGGCAGAAACCTTTACAGGTGTCTGCCTTTCAATGCCGCTATTGCGGCAGCACTGCTTGGTGTAGCGTCGCGTTACCGCGATCTATTACCAACTTACTCCGACGCGGCCGAAGCGGCTGCAGCCGAAGCTGCCTTCTTGTGCGTAGCCTTCTTATGCGTCGACTTCTTGTGGGTTGCCTTGTGAGCGGTCGAAGCTGCTGCAGGAGCCGATGCTTCCGGAGCCGAAGCTTGTGCAAATGCAGCCGTTGCGAACAGGCCAGCGACGAGAGCAGCGATCAATTTGTTCATGTTGTAAATCCTCAGCTTTAGTTTGATTTAACCTTGTGACCCGGTCGATGGAGTCATGACGGTAAACGAGCCATCCACCTTTTGGTTGACAGGGGATTCGAACAAACTTCGATCCCGCTGCGAGCGCTTTAACCTTACATAAAGCCTTCGTAAGTTGGCTCGGTGTTATGGTCCTTCGCTAATGCCGGATGGCGGTTTTAAGGCATCTGCAGCGAATAACGCCGCATGCCGGAAGTCCGTTGACGTGTTTTTGGGAATCGTGCCGAGATAATCGTTTGGAAGGCGAATCGATTTTGTAATGTTTTTGTTTCAGTTGAACGCAGTTGCGTCGTTGCTTCGTCGTTTGTTTCGCAGTTGCTTGTTTCGCAGTTGCTTGTTAACCAATGCCGTTCCATGGTGCGCGCGGCGCCAGTTCCATCGATGCACCCGGCGCAAGTCCGAGACTGAATATATCCAGCGCACCGATACCCACGCGCACCAGCCGCAGTGTCGGGTATCCGACGGCTGCGGTCATTCGACGCACCTGCCGATTACGTCCCTCCGTGATCGACAGTTCGATCCACGTGGTCGGAATGGCGGCGCGATATCGAATAGGCGGATTACGTGGCCAAAGCTGGTCTACCCGTTCAACGGGTTCAACGCGCTGCACGGTGCACGGACGTGTCACGAAATCCCCCAAGTCAACGCCGGCGGCCAGACGCTTGAGCGCGTCCGCGTCGGGTGCGCCATCGACTTGTGCCCAATACCGTTTCACCAACTTGTGACGAGGCTCGGCAATACGCGCCTGAAGCGCGCCATCGTCGGTGAGCAGAAGCAGGCCTTCGCTGTCGGTATCCAGCCGGCCAGCCGGATAAACGCTGGGCGTCTTCACCCATTCGCCCAGCGAGAGGTGTTTCTCGTGCGGCGAAAATTGACAGATCGTGCCGAATGGTTTGTTAAGGGCAAGCAGCGGCATGGCGAGGATCAATGAGGAAAACGCGATAAAAACGAGGCACCGCTCAAGCGCAGCGCGGCAATCCGCCTATGGCGAATGGCGCGATATTAATGCATAATCCGAAACATCAAGTCCCAACTCTTATATAAGATATAAGACTTAAATCAGGACATGAATCGTACGGTAGCTGATCATGACAACGGCATCAACCGGCGGTCTTTGACCGGCGCACGCGTGCACCGTTTTGTTGCACTGCGGCGAAGCCGGGGTCGGGCGAGCCCTGCGCACCGTGGGCTAGAATACCGTTCAGGTCGCCCGGGCGCCGCGCCGGTATTGGCGCTGATCGCCGGGCCACCGTTCGCTCCTCCG
Source organism: Caballeronia sp. LjRoot29 (assembly GCF_964252755.1). NCBI lineage: Bacteria > Pseudomonadati > Pseudomonadota > Betaproteobacteria > Burkholderiales > Burkholderiaceae > Caballeronia > Caballeronia sp. LjRoot29. The sequence goes on along the minus strand of NZ_CAXUPU020000001.1, from coordinate 457,704 downwards.
CCTTTTCGCCGAATTTCCGAACGCATTCTGTGCATTTCTGTTTTAGCTAGCCCAGCCATCTTTGGAGTCGACCATGCCGTATCAGCACATCAAGGTTCCGACGGGCGGTGACAAGATCACCGTTAATGCGGATTACTCGCTCAACGTTTCCGACCGGCCGATCATCCCTTTTATCGAAGGCGATGGTACGGGTGTGGACATCACGCCGGTGATGATCAAGGTCGTCGACGCAGCGGTGGAAAAAGCCTATGCAGGCAAAAAGAAGATCCACTGGATGGAAATCTTCGCGGGCGAGAAGGCCACCAAGGTCTACGGCCCGGACGTTTGGCTGCCGGATGAAACGCTGGACGTGCTGAAGGAATATGTCGTCTCTATCAAAGGGCCGCTTACCACGCCGGTTGGCGGCGGTATCCGTTCGCTGAACGTCGCGCTGCGCCAGCAACTGGACCTGTATGTCTGCCTGCGCCCGGTGCAGTATTTCAAGGGCGTGCCGTCGCCGGTGCGCGAGCCGGAAAAGGTCAACATGATTATCTTCCGCGAGAACTCGGAAGACATTTACGCCGGCATCGAATGGGCGGCCGAGTCGGAAGAGGCGAAGAAGGTCATCAAGTTCCTGCGCGAAGAAATGGGCGTGACGAAGATCCGCTTCCCGGACACGTCGGGTATCGGTGTGAAGCCGGTGTCGCGTGAAGGCACGGAGCGTCTGGTTCGCAAGGCGATCCAGTACGCGATTGACCATAATCGCAATACCGTCACGCTCGTGCATAAGGGCAACATCATGAAATACACGGAAGGTGCGTTCCGTGATTTCGGCTATGCGCTGGCGCAGAAGGAGTTCGGTGCGGAACTTATCGACGGCGGCCCGTGGATGAAGATCAAGAGCCCGAAGGGCGGCGACGTTGTGCTAAAGGACGTTATCGCCGATGCATTCCTCCAGCAGATCCTGTTGCGTCCGGCTGAGTACGATGTGATCGCCACGCTGAATCTGAACGGGGATTACGTGTCGGACGCGCTGGCGGCTCAAGTTGGCGGCATTGGCATTGCGCCGGGCGCGAACATGTCGGATTCGGTGGCCATGTTCGAAGCCACGCACGGCACCGCGCCGAAGTATGCGGGCAAGGACTACGTGAATCCGGGCTCAGAAATCCTGTCGGCGGAAATGATGCTGCGCCACCTCGGCTGGACCGAAGCGGCGGACATCATCATCAAGTCGATGGAAGCATCAATTCTGACAAAGCGCGTGACATACGACTTTGCGCGTTTGATGGAAGGCGCGACGCAGGTTTCGTGCTCGGGATTTGGGCAGGTGCTGATCGAAAACATGTAGGTTCGGATAAATCTTCAAGGAAAGCCCCGGTTGAGTTTGACTCACTGGGGTTTTTTCATGAGATCGGCGTGAACTGATCTTCGATGGAGAGTCCGGTGTTCGCTGAGCAATGTCAGAAAACTGAAGTGTAAATTTTTGACGATGGCAAAGGCCGGACGTAAAAAACCTAGCGGTTAGGTTTATGATCTTCCCATGCCCACCATCCTTCTACTGAATGGGCTCAGAGTGGTCATATACCCCGCAGATCATCGACCGGCGCACGTTCACGTTCACGTGCAGGGCAGGGTTTGAGATTGTGTTCGATCTGAACTGTCCGGACGGCCCTCTCGATGTACGCGGCATCAAAGGAAAAGTTTCCGATGCCGGCGTCCGCCACACGGCGAAATTGATCGCGCCGTCCCTACCTACCCTGTGCGGAGCCTGGAGAAATATTCATGGCAATTACCATTGAGTCCATGGCAGCGGCCCGCAAGCGTGGGGAAGGCGTCGGACCTTGCGCGGTCAAGGCGCGCTACCGTCGTTCCATCGCCAAGATAGAGGTCGAATTCGACAACGGTGTAACGCTCGCAGTCCCGATTGCCCTGATCCAGGGGCTGGACGGCGCAAGCGATGCCGAGCTGAAGATGATCGAGATTTCCCCAGCCGGTTGGGGCTTGCACTTCCCAAAACTCGACGTGGACTTGTATGCGCCCGCGCTTTTCGACGGGATCTACGGTTCACAGGTCTGGATGAAACACTTGGCAAGCCGCGCTGGTTCGGTCAAGTCGGATGCGAAGGCCGCATCGTCGCGAGAAAATGGCAAGAAAGGCGGGCGCCCGCGCAAGGTTCGGCCTGACCACGAGCAACCGTAGTTAGCCGGGTTCATCAACGGCTTGGTCCCAATGAAAAACGGCCCGACCGCAAGTGCGTTCGGGCCGTTGAATCCCGCCGTTGCATTCGACCGTCGAATAACGCAGAAACGTTTATCTGAACGATGTCACGGCATGCGGCCGGTTTCGAGGACAGCGCGCTATCGAACGGTCAGGCAGCAGATTCCTGGATGTTCGATGCCTGTTTGCCCTTGGGTCCCTGGACAATCTCAAAGCTGACCTTCTGGCCTTCCTTGAGCGTCTTGAAACCATTCATTTGTATCGCCGAGAAATGAGCAAACAGATCCTCGCCGCCTTCATCGGGCGTGATGAATCCGTAGCCTTTCGCGTCGTTGAACCATTTGACCGTACCAGTTGACATCACTTCCCCTCTCACTCTCGTCGCTACCACGAGCACGCTCGAAAAGCTTGGCAACCCACAATGTGGACCGCCCCCTCCTCACAAGCTCACCGCGGCCTTTCTTCACCTGAAACGCTTCGGAAAAAAGTGCCAATTTGATTGTTTAATCTCTTAAATCAAGTGTCAAGAAAATTTTGAGATGGTCGTAAAGACGTTGTAAAGACCTCATTTCAAGGGTTTTTCCCGCTTTGCGCGTATCCCGCCGCACAAGCACGCCATCTTGAAAAGTCGCATAATCGACGCACATGAGGAGTACAGGCAGCAGGCGGTTATTACCCTTGACCGCCGCGGCTCGCAGTTCAGGCCGCACGATTGCTTCGAACGGTTGATTCGCTTGAGCGATTCTTATAAGGGTCACCCAGTCAGTCGCAGCGGGTTGAGCGTCCAAGTCGGGCCGCGGCCAGGTGGACAATTCGTTTTTTTGAGAGCTGTGCGATACTGGATTCAACGATGTTTCAAGAGGGCTGGCCTGTGTCACGAGGGCCGGCAGAATTCAGCAAGCGACAGGTTGCGCGAAGTGTGCGGCGACACCGTTTCGGCTTATATGGCGAACGGAGTTTTGGCGAGATGGCGAGCCTGTCCGAGTTGTTTAGAATGGGCGTATGGCGATCAATCCCAACAAGCAGGATGGCACCGTACTGGAGCGGCAGGAACAAAAGCTGAAACAGCCGTCCATGTACAAAGTGGTGCTGCTGAATGACGACTTCACGCCGATGGAATTCGTCGTGTTCGTCGTGCAGGAACATTTCAATAAAGATCGTGAGACTGCGACGCAAATCATGCTGAAGGTTCATCGCGAAGGCAGGGGAGTTTGTGGGGTCTATACGCGGGACATCGCGTCGACCAAAGTTGAGCAAGTCGTTAGCCACGCGAGGCAAGCGGGTCATCCGCTGCAGTGTGTGATGGAGGAAGCATGATTGCCCAGGAACTGGAAGTCAGTCTGCACATGGCGTTTATGGAAGCACGTCAGGCGCGGCACGAGTTCATTACGGTCGAGCATCTTTTACTGGCCTTGTTGGACAACCCGACCGCGGCTGAAGTGTTGCGCGCATGCGCAGCAAATATTGAAGATTTGCGTCAAAACCTGCGCAATTTCATTCACGACAACACCCCGACCGTGCCCGGCACGGACGATGTTGATACCCAGCCGACGCTTGGTTTTCAGCGCGTGATTCAACGCGCGATCATGCACGTGCAGTCAACATCGAATGGAAAGAAGGAAGTGACCGGCGCGAACGTGCTTGTCGCCATCTTCGGTGAAAAGGATTCACATGCGGTCTACTACCTGCAACAGCAGGGCGTGACGCGTCTCGACGTCGTCAATTTCATCTCGCATGGCATTGCGAAGACGAATACGGGCGACGCGGCGAAGGCAAGCAGCGACGCGAATCCCGAAGCGGAAGACGCGGCTGCGCAAAAGGAAACGCCGCTTGCGCAGTTCACGCAGAACCTTAACCAGCTCGCGAAAGACGGCAAGATCGATCCGCTGATTGGACGCGAATTGGAAGTCGAGCGTGTGGTGCAGGTGCTGTGCCGTCGCCGGAAGAACAATCCGCTGCTGGTCGGTGAGGCAGGCGTGGGTAAAACTGCGATTGCCGAAGGGCTTGCGTGGCGCATCACGCGCGGCGAAGTGCCGGACATTCTTGCGGACGCTCAGGTGTATTCGCTCGATATGGGCGCATTGCTGGCCGGTACTAAATACCGTGGCGATTTCGAGCAACGCCTCAAGACGGTGCTGAAAGAGTTGAAGGAACGCCCGCACGCGGTGCTGTTCATCGACGAAATTCACACGCTGATTGGTGCGGGTGCGGCGTCGGGCGGCACGCTGGATGCATCGAATCTGCTGAAGCCGGCTTTGTCGTCGGGCCAGTTGAAGTGCATCGGCGCGACCACATTCACGGAATATCGTGGAATCTTCGAAAAAGACGCAGCGTTGTCGCGTCGTTTCCAGAAGGTTGATGTCGCCGAACCGACCGTCGAGCAGACCATCGCCATCTTGCGCGGTCTAAAGTCGCGTTTCGAAGAGCATCACGGCGTGAAATATTCGTCGGGTGCGTTGTCCGCGGCTGCTGAATTGTCGGCGCGCTTTATCACCGACCGTCATCTGCCGGACAAGGCTATCGATGTAATCGACGAAGCGGGCGCAGCGCAACGCATCCTGCCGAAGTCGAAGCAGAAGAAGACTATCGGCAAGAACGAGATCGAAGAGATCATCTCGAAGATCGCGCGTGTCCCGCCGCAAAGCGTGTCGCAGGACGATCGCAGCAAGTTGCAAACGCTGGATCGCGACCTGAAGAGCGTGGTGTTTGGCCAGGACCCGTCTATCGATGCATTGGCCGCCGCCATCAAGATGGCGCGGGCAGGTCTCGGCAAGACGGACAAGCCAATCGGCGCATTCCTGTTCTCGGGTCCGACGGGTGTCGGCAAGACGGAAGTGGCGAAGCAACTGGCGTTCACGCTGGGTATCGAATTGCTCCGCTTCGACATGTCCGAGTACATGGAGCGTCATGCGGTCAGCCGTTTGATTGGCGCGCCGCCGGGATATGTCGGATTCGATCAGGGTGGTTTGCTGACTGAAGCCGTCACGAAGAAGCCGCATTGCGTGCTGTTGCTCGACGAAATCGAAAAGGCGCATCCGGATATCTACAACGTGCTGCTGCAGGTCATGGATCACGGCACGCTGACCGACAACAACGGTCGCAAGGCAGATTTCCGCAACGTCATTATCATCATGACGACGAACGCGGGCGCCGAAGCGATGCAGAAGTCGGCAATCGGTTTCACGAATCGTCGGGAAACCGGCGACGAAATGGCCGATATCAAGCGGATGTTCACGCCTGAGTTCCGGAATCGTCTGGACCAGATCATCAGCTTCCGCTCGCTCGATGAAGAAATCATCATGCGGGTGGTCGACAAGTTCCTGATGCAACTGGAAGATCAGTTGCATGAGAAGAAGGTCGACGCGGTCTTCACCGATGGCTTGCGCGCGCATCTGGCGAAGCACGGTTTTGATCCGCTGATGGGGGCACGGCCGATGCAGCGCCTGATCCAGGACACGATTCGTCGTGCGCTGGCGGACGAGTTGCTGTTCGGCAAGCTGATGTCGGGTGGGCGTGTAACGGTGGACGTGGACGAGGACGACAAGGTCGCGCTCACGTTCGACGAAAGCCCGGTGCCGCGCAATCCGAATCCGGAAGCGGTCGAGGTTGAGTGACCAGGTTGGAAGCGATGACTGAAGTCAGGTGACACGCGCTTGAGGTGTGTCATCATCGGCGAGGCGGCGCGGGGAAGTTTCCCGCGCCGCCTCGCTTTTTTGCGTCCGCATTCGTTGCGGATATTGACTTCAAGAGGTTGATTTGAGCTTTAAACGTGGATCGTTCGAGACCATCGTCGAACGGGAAAAGGGGCTGCACCGGAGTTTGACCGCCGGGCAGATGTCGATGATTGCTATCGGCGGGGCGATTGGGACCGGGCTTTTTCTGGGCAGCGGTTTCGCGATCGATTTCGCCGGGCCGAGCGTGTTGGTGAGTTACGCGATCGGTGCGCTGATCGCGTTGTTGCTGATGGGCGCGCTCGCCGAGATGACCGTTGCGCATCCGACGTCCGGGTCGTTCGGCGCGTACGCGGAGTTTTATATCGGGCCGCTGGCGGGTTATCTCGTGCGATACGCGTACTGGTCGGCCGTCGTGTTCGCGGTCGGCACCGAGGTCAGCGCGGTCGCCGTGTTCATGAAGTACTGGTTCGCGAACGTCCCGGGCTGGTATTGGATCGTCGGTTTTTCCGCCGCGCTGATCGGCGTGAACGCCGCTAGCGTCAAGGTGTACGGCGTGATCGAATACGCGTTTTCGATGCTGAAAATCGTGGCGATCGTCGCGTTCATCTTGCTCGGGGCGGTGTTCGTGTACGGCGCGCCGGTGTCGTCCGGCGTCGGGCTGAATAACTTCACGGCGCACGGCGGGTTCTTTCCGCACGGCGTGAGGGGCATGTGGTTCGCGGTCATTGTTTCCATCTTCAGTTATCTGAACATCGAGACGATCGCGGTCGCGGCCGGCGAAGCGCGTGATCCGCAGCGCGCCGTGGCGCGGGCGTTTCGATCGACCGTATTCCGGCTGGTGCTGTTCTATCTGCTGACACTGGCGTTGATGCTCGCGATCGTTCCTTGGACGCAGGCCAGCACCGACGAAAGCCCATTCGTCAAGGTCATGGCCGCGACGCACGTTCCGTACGCTGCGGGCGTGATCAACTTCGTGGTGCTGATCGCCGCGCTTTCCGCCATGAATAGCCAGCTCTATATCACCACGCGCATGATGTTCAGCCTCTCGCGGGCCGGTTACGCCCCGGCGCGCTTCGGGCGCCTGAGCGCGAACGGCGTGCCGACGGCGGCGCTGTCGTTATCGACGAGTGGGATTGCGTTGGCCACCATCCTGACGGCGTTCTGGCCGGCGATGGCGTTCGGTTTGATGATGTCGCTGGCCATCTTCGGCGCGATGTTCGCCTGGCTGATGATCTTCGTCACGCACCTGTTTTTCCGCGCTCGATATGACGGACCAGCGCTGTCTTTCCGGATGGTCCTGCATCCGTTCGGCAGTTTGCTCGGCGCGGGTTTGATGGCGGCGATCATGATCACCACCGCCTTCACGAGCGAATTCCGCATGACGCTTGTCTATGGGCTGGCCTTCATGGTCGTTCTTGTCGCGACCTATCTGCTTTGGTATCGAAAGCACGGGTAAACACCGATCAGAACCCCTTTGCGCGTCTTTCGTTTCGAAACTAAAATCTTTCGAAACGAAAGTGCAAAGGTGGTGTCGCCCGTGCTGGCTAACAAGAATTCGCTCCATCGGCGTCTGCGTATCGTCGAAGTTGTCCGCAAGCGGGGCGAAGTATCGGTCGACGAACTCGCAACGGCGTTCGACGTTTCCAGCGTCACGATCCGCTCGGACCTGAACTACCTGGAGCAGCAGCGCTACCTGATCCGGGCGTTTGGCAAGGCGCGCTACGTTGCTCAACGGCCCGGCGAGAATTTGCTGGCGGCCGTAGCTTCCAGTGCGACGCGGCAGGCTGCGGACATGGCGATTGCGCGCATGGCGGCTGATTTTATCGATGACCACGCGTCGGTGTTCATCGGCGCGGGATTGATTACGCACAAGCTGTTGCCGCTGCTCGCTGACCGCGCAAACTTGGCGCTAACGCTTAACGACATCGCGATGGTGCCGACCGTCCAGCGTTTCATGCGCTGCGAATTGCGTCTCACCGGCGGTTTGCTGGATGACGATTCCACTGTGCTGCTTGGCCCGGACGCCGAACGTTCGCTGTCTGCGCTGTCGCTGGATCTGGCGGTGCTTGAGGCGACCGGTATCGATCGCGAGGGCAATTTGCTGTGCGCCGATCCACGTCTTGCAGGCGTGTTCAAAGCTGCTTTAAAAAACGCCAAACGCTGTGCCGTCGTGGCTTACCAACCTGCGCTGCAAGGCGAAGGCGAGGCTTTCTGTCACGTCAGCCGCCTGGGCGGACTGGTGCTCGATGACGCCGTCGACCCGCCGACACTTGATCTGATTCTCAAAGCCGGACTAGCCGTGCATCGGCGGGAAGAAGGAATTCTTGAATTCCGCAATCAGTGATCTTGGTTTTGCTTTCCTGGCAACGCATCGTGATCCGATCGCGCTTTATATCGATGTCCAAACGAAGAAACGTCATGCCTAACTCAAACGGTATTCCCTCCAGAAAACCCGGCACCATCGTTGCGATGGGCGAGATTCTGGTCGAGATCATGGCCACTAAAATCGGCCAGCGATTTAGCGAACCAGGCACGCTCATTGGTCCATTCGCGAGCGGCGCACCGGCTATTTTCATCGATCAGGTCGCGAAGCTTGGCAGTCCCTGCGCGATGATCGGCTGCGTAGGCGATGACGATTTCGGCGTGCTCAACGTCGAACGCTTGCGCGCTGATGGCGTGGATGTTTCGGGCATTGCTGTGCTGAAGGACGCGACTACCGGCAGCGCATTCGTCACGTATCGCGAAGACGGCGATCGCGATTTCATCTACAACATTACGAACAGCGCGTCGGCGCAGTTGTCGGTGGCGAATTTGCGTGACGATCTGCTCGCGACGTGTGGCAATTTTCACGTGATGGGGTCGTCGCTGTTCTCGTTCAGGATCATCGAAGCGATGAAGCGGGCTATCGAAACGGTGAAGACGAACGGCGGCACAGTGAGTTTCGATCCGAATATCCGCAAGGAAATGCTGCGGATTCCGGAGATGCGCGACGCGCTCGATTTCATCCTCGATTACACCGATGTCTTTCTACCGAGCGGTCACGAAGTCACGTTGCTCGCGAGCGCTAAAACGGAGCAGGGCGCTGTCGAAGAATTGCTTAAGCGCGGCGTAAAGGAAGTGGTGGTCAAGCGCGGCGCGCAGGGCTGCAGTTTCTTCGATACCAACGGCGAGACGCATCGACCCGCTTTCAAGGTCGAGGAACTCGATCCGACTGGCGCAGGCGATTGCTTCGGCGCGACGTTCATCAGTTGCCGCGCGCAGGGCATGGACGTGGATGGCGCGCTGAAATACGCGTGCGCAAGCGGCGCGCGGGCGGTCGGTGTGAAGGGCCCAATGGAAGGCACCGCGACGTTCGCCGAACTGGACGCATTTTTAGCAACGGCAACCACGGAGTGATGTCATGAATTCGATCGTCTCGCGTTTGAGCAATGCGCATCCGGCGTCGGCGTGGCTTGCCGGGATCTATTCGATTTGCTCCGCGCACCCTTGGGTGCTCGAGGCGGCCATGCGGCAGGCGCTGGAAGACGAGACGCCGTTGCTGATTGAATCGACGTCGAATCAGGTCGATCAATACGGCGGTTATACGGGCATGAAGCCGGCTGATTTTGTCGACTTCGTGCGAGGGATTGCTGAACGTGTTGGCTTCCCGCACGAGCATCTGATTCTCGGCGGCGATCACCTCGGACCGAACGCGTGGCGTCATCTTCCGGCCGAAGAAGCCATGCAACGCGCCGAGGCGTTGATCGATGCGTATGCATCGGCGGGATTCACGAAGCTTCACCTCGATACCAGCATGTCATGCGCCGATGACCCCGAGCGGCTGTCGGATGCAGTGGTGGCTTCGAGGGCCGCGCGTTTGTGCGCGGTTGCGGAGGCCGCTGTGAAGCGTGCAGGTCTCAGCGTGAGTCCGGTGTATGTGATCGGCACGGAAGTCCCGGTGCCGGGCGGTGCAGCGGAAGAGTTGGAAGTGGTTGAGCCGACATCGCGTGAAGCGGCGATTGAAACGGCTTTAGTCCACAAAAAAGCGTGGCAAGAACAGGGCATACAAGACGCGTGGTCGCGCGTGGTCGCTTTGGTCGTACAACCCGGCGTTGAGTTCGATCACACGAAGGTGATCGATTACGTGCCATCGCGTGCGGAGTCGTTGAAGAGCGCGCTGGACGATTTACCCGGCATGGTTTTCGAGGCGCATTCCACGGATTATCAGACGCCTGAAGCATTGGCTGTTTTGGTGCGGGATGGCTTCCGTATTCTCAAGGTCGGCCCGGGCGTGACGTTCGCCTTGCGCGAGGCGTTGTACGCTTTAGCGGATATCGAAACGCAATTGGTTTCGGAGAGTCAGCGATCCAATCTGCGAGCGGTAGTCGAGCGCGTGATGCTGAGCAAGCCGTCTAACTGGGAAAAGTATTATCACGGCGATGCCGAGCAGCAACACGTTTTACGCACGTACAGTTATAGCGATCGCGTGCGTTATTACTGGGCCGATCAAGAGATCAACGCGGCCGCGGAAAAGCTGCTGGATAACCTCAGCGCTTTGAACATCCCGGAGAATTTGCTCAGCCAGTCCTTGCCGGATCAGTATTGGGCGGTGCGGCGTGGTCTGCTCAAAAACGAGCCGCTCGCGCTGGTTCAGGACCGCGTGCGGCAGGTCATTCGAACGTACGCAGCGGCGTGCCGCGCATAAGGTTTTTATACCGCGCTAGAAGCTCAGTGCTTGCCCGTGCTGCCGAAACCACCGGCGCCGCGCTCGCTCTGGGCGAAATCATCGACAATATTAAACGTAGCCTGAACCACCGGCACGATCACCAGTTGCGCGAGGCGTTCAAACGGGTTCAGCGTGAACGCCGCCGCGCCGCGATTCCATGTAGAAATCATCAATTGGCCCTGGTAATCCGAGTCAATTAACCCGACCAGATTCCCCAACACCACACCATGCTTATGACCCAGCCCTGAACGCGGCAGGATCACCGCCGCATAACCCGGATCTTCGATATGAATCGCCAGCCCCGTCGGCACCAGCACGGTCTGGCCAGGTTCGAGCGTAATGGCTTCATCCAGGCAAGCACGCAGGTCGAGTCCGGCGCTGCCGGGCGTGGCGTAGGCGGGCAGATAGTCGCGCATGCGCGCATCGAGGATCTTGATATCGAGTTTCATGGAGTCTGTTTGTTGAGTTCGAAGGCTTCAGCCAGCAGTTCATACGAGCGCAAACGCGCCGGATAACTTCCTGCAACGGTCAGCACGATCAGTTCGTCGGCGTCGAAACGTTGTTGAAGTTCATGCAATTGTTCGGTCACCCGTTCCGGCGTGCCGATAATGCTGCGATTTTTTTCCCGCGCAATCACGCTCAGTTCACGTTCGCCGAACGCCTGATTTGCTCCCTGAGCAATCGATGGAATCGGCATGTTCAACCCGTACGCCATCTGCACGCGGCGTAGATCAACCGCGCGTTCGAGTGCGGCTGCTTCCGTTTCGGTATCGGCGCAAATCACGAAGACAGCCGCGGCGAGATAAGGCGTTGACCCATTCCGCGATATAAACCGCTCGCGATACGCCTCCGCCACCCGATGCCCATATTGCGCGTTAATAAAATGCGCGAACGCGAAACGAATGCCAAGTTGCGCCGCGAGCAGACCGCCGAAATCGCTGGAACCGAGCATCCACAACTCGGGACGCGTAGCAATTTCAGGCTGCAGCAACACGCCATGCGCGAGGTGATCTTCGGGCAGCGTGCCGTCGAACAGGCCGACGAGTTCGCCCACTTGCTGCGGGAAAATATCGCCGCGATTGTAGTCGCCCGCGGCCACCGCTTGCGCCGTGCGCATATCGCCGCCGGGTGCGCGTCCAACTCCAAGATCCACGCGATTCGGGAACAGCGCTTCGAGCATCAGGAACTGTTCTGCGACCTTGAACGAGCTGTAGTAGGGCAACATGACGCCGCCCGAGCCGATGCGTATTTGCTGGGTGATGCTGCCGATACGCGCGAGCAAAACCTCGGGACACGGATTCGATACCCCGCGCAAACCGTGATGCTCGGCGCACCAGTAACGCGTGTAGCCGAGGTCATCGGCAAGACGGGCGAGATCGAGCGTGGCCGCGATTGCGTCGGCGGTGCTGTGGCCGTGAATGACCGGCGTTTGATCGAGTACGGAGAGTTTCGTCGTCATGGTCTCTGGAAAAAGCTAAGACAGCAACGAACCGCCACGTGGCGCCCGCTTCGCAATCTCGCTGATCAGCAATTTCGCGAGCAGCTTTTTATCGGCGCGTGGCAGGCGGGTGATACCGGATGCTTCAAACAAGACGACCTCGTTATCGTCGAGACCAAACGTCAGCGGTCCAAGATTGCCGATCAGCAGGGGCACATTCTTGCGTGCGCGCTTTTCCTCGCCGTGCACCTCAAGGTCCCCGCTTTCCGCCGCGAAACCCACGCAATACGGCGGGTTTGGCAGACGTGCGACGGTCGCGAGAATGTCCGGATTTTCGACGAACGTGAAGGAGGGCATCGGCTGGTCGGCGGTCTTCTTGATCTTGTGCTCGCTCAAGTGGTCCACGCGCCAATCCGCGACTGCCGCCACGGCGATAAAGATGTCCGAATCCGGCGTGGCATGCATCACGGCGTCGTGCATTTGCTGCGCGGTCTGCACATCTTCGCGATAAACACCCCAAGGTGTTTCCAACGAAACCGGACCGGCTACGAGATGCACATCTGCACCGGCTTGGGCCGCCGCGCGTGCGAGCGCGAAGCCCATCTTGCCGGACGAGCGATTCGTGATGCCGCGCACAGGATCGAGCGGCTCGAACGTCGGACCGGCCGTAATCAACACGCGATGGCCTTGCAAAATCTTCGGCTGAAAGAACGCGCAAATAGCCTCGAATGTTGCCGATGGTTCCAGCATCCGGCCATCGCCCACTTCGCCGCAGGCTTGTGCGCCGGAATCGGGGCCGAGCACTTGTACGCCATCGGCACGCAGTTGCGCGACGTTGCGTTGCGTCGCCGGGTTTTGCCACATCTGGCGATTCATCGCGGGGACAACAAGCAACGGACAATCGCGCGCCACGCACAGCGTGGACAGCAAGTCGTCGCAATTGCCATGCGCTAGCTTGGCGATAAAGTCAGTGGAGGCGGGCGCGATCACGATGGCATCGGCTTCACGCGACAAATCGATATGCGCCATGTTGTTCGCAATCCGCGCGTCCCATTGCGATGTGTACACGGGACGCCCGGACAGCGCCTGCATGGTGACGGGCGTGATGAACTGGGTGGCGGCATCGGTCATCACGATCTGCACGGTCGCGCCGGCTTTCACCAGCAGACGCGTGAGTTCGGCGATCTTGTAGCACGCAATACCGCCTGACAGCCCAAGTACGAGATGCTTTCCTGCGAGTTCTGCGTTGTCCAACGATGCCTCCGTCAAGCTGGTTACTTCGCTCCGCGCACGCGCCGCAACTCATCGAAAACGAGCAGCACGGCGCCGATGGTAATTGCGCTGTCGGCGAGATTAAACGCCGGCCAGTGCCACGCATTAACGTGGAAATCCAGAAAGTCGATCACGTGACCATACGCAATCCGGTCGATCACATTGCCGATCGCGCCACCCATGATCAGCGCCAGCGCCGTGCAGAACAACCGTTGCGTGCCATGCCGTTTCAGCAAGTAGCAGATCACGATAGCCGCGACCACGCCGAGCGCCGTGAAACCCCAACGCTGCCAGCCGCCAGCGGTGGCGAGAAAGCTGAACGCCGCGCCGCGGTTGTAGATCAGGAACAGGTTGAAGAACGGCGTGAGCGCATGCGGTTCGCCATACGTGAACACGCGCGCGACCGCGATCTTCGACAACTGGTCGAAGAGAATTACGATCAGCGCGACGCCCAACCACGGCGCGAGTGAACCACTGCTTTGACTGGGTTTCGACATCGTTCTTGCCATTATGCTGCGCTCCGCGTTTCGCCGTTGCCGAAGAGATTGGTGATACAGCGGCCGCACAAACCAGGATGTTCCGCCGATGCCCCCACGTCCGCGCAATAGTGCCAGCAGCGCTCGCATTTCAGATACGTCGATGCAATCACGTCGACGCCTTCTTCCGCTTCGCTGGCCACCTTCACCAACCGCGCCGCCGATGTAATCAGCACGAACCTGAGGTCATCGCCGAGACTATTCAGCGCGTTGTACCGCGCGCCGCTTGCCCGGACATCGACTTCAGCTTGCAGCGACGAACCGATCAGATTCGCCGTGCGCGCTTCTTCCAGCGCCTTGGTGACGTCGCTGCGCGCCGAGCGGATCAGCGTCCACTTGTCGAGCAGTTCGCCGGCTTCGGGCACTTGCGGATAGCTGTGATACACCTCGGTGAAAATGGTGTCGTGGCCGGGTTGCAGGACCTTGTACGCCTCTTCCGCCGTGAACGACAGATACGGCGCGACCAGCCGCAGCAAACCATGCGCGATGTGATGCAACACCGTCTGCGCCGCGCGCCGTTCGCGCGAATCGGGCTTCATGGTGTAGAGCCGATCCTTCAACACGTCGAGATAAAACCCGCCGAGATCTTCCGAGCAGAACGTCGCGAGCTTCGATACAACCGGATGGAACTCGAATTTCTCGTAATGCGCGAGTACATCGTCTTGCAGGTTCTGCGCGAGCGCGACAGCGTATTGATCGATTTCGAGCCAGTCTTCCAGCGGACGCGCGTGCTGCTCGAAGTCGAAATCGGAGAGATTGGACAAGAGGAAACGCAACGTATTGCGAATCCGCCGATACGTCTCCGTCACGCGCTTCAGGATCTCTTCGGAGATCGCGAGTTCGCCCGAATAATCCGTCGATGCAATCCACAGGCGGATGATTTCCGCGCCCAGCCGGTTCGACACTTCATGCGGATCGATGCCGTTACCCAGCGACTTCGACATCTTGCGGCCTTCGCCATCGACCGTGAAGCCGTGCGTGAGCAGCGCGTTGTACGGCGGGCGGCCATCTAGCATGGACGCGGTGAGCAGCGACGAATGGAACCATCCGCGATGCTGGTCCGAGCCTTCCAGGTACAAGTCCGCCGGAAATTGCAGCGAATCCTTGTGCGAGCCCCGCAGCACATGCCAATGCGTCGTGCCGGAATCGAACCACACGTCGAGCGTGTCGCGATTCTTCTCATACATGTTGGCTTCGTCGCCAAGCAATTCCGCCGGATCAAGCGTTTGCCACGCTTCGATGCCGCTCACCTCCACGCGCTTCGCCACTTCTTCCAGCAGCTCCAGCGTTCGCGGATGCAGGTCGCCGGTTTCCTTGTGGACGAAGAACGCCATTGGCACGCCCCATTGGCGTTGACGCGAGAGCGTCCAGTCCGGCCGATTCGCGATCATGCTGTACAAACGCTGCTTGCCCCATGCAGGGAAGAACGCGGTGTTCTCGATGCCTTCCAGCGCGGTTTCGCGCAGCGTTCGGGACGTATCGTTGGGCTTCACGTCCATGCCCGCGAACCACTGCGATGTCGCGCGATAGATGATCGGCGTCTTGTGGCGCCAGCAGTGCATGTAGCTGTGCTTGTAGTGCTCGGTTTTCAGCAGGGACTTCGCGCCGCGCAGCGCTTCCACGATCTGGTCATTCGCTTCCCAGATCGACAATCCGCCGAATAACGGCAACGACTCGATATACCGCCCGTCGCCCATGACCGGGCCGATGATGTCCGAGTCCGTCATGCCATGCGCCTTGCACGACACGAAGTCTTCCACGCCATACGCCGGCGATGAATGCACGATCCCCGTGCCGCTTTCGGTCGTCACGTACTCGCCCAGATACACGGGCGCGGTGCGTTTATAGCCAGGGTGGGCCGCGCTCAGCGGATGATGAAAGCGCAGGCCGCTCAGTTTCTCACCCGTCGTGGTCGCGATAGTCGAACCCGTCAGGCCGTATTGCTTCAGGCATTCTTCCACGCGGTCAGCGGCCAGGATCAGCAGACCCTTTTCCGTATCGACGAGGCTATAGACAATCTCCGGATGCACGTTGAGCGCCTGGTTCGCGGGGATGGTCCATGGCGTCGTCGTCCAGATCACGATGCCGCCTTCCTGCTTCGGCAACGCGGCAAGGCCAAACGCCTGCGCGGTCTTTTCCGGCTCGGCAAAAGCGAACAGCACGTCGATAGTCGGATCGACCTTGTCCTGATACTCGACTTCAGCTTCAGCGAGCGCCGAGCCGCAATCGAAACACCAGTTCACCGGCTTCAGCCCGCGATACACATAACCCTTCTCAAGGATTTTCCCCAACGCGCGGATTTCGCCCGCTTCGTTGGTGAAGTTCATCGTCTTGTACGGATTGTCCCAATCGCCGAGCACACCGAGACGACGGAAGCCGAGCTTCTGCTTTTCGATCTGCGCGCTCGCGTAGGTGCGTGCTTTTTCCATCACTTCGCGTGCCGGCAGCGACTTGCCGAACTGCTTCTCGATCTGGATTTCGATGGGCATGCCGTGGCAATCCCAGCCGGGGACGTAGACCGCGTCGAAGCCCGCGAGATTGCGCGCCTTCACGATCATGTCCTTCAGGATCTTGTTCACCGCGTGGCCGAGGTGGATGTCGCCGTTCGCATACGGCGGGCCGTCATGCAGGATGAACTTCTTGCGGCCCTTGCTGGCGGCGCGGATCTTCTCGTAGATCTTGTTGTCCTGCCATTCCTGCACCCATTGCGGCTCGCGCTTGGGCAAGTCACCCCGCATGGGGAACGGTGTATCCAGCAAGTTGACTGGATACTTCGACTGGGGCTTGGCTTCTTTCTTGTTGCTCATGGATGACTCGATATCTATTCGATGATGCGGCGGTGAGGCGGCGGTTCCAAGCGGACAAGCTCGGGAACGGGCTCGAAGGTGCGTGTTTAGCGAGGCAGCGGGCGGCGCGTCGGGGGCTTGATGAAAATGCCAAGCACCCGGCGCCACGCGCTCACCTAATTCGGTCGGTGGCCGAGGTGGCGAAACCGCTGTCGCGGCCACTTGAGTTCACGTCTGCAGCGAAATACGCGCGGGCGTTGGTCACGTCGCGCGCTATGGCTGCCGTCAGGGTTTCGAGGTCCACGTATTTCTCCTCGTCGCGCAGCTTTTTCAGGAATTCGATACGCACGAGCTTGCCGTACGCGTCGCCATGCCAGTCGAGCACGAAGGTTTCAAGCAGCACGCGGCCGGAATCGTCGACGGTCGGGCGCAGTCCGAGGCTCGCCACGCCGGGCAGCGGGTCGGGTCCGAGTCCATGCACAAGCACGACGAAGATGCCCGCGAGCGCCGGCCGCTTGTGGGCGATCGGCATGTTGAGCGTGGGAAAGCCCAGATCGCGGCCGAGTTTTTGCCCGTGGACCACGTGGCCGCTAATCACATAAGGGCGGCCGAGTGCGAGGCGGGCGGCATCGAGATCGCCCGCGACCAGCGACGACCGCACGCCCGAACTCGAAATACGCGCGCCGTTCAGGTCCGCGACCGTTGCCATTTGTTCGACTTCGAAGCCGTGTTTGTGTCCGGCCAGTTGCAGCGATTCAAAATCGCCCGCGCGTTTGGCGCCGTAGCGGAAATCGTCGCCAATCATCACCCAGCGCGCATGCAGCCCGTTCACGATCACGTTTTCGACGAACGTATCGGGCGGCTGGCTGGCGAAGGTGTGATTGAAATGTTCGACTACGACGCGATCCACGCCGTTCGTGCGCAGCGCTTCAAGCTTGTCACGCAACATGGCGATGCGCGGCGGCGCGCCGGCGGGATTGAAAAATTCGCGGGGATGCGGCTCGAAGGTCATCACGCAGACCGGCAGGCCGCGGGCGTCCGCGGCGGCTCGCACATGGGCGAGCAGCGCCTGATGGCCACGGTGGACACCGTCGAAATTGCCGATGGTCAGCGCACAGGGCGCGCGGCTTTCGGCATTGGGTAGGCCGCGAAAGACTCTCACGATATCGGTTGGGTCGGCGGTTAGCGGTTAAATGGGCTCAAAACAAGCCAAATGCGGTCTTGCAGGGCTCACGCAGCGCGAGGCTGGCAAAGCCGCAAAGCGTTCGATTATAAACGCTCACAGCACAGGACGGAGGCCGGGCGCACTGTGGGGCGGGCGGATTCGCCGGGTTTTGACAGCATCGAATGATAAAATCCGTGGATGAAAAAAATCGTCATCCTGATTTCCGGGCGGGGAACCAATATGGAAACCGTCGTGCGGGCTTGCGCGCGCGAAGGCTGGCGGGCGCAGGTGGCCGCTGTCATATCGAATCGCCCAGACGCCGCCGGGCTTGCGTTCGCGGCGGCGAACGGGATTCCAGCAACAGTTGTAGATCACCGTGATTTCACCACGCGCGATGCCTTCGATCAGGCGCTTGCACGCAGTATCGACGGCTTCGAGCCGGATCTCGTCATGCTCGCGGGCTTCATGCGCGTACTGACCGATGCTTTCGTCGAGCGTTACGCGGGCCGCATGATCAATATTCACCCGTCGCTGCTGCCGTGCTTTCCGGGGCTCAAAACCCACCAGCAGGCGCTGGATGCCGGCGTGCGCGTGCACGGCGCGAGCGTCCATTTTGTCACGCCAACGCTGGATCATGGTCCCATCGTCGCGCAGGCCGCGGTGCCGGTCATGGCCGGCGACGACGCCGCAGCGCTCGCTTCGCGCGTGCTGGCGGTCGAACACATTATTTACCCACGCGCGGTGCGCTGGTTCGTCGAAGGGCGTTTGGCCATCGACGGCGAGCGTGTCGTGCTCACGCCACCAGAGCCGCAATGGCTCTTTGCCGACATTGCCGGGGAGGGCGTATGAGGCTTCATGGATTTTTGATAGGACAAACGGAGACGTTGCTGGCTGACGTTTTGCGCTTCAGCGGCCCAGCGGACGCGGCCACCAGCCGCTTTTTCCGCGCGCATCCGAAGCTTGGTCACAACGAACGCGGCGTGATCGCCGAAGCGGTGTTTGCCGTGTTGCGCCGGAAGATGGAGTTTTCGCATCTCGCCGAAAGCGGCAGCGGCAACCTCGCGCGGCGTCTCGCCTTGCTGGGCCTGATGCAGACGGCAGGTCTGTCGGCGGTAAAGCCTTTCATTTCCGCCGATGAATACCAGTGGCTCAACCAGGTCTCGAAGATCGATCCGGGCAGCTTGCCGGTGCGGGTGCGGACCAATTTGCCGCAGTGGATCTACGACGCCATGACGAAGCGCTTCGACACTGAAGAGCTGGCGTTGCTCGCCGCCGCGCTGAATTACCCGGCGCCGCTCGATCTGCGCGCGAACCCGATCAAGGCCACGCGCGAGCTGGTTATCAAGACGCTGACCGAAGCGGGTATTGATGCAGGCGAAATGCCGTATGCCCCGTTTGGCGTGCGTGTAGACGGCAAGCCGGCGTTGACGCGTCTGCAGCCGTTCCAGGATGGCTGGATCGAGGTGCAGGACGAAGGCAGCCAGCTTTTGTGCTCGCTGGTCGCGCCCCGGCGCGGCGAGATGATCGTCGATTTCTGTGCGGGCGCGGGCGGCAAGACGCTGGCGCTCGGCGCAATGATGCGTTCCACGGGCCGTCTCTACGCCTTCGACGTGTCGGACCGCCGGCTCGCGAAACTCAAGCCACGCCTGGCTCGCAGCGGTTTGTCGAATGTGAATCCGGTGTTGATCGACAGCGAACACGACGCCAAGATCAAGCGCCTGGCCGGCAAGATTGACCGTGTTCTCGTCGATGCCCCGTGTTCCGGACTCGGCACCCTGCGGCGTAATCCGGACCTGAAATGGCGCCAGTCGCCGGAATCGGTGGCCGAACTGACGCCGAAGCAGTTGTCCATCCTGACCAGCGCGGCGCGGCTGGTGAAGGTGGGCGGCCGTCTCGTCTACGCAACGTGCAGCATGCTGGAAGCGGAAAACGAAGGCGTGGTCAATCAGTTTCTCGCGACGCACCCCGGCTTCAAGCTGGTTCCGGCACGTGAGGTGCTGGCTGAGCAGCGTATCGACCTCGATACAGGCGACTATTTGCAACTGTGGCCGCACAAGCACGGCACAGACGGTTTCTTTGCCGCCGTACTTGAACGGTTGCCGGTTGCCGCCAAGGAAGCCGCAGTTGTGGAAGCGTCTGGGGAAGCCACTGAGGAATAAGTAAAGTCTGCTCGCTTTGGCCGGTGGAAACGCGTTCAATCGCCGGCCAAAGCTTTCAAAAGCGGGAAATTCGTGTTTACCGCACTAAACAGCGACGCGATTTAGCGGTCAAATTTCCTGTTGACCCTGCGCGAAATCAAAATTTTCCCTAATCGACACAAAGACTTGGAACGCATGGCGTAAAATGCCGTCGAACCAGATGCATGTTTCTTTCATGTACCCAACAGCCGTCGATCCTGTTTTCGTTCGGCTAATTTTTTCCGCCTTCCAGGTAAATTGCCTTGCTGAATTCATCGCTTGAATTTCTCGCCAACGGACTGCTCAACCTCTCGTGGTGGCAGATCGTGGTGTTCACTCTCGTGATGACGCACATCACGATCATCGGCGTGACCGTCTATTTGCATCGCTGCCAGGCGCATCGCGCGCTGGAACTGCATCCGGTCGTCAGCCACTTTTTCCGCTTCTGGCTCTGGATGACCACGGGCATGCTGACCGGTCAATGGGCCGCGATTCACCGTAAGCATCACGCCAAGTGCGAGACCGAGGAAGATCCGCACAGCCCGCAAACGCGCGGCATCTGGAAGGTCCTGCTTCAAGGCGCTGAACTCTACCGTTCGGAAGCGAAGAACGAGGAAACCTTGCGCAGGTTCAGTCACGGCACGCCAGACGACTGGATGGAACGCAACGTCTATACGCGTTATCCCATTCTCGGTATTAGCATCATGATGGTGATCGACGTTGCGCTGTTCGGCTTTGTCGGGCTGTCGGTGTGGGCCGTGCAAATGATCTGGATTCCGTTCTGGGCGGCTGGTGTGGTGAACGGGTTGGCGCACTGGTGGGGTTACCGGAACTTCAATTCCGCTGACGCCAGCACGAACATCTTCCCGCTCGGCATCCTGATCGGCGGCGAAGAACTGCACAACAATCACCACACGTACGCTACGTCGGCGAAGCTGTCGAACAAGTGGTACGAATTCGATATCGGCTGGATGTACATCCGCATCATGTCGGCGTTCAAGCTGGCCAAGGTCAAGAAGATTGCGCCTACGCCGCGTCTGTCGGCGTCCAAGCCGGTGCTCGATCACGACACGTTGCAAGCCGTGCTGTCGAATCGCTACGAAGTGATGGCGCGTTACGGCAAGGCGCTCAAGCGGGCGTATCGTCAGGAATTGTCGAAGCTGAAAGAAGGCGGATCCGCGGACAAGTACCAGTTGATGCGCGGTGCCCGCAAATGGGCGCACAAGGAAGAGGCGGGTCTGGACGAGCCGCAACGCCAGCAACTGCCGGCGCTTTTCTCCGACAACCACAAGCTGCGCACGTATATTGAGTTGCGTCAGGATCTGGCTGCCATGTGGGATCGCTCCAACGCGTCGCGCGAACAACTGCTCGCGCAACTGCAGGACTGGTGTCATCGGGCCGAGCAAAGCGGGATCAAGGCGCTGCAGGACTTTGCTTCACGCCTGCGTCGCTATGCCTGACGGCTTTACAGCACCGACCTTCGTCATCGATATCCGTTAAAATTTGACGACGTCACAAGACCCCGCTCTGGCGGGGTTTTTGCGTTTTGGGACGCAGAATTCGCGGTGTATTTGGAAGACATGGAGACGAGGCAGCGATGGAGCAGGCAATTAAAAGCGTCGAGTACGATCGGCCGCAGGGACTGACGTGCGGCATTGGACAGGCGTGGGCGAAAGTGCCGGACGCCCCTTCGCGTGAGGAAAAGCGCCAGTTGAAGGAGCGCATTCGAGCGTTGCTGGTCCGCGAGAAAGCGGTGCTGGTAGCGCATTACTACGTTGATGCCGAGCTGCAGGAACTCGCCGATGAAACCGGTGGTTGCGTGGCGGATTCGCTGGAAATGGCGCGTTTCGGGCGCGACCATGCGGCGCAAACGCTGATCGTGGCCGGCGTGCGTTTCATGGGCGAGACCGCGAAAATCCTCAGCCCGGAAAAGCGCGTGTTGATGCCTGATCTGGACGCGACCTGTTCCCTCGACCTGGGTTGTCCCGCTGACGAGTTTTCTGCTTTCTGCGACGCTCATCCCGACCGCACGGTCGTGGTGTACGCGAACACCAGCGCTGCTGTGAAAGCGCGGGCGGACTGGATGGTGACATCGTCGATCGGGTTGGAGATCGTTGCGGATCTCCACGCGCGCGGCGAAAAAATCCTCTGGGCGCCCGACCGGCATCTGGGCGGTTATATCCAGAAGAAAACCGGCGCCGATATGTTGCTGTGGCAAGGCTCATGTCTCGTGCACGATGAGTTCAAGGGCATCGAACTCGATCTGCTGCGCGCCGAATATCCCGATGCAAAAATCCTCGTTCATCCGGAATCGCCGGAAGCGGTGGTCGCGCTCGCCGACGTGGTCGGTTCCACAACACAATTGATCGACGCGGCGGTGAGGCTTGAGGCGAAGCGGTTTATCGTCGCGACGGATCTCGGGATCCTGCACAAGATGCGGCTTGCGGCGCCGGACAAGGAGTTCATTGAAGCGCCAACGGCCGGGAACAGCGCGAGTTGCAAGAGTTGCGCGCATTGCCCGTGGATGGCAATGAACGGCCTGGGGAATCTGGCGGAGGTGCTTGAACGCGGCCACAACGAGATCTTCGTTGATTCGCGGATCGCGGCGCGCGCACGCTTGCCAATCGACCGAATGCTCGATTTCGCCGCGCGTCACAAGAAGCGCGTGCAGGCGAGCGGGGACCTGGCGAGGGATGTTTCGTTGTTTTCAAACGTAGGAGCGGCGTGATGGTGGAGAAGGTGGCAGTGGCGGCAAGTCAGTTGGTTTCTCCCTTGCTCGAAGAAATCCGGGCGTCGTACGGCGTTGCATTCGATCAGGCGCTTCAGCGCAACGTCACTGACGCGCTGGCTGAAGACGTCGGCGATGGTGACCGGACCGGGATGCTCGTGCCCGCCACCGTGCGGCGTACGGCCCGCATCATCGTCCGCGAAGAGGCGGTGTTATGCGGCGTTCCATGGTTCGAGGCGGTGATGCGCCGGGTGGATGAATCGATACGCGTGGAATGGCTGTATCGCGAAGGGGCGCGGATGGTCGCCAATACGCCCGTGGTCGTGCTGCACGGCCCGGTGCGCGCGCTGCTGACTGCCGAGCGCAATGGGCTGAACTTCCTGCAGATGATGTCCGGCGTGGCGACGGCGACGCGTCGTTATGTGGATTCAATCGAGGGGACGCGGGCGCGGATTCTCGATACCCGCAAAACCTTGCCGGGTTTGCGGCTCGCGCAGAAGTACGCGGTGCGCGTGGGCGGCGGTGCGAACCAGCGGCTGGCGCTTTACGACGGCATCCTGATCAAGGAAAACCACATTGCCGCGGCGGGCGGCGTGGGCGCGGCGATGGACGCGGCGCTCGCGTTGAACGCCGGCGTGCCGATCCAGATTGAAGTGGAGACGCTCGAACAGCTTGAAACGGCGCTGGCGCATCGGGCGGAATCGATCCTGCTGGATAACTTCGCCTTCGATGCCATGCGCGATGCCGTGCGGCTAACCGGCGGCCGGGCGGTGCTGGAAGTGTCGGGCGGCGTGAACTTCGATACCGTGAGAACGATTGCCGAAACCGGCGTGGACCGGATATCGATCGGCGCGCTGACGAAGGATGTGCGGGCCACCGATTATTCGATGCGGCTTGAGTAAGCCGTAGCCTTAACGCGGCGCAACTTTCGCCACTTACGGTTGCTTGAGCCGGCCAATATGATTAAAAGAATAGCTGGCTCAAGCGCACTTCCGACTGCGGCCGTGTGACCCAAAGTACCCAATCGCCGTCCTTCTCACCAACTGCCGTGTCTAGACAACTTTGAGAAATCTCTCAAAGAATTGACTGAACGTTCAGCAGATTCCCCGCATTGACCCCAGTAACACCTCTGTAAGCCATATCCATCAAGCGTCTCGGTATTTTCCCTAAGTTCTCTCGCTTAGGCGAAAAAACCGTTGCCAGTCCTTTTTGTTCACGCCATGCTTGTATATACAAGTTGGCGTTCGCCACTTGGTCCAACAACCTTCGTGGAAAGAGTGGCTCAACAATGACAGGCAAAACGAAATTGCTCGCCCGGCTGGCTGCATCGGTGGCCGTTGGTGTAATCGCTCTCGGCGCTGCCAGCGCCCAGGCGAAAGACTGGAAATCCGTCACGATCGCCACCGAAGGCGCGTACGAACCGTGGAACCTGACGCTTCCCGGCGGCAAGCTCGGCGGCTTCGAGCCGGAACTGATCGAGAACGTCTGCGCCCGCATCAAGATCCAGTGCAACCTGGTGACGCAAGACTGGGACGGCATGATCGCCGGCCTGCAAGCAGGCAAGTTCGACGTGCTCATGGACGCCATTTCGGTCACGCCGGAACGCGAGAAAATCATCGCTTTCTCGACACCGTATGCATCGACGCCCGCCGCTTTCGTGTCAGCCGACCAAAACGCGTCCGCGCTCGCCAAGCAGCCCGGTGCAGGCCAGACCGTCAAGCTGACGGGCGACACTGCGCACGACAAAGCCACCGTCGATGCACTGCGTGTCGCGCTGAAGGGCAAGACCATCGGTATCCAGTCGGGCACGGTCTACACCAAGTTCATCGATACGAACTTCAAGGACGTGGCGACCATCCGCGAATACAAGACTGCGCCCGAGCATGACCTCGATCTGGTCGCAGGCCGTATCGACGTCGCGTTCGACGACAGCACCTACTGGGCTTCGGCATTCACCAAGCCGGAAAACAAGGGTCTCGCGTTCACCGGTCCAAAGATTGCCGGAACGGTTTGGGGTCCGGGCGAAGCGCTGGCATTCCGTCAGTCCGACAAGGACTTGAAGGCGAAATTCGACCAGGGCATCCAGGCGGCACTCGCCGACGGCACGGTCAAGCGCCTCTCTCTGAAATGGCTGAAGGTCGACGCCACGCCTTGATGCGTTGCTGATTGACTGATGTTTGGCGAGCGCGAATCAAAAAATCGAACGCGCTCGACGATGTATCACCGCAGGAGATAAATGATGAGTCTGGTTCAACTACTTGGTTTCGGCGAGCAAGGGTGGGGCCCCACCTTGCTGCTCGCGCTGCTCATGACCGTGGTGCTGACGATCGCCGCGCTGGCCGTCGGCGCAGTGTTCGGTGCAATGGTCGCCGCCGCGAAGCTGTCGCGCAGCCGCACGCTAAGAATTATCGGCGATGCCTACACCACGCTTTTTCGCGGCATCCCCGAACTGCTGATCATCTATCTCTTCTACTTCGGCGGTTCGTCGGTGATGACCGCCGTCGGCCACTTTTTTGGTGCCGATGGGTTCATCGGCGTGCCGCCTTTCGTGGTCGGCGCGCTCGCCATTGGCCTGATTTCCGGCTCGTATCAAGCCGAGGTGTATCGCTCGGCGGTGCTCGCGGTCTCGCGTGGCGAGATCGAGGCGGCGCGGGCTATCGGCATGTCGACGGCAACGTTGTGGCGCCGCGTGCTGATCCCGCAAGTCATACGGTTCGCGTTGCCGGGTATCGGCAACGTCTGGCAACTGAGTCTCAAGGATTCTGCGTTGATCGCCGTGACCGGACTCGCCGAGCTGATGCGCACGAGCCAGGTTGCGGCCGGATCGACGCATCAATACTTCACGTTTTATATGGTCGGCGGGGCGATGTACCTGATCCTTACCAGCCTGTCGAACCGCGTTTTCGACCGCGCCGAAGCACGCATCGGTCGATCATTTCGCGGCACGCTCGCGCGGCACTGAGCTTCTGAGCCATTAATACGTTCCCCAAGCGAATCCGACCATGAACATCGATTTCGAATTTCTCGGCGATACGTTGTCGAAACTGTTAGCTGCTGTCCCCACCACGCTCGGGTTGTTCTTCGCCTCGCTGATCGCGGGCGGTTTGCTTTCCCTTGTGATCGTCGCGATGCGGGTGAGCCCGAACTGGGCGCTCAACCGTTTTGCGCGCGGCTACATCCTCGTGTTCCGCGGCTCGCCGCTGCTGATCCAGATGTTCCTTGTTTATTACGGTCTGGGTCAGTTCCCAGCCGTGCGCGAGAGCTTCCTTTGGCCGCTTTTGCGCGTGCCGTATGTGTGCGCGATTGTCTCACTTGCGTTGTGCACAGCCGGATATACCGCCGAAATTATTCGTGGCGGTTTGCAGTCGGTGCCGCACGGGCAGATCGAGGCGGCGCTCGCCGTTGGCATGTCGCGCTGGACCGTGTTGCGCCGGATCATTGCGCCTATCACGCTGCGTTACGCATTGCCGGCGTACTCGACCGAAGCCGTGCTGCTCGTCAAATCGACGGCGCTCGCGAGTCTTGTCACGGTCTGGGATGTGACAGGCATCGCACAGCAGATCATCCAGCGGACCTATCGGACGATGGAAGTCTTCATCTGCGCGGCGGCTATCTATCTCGTGCTGAATTTCATTATCGTGCGGGCGCTCGGCATGCTCGAAAAGAAGCTTTCGCCGCATCTGCGCGATCGCAACGCTGCCGCGCCGAAGAAGCGTTCATCCTCGTCCCCGGTCACGCTCAAAGCGGCGGCTGTCCCCGACAGCCAGCACATCGATTCCTGAATCCAAGGGAGAAAACCTCATGAACACCAGCACCTCCATTGCGCTGTCCGCGACCAACATCCATAAGTCCTTCGGCGACGCGCACGTGCTCAAGGGCATTTCCCTCGATGCGCACGAAGGCGATGTGATCTCCATCCTCGGCGCGAGCGGTTCGGGCAAAAGCACTTTCCTGCGTTGTATCAACATGCTGGAAACACCCGACGACGGCGAAGTGAAACTCGCGGGTGAAGCGATCGAAATGAAGCGTGGCCGCGATGGCCGCCTGCAGCCAGGCAATCGCAAACAAGTCGATCGCATTCGTTCGCAGCTCGGCATGGTGTTCCAGAGTTTCAATCTCTGGTCGCACATGACGGTGATGCAGAACGTGATTGAAGGTCCGTTGCGCGTGCAGAAACGCACGCGTGCCGAGTGCCTTGAAGAGGCGGAGCAGTTGCTGACGAAAGTCGGTCTTTACGAGAAACGCGATGCGTATCCCGCGCATCTGTCGGGCGGTCAGCAGCAACGTGTCGCCATTGCGCGCGCGTTGGCCATGCACCCCAAGGTCATGCTCTTCGACGAACCCACGTCCGCGCTCGATCCGGAACTGGTCGGCGAAGTATTGCGCGTGATGCGCGCGCTCGCCGAGGAAGGCCGGACCATGCTGGTCGTCACGCATGAGATGGGTTTCGCGCGGCACGTGTCGAATCGCGTGATGTTCCTGCACCAAGGACAAGTCGATGCCGAAGGCGCGCCCGACGACCTGTTCAACGGCCGCTGCTCGGAACGCTTCCAGCAGTTTGTGTCGAGTCATCATTCCCGTACTGCTAACTAAATCCGCGAGGTTGACGTGCTTGCCAGTTCAGTTTCACCAACGCCATCGATTGATTCAGTTAATCCCATCATCATCGGCTTGGACTTGAGTGAGGATTGCGGCAACGAGCGCTCGCGCGCGTCCGTGTGTATCGACAAACCGCTCGACTGGCGTGGCGTCGCGCAGATTGCGCACGGCGCACCGCTGGTTTTATCGCCGGACGCACGTTCGCGGATCGACCATGCGCGCGCGCTGGTCGAGCAGATCGTCGAGCGCCGGATTCGCGCGTATGGCGTGAACACCGGTGTGGGCGCGCTGTGCGATGTGGTCGTGTCGCCGTCGGAACAGCGCGCGTTGTCGCGCAATATCCTGATGAGTCACGCGGTGGGCGTGGGCGAGCCGCTGCGGCGCGAAGAGACGCGCGCGATCATCGCGGCTGCCGTGAACAACTTCGCGCACGGGCATTCCGGCGTGCGCCTTGAGCTCGTGGAGCTGCTCGTCACGTTGCTCGACAGCGGGTTGATACCCGAAGTCCCGGCGTTCGGCTCGGTCGGGTATCTGAGCCATATGGCGCATATCGCGCTGGTGCTGATCGGCGAAGGGTTTGTCCGCGACGACTCCAGCCGCATGAGCGCGGCCAGCGCGATGCAGCGCCTCGCGTGCGAACCGCTCGTGCTCGAGGCGAAAGAGGGCTTGAGCGTGGTCAACGGCACGCCTTGCGTGACGGGACTCGCTTCGCTGGCGCTGGCGCGCACCGAGCGGTTGCTCGAATGGGCCGACACCATTTCGGCGATGTCGTTCGAGAACCTGCGCGGTCAAGCGGCCGCCTTCGATGCCGATTCGCTTGCGCTGCGCATATCGGCGGGATTGTCGACGGTGGGCGCGCATCTGCGGGCACTGCTTGCCGACAGCGGCATCATCGCGGCGTCGTTCGGACGCAAGACGCAGGACCCGTTGAGCTTGCGGACCATTCCCCACGTTCACGGCGCGGCGCGCGATGTGTTCGCGACGACGGCGGAAGTGGTGAATCGCGAGCTGGCTTCCGTCACCGATAACCCCGTGGTCGCCGGCACGCTTGCGTCGCCGCGCGTGTTTTCGCAGGCGCATGCGGTGGGCGCGTCCATCGGCCTGGCCATGGACAGTCTGAGCACGGCGGTGGCCGAGGTCGCCGCAATGGCCGAGCGGCGCATCGACCGTCTGGTGAATCCGCTGGTCAGCGGCTTGCCCGCTTTTCTCGCCGACAGCGGCGGCACGTGTTCCGGTTTCATGATCGCGCAATACACGGCGGCTTCATTGGTCGCCCACAATCGCCGCCTCGCGATGCCCGCGAGCCTGGATGGCGGCATCACTTCCGGTTTGCAGGAGGACCATCTGTGCCACGCGACGCCGGCTGCATTGAAGGCGCTGGAAATCATCGCCAATGCCGAGCGCATCTTCGCGATCGAGTTGCTGGCCGCGACCCAGGCATACGACCTTCAGCCGGCCGAGCTGTCGCGCGCGCCTCGAACCGACGCGATTTATAGGAGCGTCCGGGCGGTCATTTCCCAATATAAGGACGACCGGCCACTGGCAGGCGATATTGCCGCGGCGTGGGCGTTCGTCCACGAAGCGACGCCGAATTTTAATTAACAGGTCTTGTATAGACAGATTTGGTAATCGCAGTTGACATCGATCCCGCAGCTTTTACGCGGGATCGACCTCTGCCAGCCGCTTTATACCGAGCTACGCGGCACGTTCAAGTAAACCCCTATCCGAATCGATTGCACGCCGCTTGCACTCCGATTTGTTTTGATTCAGACTTGTATATACAACTCGCCGACCGAGCTCCATCGCTGGCTGAAACGCCCCGAGGAATTGGCTGCAAGATACCGAATGTTCACCATCCTGTCCGAGGAGTGCTTTGATGAAAAACCACAACCCGCGTCCCCTGCGCGCACCGCGCGGCACCGAGCTTACGTGCAAGAGCTGGCTCACCGAAGCGCCGTATCGGATGCTGCTGAATAACCTCGATCCCGAGGTCGCCGAGAACCCCGACAAGCTGGTGGTCTATGGCGGTATAGGCCGCGCTGCCCGCAACTGGGAATGTCTCGACAAAATCCTCGAAACGCTGCAACGCCTGGAAAGCGATGAATCGCTGCTGGTTCAGTCGGGCAAGCCGGTTGGCGTGTTCAAGACGCATGCCGACGCGCCGCGCGTGCTGATCGCGAATTCGAACCTCGTGCCGAAATGGGCGACGTGGGAACACTTCAACGAACTCGACCGCAAGGGCCTGTTCATGTACGGCCAGATGACGGCCGGCAGCTGGATCTACATCGGTAGCCAGGGGATCGTGCAGGGTACGTACGAAACCTTCGTCGAAGCCGCGCGGCAGCACTTTAACGGCGACTGGAAGGGCCGCTGGATCCTGACCGCTGGGTTGGGTGGGATGGGCGGCGCGCAGCCGCTGGCGGCGACGCTGGCGGGTGCGGTATCGCTGAATATTGAGTGCGACCAGACGCGTATCGATTTCCGTCTGCGCACGCGTTACGTCGACAAACAAGCGAAGGACATCGATCACGCGCTTGAACTGATCAAGCAGCACACCGCCGCTGGCGAGGCTATTTCGATCGCGCTGCTGGGCAACGCCGCCGAAGTGCTGCCGGAACTCGTGCGCCGCGCAAAAGCAGGCGATATCAAACCCGATCTGGTCACCGATCAAACCTCGTCGCACGACCTGATCAACGGTTATCTGCCGGCTGGCTGGAGCCTCGAAAAGTGGCGCGCAGCGTCGCTCGATCCTTCCCAGCACGCTGAACTGAAGGCCGCCGCGCAACGCTCGTGCGCCCAGCATGTCCAGGCCATGCTCGATTTCCACGCAATGGGCATTCACGCCGTCGATTACGGCAACAACTTGCGTCAAGTCGCTTTCGACGATGGCGTCAAAAACGCGTTCGATTTCCCCGGCTTCGTTCCGGCATACATCCGCCCGTTGTTCTGCGAAGGCAAGGGCCCGTTCCGCTGGGTTGCGTTGTCCGGCGATCCGGAAGACATCTACAAGACCGACGCCAAGCTGAAAGAGCTGTTCCCGCACAACGCAGGCATGAACCGCTGGCTCGACATGGCGCGCGATCGCATCGCGTTCCAGGGTTTGCCGGCGCGGATTTGCTGGCTGGGTCTCGGCGAGCGTCACGTTGCCGGTCTCGCATTCAATGAAATGGTCAAGAGCGGCGAGCTGAAAGCGCCGATCGTGATTGGCCGCGATCACCTGGATACGGGTTCCGTCGCCAGCCCGAATCGCGAAACGGAAAGCATGAAGGACGGCACGGATGCCGTCTCCGACTGGCCGTTGCTCAACGCGTTGTTGAACACCGCGGGCGGCGCGACGTGGGTCAGCTTGCATCATGGCGGCGGCGTTGGCATGGGCTATTCGCAACACGCGGGCATGGTCATCGTTGCCGACGGTACCGATGCAGCCCAGAAGCGTCTCGCGCGCGTGCTGGTGAACGACTGCGCGTCGGGCGTGATGCGTCATGGCGATGCCGGTTACGAGCAAGCCATCGAATGCGCGAAGCGTTTCGGCCTCGATCTGCCGTTCATCACGACCTGATCATGACGGCGGCCTTCAGCATTATTCGCGCGGCCGATCTGAAGGCCGTGCCGTGGAAAAACGGCGGTGGCGCGACGCGCGAGATCGCTGCGTCGCCGCCCGGTGCGGCCTTCGATGCATTCGACTGGCGCGTGAGCGTGGCGGATGTATCGGAGGCGGGGGCGTTCTCGGTGTTCGAGGGCATTGATCGCGTGCTGACATTGATCGAGGGCACGGAGATGGTGCTCGTCGATGCGGTTGGTCCGCGGCATGTTCTTGCGCGTTGGGATTCACTCGCGTTCGCGGGTGAAACGAAGATAGCGGCAGAGTTGCCGCACGGTCCGACGCGCGATTTCAACCTGATGTTGAGGCGCGATCGTGTGTCGGGGAACGTGACGGTGCGGCGTGATGCTGAAGCGTTGAGCGTGGAGCAGGGAAGCGTTGTGCTGGTCTGTGCGCTCGGCGAATTCGCGGTTGATGGCGAGCGTCTGTCTCCGGGCGATGCGCTTGTTTTCGAGGCTGGTGAGCTTTCTTCGTTAAACGTCGAACCGGTTTCGAAAGGCGCGGTTTTGATCGACGCTCGTATCGTTTCAAAGGACCGCTGACATGACCGATAACAGCGTGCAGGTCTGGCGCAACGCGCGTCTCGCGGCGCGTGCCGATCCCGCCGATGTGCTGGAAAACGCGGCAATTGTCGTGCGCGACGAACGGATCGAATGGTTCGGCGCTGAAGCTGACATGCCTTCCGCGTTTGCCGGAGCCGCCAGCCACGATCTTGAAGGGCGGATCGTGACGCCGGGTCTCGTCGATTGCCACACGCATCTCGTCTACGCGGGAAATCGCGCGGAAGAATTCGCGATGCGGCTTGGGGGCGCGACTTACGAAGACATCGCGAAGGCCGGCGGCGGCATTGTGTCGACGGTACGCAACACGCGCGCCGCGAGCGAAGACGAACTCTTCGCGCAATCGCTGCGTCGGCTGGATGCATTGCTTGCCGAAGGCGTGACCGCGCTGGAAATCAAATCGGGTTACGGGCTGGATATTCCCACCGAACGCAAGATGCTGCGCGTCGCACGACGGCTTGCATCGGCGCGGCCGGTTACCATTGCCACAACGTTCCTCGGCGCGCACGCGTTGCCACCGGAATATGCCGGCCGCGCCGATGACTACATCGCCCATGTCTGCGAAGAGATGTTGCCGGCGCTTGCATCGGAAGGATTGGTCGATGCCGTCGATGTCTTCTGCGAGCGCATTGCGTTCACGCTCGAGCAAGCCGAGCGCGTTTTCAACACGGCATCGACACTGAATCTGCCGGTGAAAATGCACGCCGAGCAATTGTCGCTGATGGGCGGCGCGGCGCTCGCGGCGAAGCATCACGCGCTGTCTGCCGATCACCTCGAATTCCTCGACGAAGCCGGTGCAGTCGCGATGCGCGAAGCCGGCACCGTCGCCGTGTTGCTGCCGGGTGCGTTCTATTTCATCCGCGAAAAACAGTTACCGCCGATCGACTTGCTGCGGCGCCACGACGTGCCCATAGCGCTTGCGACCGACAGCAATCCGGGGACATCGCCGAGCACGTCGCTGCTGCTTATGCTCAACATGGGCTGCACGTTGTTCCGTTTATCGGTGGCGGAAGTGCTCGCGGGCGTGACGCGTCATGGCGCAAAAGCGCTTGGTCATGCCGATGTGAACGGCGAGATCAGCATCGGCGCGAAGGCGGATTTTGTTGCGTGGGATATCGGCTCGCTGGCGGAGCTGGCGTACTGGACCGGCCTTGATCGCTGCGCGCTGGTCGTGCGCCACGGCGCTGTGACTATCGATAAACGGACTAACCGATGACACGAAATAGCTTGTTCGCCGAGCACGCGCGTTTGCACGATGGCTGGCGTCGCGACGTGCTGCTCGAATGGGACGATCACGGCACGTTGGTCGCCGTGACGCCGGACAGCGCGCAACCGGCCGGCGTAAATAAAGCCAAAGGCCCGGTGCTCGCCGGCATGCCGAATCTCCACTCGCACGCGTTCCAGCGCGCGATGGCGGGGCTCACCGAATATCGTGCAAATCCGACTGACAGTTTCTGGAGCTGGCGCGACCTGATGTACCGGTTTGCCGCGCGCATTTCGCCGGACAGTATTGGCGATATCGCGCGCTGGCTTTACATCGAAATGTTGAAGGCAGGGTACACGTCGGTCTGCGAATTCCACTACGTGCATCACGCGCCCGATGGCGAGCCCTACGCAAATCCTTCGGAGATGGCCGCTCGCGTGGTCGATGCCGCGGCACAAACCGGCATCGGCATGACGATGTTGCCCGTGCTTTATCAATACGGCGGTTTCGGCGAGCGTGAGCCAACATCCGGCCAGGCGCGTTTTGTCCATACGCCGGAAAGTTTGCTCGACACCCTCGTTTCACTGCGCTCGATGCAGCCCGAAAATGGCAACCTTCGATATGGCGTTGCGCCGCATTCGCTGCGCGCGGTATCGAAGAAGTCGCTGGGCCGCTTGCTCAGCGGACTCGACAACGCATTTCCCGACGCGCCGGTGCACATTCACATCGCTGAACAGACGGCTGAAGTTGATGCCTGTCTCGACACGCTGAAAGCGCGGCCCGTGCGCTGGCTTCTCGATAATTTCGATGTGAACGAACGCTGGTGCCTCGTACACGCCACGCATGTAGACGAGGGCGAAGTCCGCGCAATGGCCGCGAGTCGCGCCGTTGCGGGTTTGTGCCTGACAACCGAAGCCAATCTCGGCGACGGCATTTTTCCCGCGCATGCATATCTCAACGATGGCGGACGTTTTGGGCTCGGCTCGGACAGCCACATAGCAGTCGATTGGCGCTCCGAACTGCGCCTGCTGGAATACGGACAACGGCTGACACGACGCGAGCGCAACGTGCTGGCGTCGAATGAACAAACGCATGTCGCCGATCGTCTCTTCGATGCCGCCACACAAGGCGGCGCCAGCGCCACCGGTCGCGCGGTCGGCGTGCTGGAGACGGGGCGCCGGGCGGACTTCATCGTGCTCGATCCCGACCATCCGGCGATCGCCGGGCATGCGCCGGACGCGTGGTTATCGGGCGTGGTGTTTTGCGAACATGGCGAGACGCCGGTGCTCGATGTGAGCGTCGGCGGGAAGGTCGTGGTCGAGGCGCGCCGGCATCGCGATGAAGGAGAGTCGTTCGGGCGGTATCGAAACACGCTGGCCGGATTGCTCAAATAAAGGACGTAGCCTGTGACCGATCGAGTTTTTACGTTGAAGCGCGGCAGCGCGCCGCTGTTGATTTCAATTCCCCATGCCGGCACGCAGATTCCCGCCGACATAGCCGCCACCATGACGCCGATCGCGCGTGAAGTCGACGACACCGACTGGCATCTCGAACGTCTCTACGCGTTCGCCGTGGAGATGGGGGCGTCGATCCTCGTGCCCGCGAATTCGCGTTACGTGATCGACTTGAACCGTCCGCCCGACGGGGCGAATCTCTATCCGGGACGTGATACGACCGGCCTGTGTCCCGTCGATACTTTCAACAGCGAGCCGTTATATCCTGCGGGCGCTGCGCCTTCGGAAGCCCAGATCGCCAATCGTAGGGAAAAATATTGGCAGCCGTACCACGATGCGCTGACCGAAGAACTGGCGCGTTTGAAAGCAGCGCACGGCAAGGCGTTGTTGTGGGAAGCGCATTCCATCCGTTCGCACGTGCCGCGTTTCTTCGATGGCAAACTGACCGACTTCAACTTCGGCACGGCGGGTGGAGAGAGCGCAGCAGCGGGTCTGGCAGAGAGGCTCGAAGCGCTGGTGGTCAAGCAGGGCGCTTACACGGCGGTGGCGAACGGCCGCTTCAAGGGCGGCTACATCACGCGACATTACGGCGCGCCGCAGGATGGCATTCACGCGGTGCAGCTTGAGTTGTCGCAGGTGACGTATATGGAAGAGACGCGGCCGTATGCCTACGACGAAGCTCGCGCCGCACGTGTCACGCCCTTGATGCGGGAACTGGTGCAATGCGCGCTGGACGTGGTGCGTTCGGCATGACCTGACCGCAATCGACCGCGCGCAGTTTAGATCTCCCGCCGCCTCACAACCGGCGGCGTCAACACAGTTGGCAACGCCTTCGGCAAGGTCTCCGGCCAGTCGCGGCTGAAGTGCAAACCCCGGCTTTCGCGCCGTGAACACGCGCTTTCCACGATCATCGAAGCGACATCAACCAGGTTGCGCAATTCAAGCAAGTCGCGGCTTACCTTGAAGTTCGCGTAGTACTCGTGAATCTCGTCACGAAGCAACGCTATCCGATGCTGCGCGCGTGCAAGCCGTTTATCGGTACGCACAATACCGACGTAATTCCACATCAGCCGCCGCAACTCGTCCCAGTTGTGCGCGACCACGACTTCCTCGTCCGGATCGGAGACGCGGCTTTCATCCCAGGCAGGCAAGGGTGCATGGGCGCGGGCGGCGAAGCCGTCCTCTTCCATGGCTTGCGCTGCTGCCCGCCCGACCACCAGGCACTCGAGCAGAGAGTTGCTCGCCAACCGGTTCGCACCGTGAAGCCCCGTGCACGATGTCTCACCCACGGCATAAAGCCCCGCACGATCGGTGCGGCCGGCCAGGTCCGTGACGACGCCTCCGCAGGTGTAATGCGCGGCGGGCACGACGGGAATCGGCTTTTTCGTGATATCGATACCGAACTCGCGGCAGCGCGCGAGGATGGTAGGGAAGTGCTCCTGAAGGAACACTTCCGGCTGATGGCTGATGTCGAGATACACGCAGTCAATGCCGCGTTTCTTGATCTCGAAGTCGATCGCCCGGGCGACGATGTCGCGTGGTGCAAGCTCAGCGCGTTCGTCGTGGGCGGGCATGAATCGCGTTCCGTCAGGCAGGCGCAGGATGCCGCCTTCGCCACGGACCGCTTCCGAGATCAGGAACGACTTCGCGTACGGGTGGAACAGGCAAGTCGGATGGAACTGGATGAATTCCATGTTCGATACACGGCAGCCGGCGCGCCACGCCATGGCAATGCCGTCGCCTGTCGCCGTATCCGGATTGGTGGTGTACAGATACACCTTGCCGGCGCCGCCGGTCGCGAGCACGGTATGCGGCGCCTCAATGGTGACGGTACGTCCACTCGTGAGATCGAGTGCATAAAGCCCATGACAGCGATGCCCGGGCAAGCCGAGCCGCTCGGACGTGATCAGGTCGATGGCGTGATGATCCTCGAGCACCGTGATGTTCGGATGATTGCGCACGCGCTCGTTGAGGGTGGTGACCACGGCGTGACCGGTTGCATCGGCGGCATGAATGATCCGCCGATGGCTATGGCCGCCCTCACGCGTCAGATGAAAACCGAGCTCGGCGGACAGGTCCTTGGTGAACGGCACGCCTTCGCCGATCAGCCATTCGATGGCCGCACGCCCGTTTTCCACGATAAACCGCGTGGCCGCCTCGTCGCACAAGCCGCCGCCGGCAATCAACGTGTCGCGAACGTGGTTGTCGATACTATCGGCGGAGTCGAGTACCGCCGCAATACCACCCTGCGCCCAATCGCTGGCGCCTTCGCTTACGCCACGTTTGGCGAGGATGGCAACGCGCCGCGTGTCCGCCAGATTCAGCGCCACACTCAAGCCTGCCAGCCCGCTACCGATGATTGCCACGTCGAAATTCATCCCGCCACGTCTCCGTTTATAGTTGTCCGCCGCGACTTTACGGATTCACGCCGATGGCATGGGAAAGTCCGGGCAGTAAGGATAACGCGTGTCAGGTCATGCGCTCACTTGGCCGTTTGGTCAGTAGGGCGAACAGGGCGAGCCCGGGCCCAGGCAGACCGAGTGCCAAAAACGACGGCGCAAAAGCAAAAAGCCTCGCGTGAGCGAGGCTTTTTGTAAAACCGTAGCGAAAGAGACCGGATCTTATTTGATCTTGGTTTCTTTGTATTCAACGTGCTTGCGGACAACGGGATCAAACTTCTTGATCGCCATCTTTTCCGGCATGTTGCGCTTGTTCTTCGTGGTCGTATAGAAATGACCCGTACCTGCGGTCGATTCCAACTTGATCTTGTCGCGTGCGCCCTTGGCCATGTTCGTGCTCCTTAGACTTCGCCACGTGCGCGCAGATCTGCGAGCACGGAGTCGATGCCGTTTTTGTCGATCAGGCGAAGGCCGGCGTTCGAGAGACGCAGACGAACCCAGCGGTTTTCGCTTTCAACGAAGAAGCGGCGATTTTGCAGATTGGGCAGGAAACGACGCTTGGTGCGGTTGTTCGCATGGGAAACGTTGTTGCCGCTCATCGGCCCCTTCCCGGTTACTTGGCATACACGTGCCATGAGAGCACTCCTAATACGCTTTAATTCTGAGTTCGAACGCCAGATACATTTGGGACCGCTTCGGGCTACCGAGAGGTTTGCCCGAAATGATGACCGCGTACGCTCGGAACAGGTTGGTTGAAAGAAGCAAACCGAGATTCTAACCGCAAAAAACCAGCAAAATCAACTCTTTTTGGTACCGGACAAGGTATCCGGTTATCCGGTCCGGTGCAGGTTTCATGCGGTTTTCCGCTTGCGAAGCCCCATTCAGCGCTGGTTTTGCCGGGTTTTGCGGCTGGCTGGCTATTAAATCAGCGCAATCCAGGTTGCGAAGCGGCTTCGGCCGCGCCGCGATTCGCCTTAAGCCGGCATCCATCCTTGTCGCGAAAAAGAGAAAACCTCGTTCGATGCCACCACCAGATGATCCAGCAGCCGGACGTCGATCAGCGCGAGTGAGTCCTGCAGCACCCGCGTCAGCCTGCGGTCGTTGGCGCTCGGCTCGACGCCGCCGGAGGGGTGATTATGCGCGACGATCAGGCTGGCCGCATTTAATGTGAGCGCCCGCCGCACGATTTCCCGCGGATAGACGGCAACACGCGAGATGGATCCCTTCGCCGATTCGTCCACCGTGATCAGGCAATGTTTGATATCGAGAAAGAGGGTCACAAACACTTCGTTGGGCCGCGTGCCGATCAGCCATTTCAAATAGTCTTCCACCGCCTGCGGAGCGTCCAGCAAGGGCCGGTCGCGGGTTTTTTCCGCGAGCGAACGCTGGCATAGCTCGGAGACCGCGAGCAATAGCGCCGCCTTGGCCGGGCCGATACCGCCAAACCTGCGTAATTCCGTCGCGGTCGTGCCCAGCACGCCTCTAATAGATTCGAACCGGATCAGAAGGTCGCGCGCCACGTCAACGGACGTCATGCCCGGGCGGCCGGTATTCAGGAACAGCGCCAGCAACTCGGCGTCCGATAACGTCTGAGCGCCCAGTTTTAACAGGCGTTCCCGCGGACGGTCACGCGCAGGCCAGTCGAGCATGCGCATGACGGCAGGCGCGATCTGTGCGTGAAGCTCCGCGGCGAGGAGTGCATCGGCGGGATAGGGTGCGTTGTTTAGCACCAGTTCGAGTCGGGCGTTCATGTCACGCTCCGGCTCGCGTGCAACGGCGGGAAGATTGTCGAAATTGGCGGCTGACTGCGCCGTTCCCTGTTGAGCCAAGGCGTTGATGGGAGGGAGGCGACGCGGTCGCACTGTGGCTTACAATGGCGGTTTGGCAATTCCCTGAGCGCCCGTTTGGCGGCTTGCGCCCCGAGGCTGTTGGTTCCGGCGATGCGGCGCCCGTTTGCTGGCCAAGCTTTCGCCATGACGGCGTCCTGTTCGGACGCCCGGCCTTTTATCGGACGGCGGAACCGGTTGAGAAGGTAATTCAGGCTTTTACGGCTACCACGATCAAACATGAGCATCATTGATATTTCCGAGGTGAAACCCGGTTCGCATGTCACGCTTCATTACCGGCTTACGCTTGAGAATGGATCGGACATTGTCAGCACGTTCGCCGACAAGCCCGCTACGCTGTTGTTAGGCGCCGGCC
Source organism: Caballeronia sp. LjRoot29 (assembly GCF_964252755.1). Lineage (NCBI taxonomy): Bacteria > Pseudomonadati > Pseudomonadota > Betaproteobacteria > Burkholderiales > Burkholderiaceae > Caballeronia > Caballeronia sp. LjRoot29. The sequence goes on along the minus strand of NZ_CAXUPU020000001.1, from coordinate 419,008 downwards.
ATCTCGCGCCGCCGCTTGAAGACATTCTGCTTGGTCTGAAGGTGGGCCACCATTCGACCTTTCGGCTGATGCCTGGCCAGGCGTTCGGTCAGCGCAATCCTGAAATGCTGCAGTGGGTGTCGCTGGTCACGTTGCGTCAGAACGCGATGATCGGCGAGAATTTTTCTCCCGGTGATCTGGTCGAATTCAATGCGCCGGGCGGTGGCCGCTACGCGGGCGTGCTCAAGGAGGTCGGCGAGACCTCCGCGCTGTTCGATTTCAATCATCCGCTTGCCGGCCAGGCGCTGGCGTTCGAAGTGAAAATCATCGGAATTCTGTAGCCATGAGCTCCACTGACACCCTTCTCGATGTCGAAATTCTCCTCGCTCAGCCGCGCGGTTTCTGTGCCGGTGTCGATCGTGCAATTGAAATCGTGGAGCGGGCCATCGCGCTGTTCGGCGCGCCTATCTACGTACGCCACGAGATCGTGCACAACGCCTATGTGGTCGAGGATTTGCGCAAGAAAGGCGCCGTGTTCATTGAAGACCTGGCCGACGCGCCCGAAGGCAGTACGCTGATTTTCAGCGCGCACGGCGTGTCGAAGGCGGTGCGCTCGGAAGCGGAAACGCGCAAATTGCGCGTGTTCGACGCCACCTGCCCGCTCGTGACCAAGGTGCATATGGAAGTCGCGAAGATGCGCCAGGAAGGCTTCGACATCGTGATGATTGGCCACAAGGGCCATCCCGAAGTGGAAGGCACGATGGGGCAGAGCGGCGAAGGCATGCATCTGGTGGAAGACATTGAGGACGTGGAAGCGCTCGCGCTTGCGGACCCCGGCCGGATTGCCTATGTCACGCAAACCACGCTGTCAGTCGACGATGCGTCCGCGATCATCGGTGCATTGAAGTCGAAATATCCGTCGGTGAAAGAGCCGAAGAAGCAGGATATTTGCTACGCCACGCAGAATCGTCAGGACGCGGTGAAGTTTCTCGCGCCTCAATGCGATGTGGTGATCGTGGTGGGCAGCCCGAACAGTTCGAACTCAAGCCGGCTACGCGAAGTCGCTGAAAAGCGCGGCATTCCAGCGTATATGGTTGATTCGCCCACGCAAATCGATCCGAAATGGGTGGAAGGGAAAAAGCGCATTGGCGTGACGGCGGGCGCATCGGCGCCGGAAGTGCTCGCGCAGGCCGTGATCGCGCGCTTGCGGGAGCTGGGCGTGAGAAACGTGCGTCCGCTGGAAGGGATCGAAGAGACGGTTTCCTTTCCGCTGCCGCGTGGGCTGACGCTGCCGGGCTGACAGACCGGTTTCGAGGCGTCGAACGTTGCTCCTTGATAGAGGCGACAACCAAAAATTGTATTAAAGGCCGTTCCAATTCACGTTGGCGCGGCCTTTTCTTTGTCTGCGGCAAAAACGCTGCCGACGCGCCGCAAAAAAATCCCGCCCACACGTGCCCCGCCGAAGCTCGCTACGAGAACCACCGGATTGACCGGCTGATTTTGCACTCGCACCATGAAAGTGCGTTTCCGGAAATTTGCGGCGTCGCCTAGGCCATGCAAAGCATCGGTGTTTACCCACGATGCCAACCGATGGTGCAACTTGCGCACCGACGCGGGGCGCAACCGGGTTGCTCCGAGATGTCCGCCGGAGGCTGCGGAGCGGGTTGCAATGGAGGAAAACCCCTGTCGCTGAACAATATTGCACGTCTCAAAAACCGAGTTACAATGCGCGCGTTCCAAGCCGGAAGGGCTGGAAACACCAGCTTTTCAAGGCGCCGGAGACCCACTGAATGCGAATGAAGTTTGGCTTTGCCGTGACCATCGCGGCTGCGGTTGCGATGACAACGGCATGCGGCAAAAAGAGTGATAACGAGCCGGCCGCGGGGGCGTCGGCGGTGTCGGAAGCCTCGGCGGCAGCGTCGTCGAGCGCTGGGGCAAGTGCGCCGGCCGTATCGGGTTCGCAAGCGTCGGCGGCGTCAGTGGCTGCGGCGTCCGCGCCCGCACCGGCCAGCAACGCCACGGTGGTCAAGATCGGCCACGTTGCGCCCGTTAGCGGACCGCTGGCTCATCTCGGGCAGGACGACGAAAACGGCGCACGGCTCGCTATCGAAGAAATAGGCGCGCAGGGCCTGACTATTGACGGACACGCGATCCATCTCGAACTGGACACGCAGGACGACGCAGCCGATCCCAAGAAAGGGATCGCGGCGGCGCAGCAACTGGTGGCCGATCACGTGGTGGCGGTCGTCGGTCATTTGAACTCGGGCGTGTCAATTCCAGCATCGAAGATCTATAGCGACGCGAACGTGGCGCAGATCTCCGGCGCGACGACCAACCCCACGTTCACGCAGCAAGGATTCAAAACGACGTTCCGCGTGGTGCCGACGGACGCGCGCCAAGGGCCGGTGCTGGCGACCTACGCGCTGAAGACGTTGCACGCGCGGAAAATCGTGGTCGTCGATGACGCCACGCTCTACGGCCGGGGTCTCGCGAACGAGTTTGCGAAAGCCGTGGTCGCTGGCGGCGGCCACATCACGGGGCACGAAGTTACGACCGACAAAGCGCGCGATTTCAAGGCGATCCTGAACAAGATCAAGCGCAGCCAGCCCGACGCGGTGATGTTCGGCGGCATGGACGTGACCGGCGGACCGTTTGCCAAGCAGGCCGCGGCAATGGGCATCAAGGCAAAGATTCTGGGCGGCGACGGCATGTGTTCCACCGACATCGCCACGCTCGCGGCCGACGCAGCGCCGAACGTGGTGTGCTCGGAACTCGGTACTGACGTGTCGAAACTGGACAAGGGCGGGGATTTCGCCGGGCGCTACGAAGCTCGTTTTCATTTGCCGCTTCAGGGCTATGCGCAGTTCACCTATGACGCGGTGTACGTGATTGTCGATGCCATGAAGCGCGCGAATTCGATTGAAGCGCCAAAGGTGCTTACAGCGATTGCATCGACGGATTTCAACGGCCTGACAGGACACATTGCATTCGATGACAAGGGCGATCTGAAAGGCGGTGGTGCAATCACGCTAATCGATTTCAAGGATAACAAGAAGAACGTCATTGACGTCGTTACGCCGTAAACCTGTGCTGCAGCGCCGTGCGGCGAATGCACATTTGGTTGAGCAACCCCTCGATACGTAGTTACTTTCGGACGTTTTAGAGTTTTTTTTCAAATACGCGCGGTGCGGTTGCGTTTTTTTCTTCCCTTCGGTTTATCGGCCAGCGATAAAGCGTAAATCTAGTCGCACGGGCTAAGGAGCCTTCAATGGATATCTTCATCCAGCAGATTATCAACGGGCTGGTGCTTGGCAGCGTCTACGCCATCATCGCGTTGGGTTACACGATGGTGTACGGGATTCTCGGCATCATCAACTTTGCACACGGGGACGTGCTGATGGTCGGCGCCATGGTCGCGCTGTCCGCCATCGGCGTCATGCAGAACCACTTTCCAGGATTGCCGTTATCGCTGGTATTGGTCATCGCGCTGCTGGTCGCCGCAGTCGTCTGTGCGCTGGTCGGCTACACCATCGAACGCGTGGCTTACCGGCCTTTGCGCCGCGCGCCGCGTCTGGCTCCCTTGATTACAGCGATCGGCGTATCGATTCTTCTCCAGACCATCGCCATGATGATCTGGGGCCGCAATCCGCTGGCCTTCCCGCAGCTGCTGCCAACCGATCCGATCAACGTGATCACCGCCACAGCCGATCGTCCGGGCGCTGTGATTTCGATGACGGAAATCGTGATCATCGTGGTGGCGTTCATCGTGATGGGCGGCCTGCTGCTGCTCGTGCACAAGACGAAACTCGGCCGCGCGATGCGCGCCATTGCCGAGAACCCGGGCGTCGCCAGCCTGATGGGGGTCAACCCTAATTTCGTGATCTCGGCGACCTTCATGATCGGCTCCGCGCTCGCGGCGCTCGCCGGTGTGATGATCGCCTCCGAATACGGCAATGCGCACTTCTACATGGGCTTCATCCCCGGGTTGAAGGCGTTCACGGCGGCGGTGCTGGGAGGGATCGGCAACCTGGGCGGCGCAATGGTCGGCGGCGTGCTGCTCGGCCTGATCGAACAGCTCGGTGCCGGGTATATCGGCAATTTGACCGGGGGCGTGTTCGGCAGTAACTACCAGGACGTGTTCGCGTTCATCGTGCTGATCATCGTGCTGGTGTTCCGTCCGTCCGGCTTGCTCGGCGAACGTGTCGCAGATCGCGCTTAAAACAGGGAGACCAAGCATGACTTCAATTCAACCGATCGAGCCGTCGACCACGCTCATCCCTGAAAAAAAGACCGCGAAGAACTACGCCGTCACGGTGCTGGTGACCGCGCTCGTGATCCTCGCGCCCATGCTGATCGGCGCGGCCGGCGGCAACTACTGGGTCCGCGTGCTCGACTTCGCGATGCTGTACGTGATGCTGGCACTCGGCCTTAACGTGGTGGTGGGTTTTGCCGGGCTGCTGGACTTGGGCTACATCGCGTTTTATGCGGTGGGCGCTTACGTGGCTGCGTTGCTGTCGTCGCCGCAACTGACCACGCAGTTCGAGTGGATCGCGCATCTGTTTCCCAATGGCCTGCACACGCCGTTCTGGATCATCGTGCCGTGCGCGATGGCGCTGGCGGCCACCTTCGGCGTGTTGCTCGGTGCACCAACGTTGCGTCTGCGCGGCGATTACCTCGCTATCGTGACCTTGGGCTTCGGGGAAATCGTCCGGATCTTCATGAACAACCTGGATCGTCCGGTCAACATCACGAATGGCCCGAAGGGGATTACCGGGGTGGATCCGGTGTCGCTGTTCGGCTTCGATTTATCGAAGTCCCATTCGTTGTTCGGGTTCAACTTCCCCTCGGTCTACAACTATTACTACCTGTTCGTGCTGTGCTCGCTGTTCGTGATCTTCGTGTGCGTACGCTTGCAGCATTCGCGTATTGGCCGCGCGTGGGCCGCGATCCGCGAAGACGAAATCGCCGCCAAGGCGATGGGCATCAACACCCGTAACGTGAAACTGCTGGCCTTCGCGATGGGTGCGTCGTTCGGCGGTTTGTCGGGCGCGATGTTCGGTACGTTCCAGGGATTCGTCTCGCCGGAATCGTTCACGTTCTGGGAATCCATCGTGGTGCTGGCCTGCGTGGTGCTCGGCGGCATGGGCCACATTCCGGGCGTGATCCTGGGCGCGGTGCTGCTGGCCGTGTTCCCCGAATTCCTGCGCTCGACCATGGGTCCGCTGCAGAACTTCATCTTCGGTCACCAGATCGTGGACACCGAAGTCATCCGCCAGTTGCTCTACGGTCTCGCGATGGTGCTGATCATGCTGTATCGCTCGGAGGGCCTGTGGCCGTCTCCGAAACATGAAGACAAGATCGCGAAGATTGCGAAGCGCGCTGGCAAGAAGCCGGTTCGCGCCTGAGCCCCGATAGAGCGGAGAAAAAACAATGAGCGATAAACCCATTCGACTGTCCGTGAAGGGCGTGAACAAGCGCTTCGGCGGCTTGCAGGCATTGGCCGAAGTTGGCCTGGAAATCAGGGAAGGCGAAATCTACGGCCTGATCGGCCCGAACGGCGCAGGCAAGACCACGTTCTTCAACGTGATCACGGGTCTGTACACACCGGATTCGGGTACGTTCGTGCTCGACGGTACGCCGTACACGCCGACCGCCGTGCATCAGGTGGCGAAGGCGGGCATTGCGCGTACGTTCCAGAACATTCGTCTCTTCGGCGGCATGACGGCGCTGGAGAACGTGATGGTCGGGCGCCACGTGCGCACGAAGCACGGGCTGATCGGCGCGGTGTTGCAGACGCCGTCCGAGCGTCGTGAAGAGAAGGAAATCAAGGAGCGTGCGCTGGAGTTGCTGGAGTACGTGGGCGTGCTGCAATACGCGGACTACACGTCGCGCAACTTGTCGTACGGACACCAGCGCCGTCTGGAAATTGCGCGTGCGCTGGCCACCGATCCGAAGCTGCTCGCACTCGATGAACCCGCAGCCGGGATGAACGCGACGGAGAAGGTCGAGCTCACGCGCCTGCTCGACAAGATTCGCAGCGACGGCCGCACGATCCTCTTGATCGAACACGATGTGAAACTGGTGATGGGATTGTGCAACCGGATGACGGTGCTCGATTACGGCAAGGTGATCGCCGAGGGTCTGCCGCAGGACGTGCAGAAGGATCCGAAGGTGATCGAGGCTTATCTCGGGGCAGGGGTTCACTGATGGCTACGACGAATGGCGCCAACGGCGCAGCAATGCTGAAGATCAAGGGACTGCAGGTCAGCTATGGCGGCATTCACGCCGTCAAGGGCGTGGACCTGGAAGTGGGCAAGGGCGAACTCGTGACGCTGATCGGCGCGAACGGCGCAGGCAAGACGACCACGATGAAAGCCATCACGGGCCTGAAGGCGTATTCGGCGGGTGACATTGAATATATGGGCGAGTCGATCAAGGGTGTGCCGTCGCATGAATTGCTCAAGCGCGGCCTCGCGATGGTGCCGGAAGGACGCGGTATTTTTGCGCGCATGTCGATTCTTGAAAACATGCAGATGGGCGCGTACTTGCGCAACGACAAGGACGAGATCGACAAGGACACCGACCGCATGTTCGGCTTCTTTCCGCGGCTGAAAGAGCGGGCGTCGCAGTATGCGGGCACGTTGTCGGGCGGTGAGCAGCAGATGCTGGCCATGGCGCGTGCGCTGTTGTCGCGGCCGAAGTTGTTGCTGCTCGACGAACCGTCGATGGGTCTCTCGCCAATAATGGTCGAGAAGATCTTCGAAGTGGTGCGCGAGATTTCGGGCGAAGGACTGACGGTGCTGCTGGTTGAGCAGAACGCGCGGCTGGCGTTGCAGGCGGCGAATCGCGGGTATGTGATGGATTCGGGTCTGGTCACCATGTCGGGTGACGCGAAGACCATGCTGGACGATCCAAAGGTGCGGGCTGCTTACTTGGGTGAGTAGGATCGTAGATTGATGAATGAAGAAGCCGCATGCCTTTGAAGAAGGGCATGCGGCTTTTTCAGTTTAATGCGTGATCAAAGCCGCTTGCCGAAGCTCACCACTTCATCCATCTGATAACCGAGCTTCGCGTAAAACGCCTTCGTTTCAGGCTTGTTCGCCATGATCTGCAGATTCAGCTTCGGACACCCGATAGCAGCAAGCGCGCGTTCCGCGTGCTCGACCAGCGCGCGGGCATAACCGTTACCGCGTTGATCCTCGGCAACTGCGAGCGAATACATCCATCCGCGGTGCCCGTCGTAACCCACCATCACCGTTCCGATCAGACGCTCCTCCAGCATGCCGACGAAGAAAAACTCCGGCTGCATGGCGAGCTTGTTTCGAATCGATAAACGCGGATCACGCTGTGGTTTGCCAGGCGCGGCGTATTCCGGAAACGCTTGTGCCCAGAGCGCGAGCACGTCCTGCGTGTCGCGCTCATCGAAGACCCGGATAATCACAGCGCGTCCAGCACGGAACGGAGCATCGACATCATCTGGTCGATCTCGTCCTTCGTCACGTTCAGCGCAGGCATGAAGCGCAAGAGGTTCGGGCGCGCGGCGTTCAGCAGCAAACCATCCGGTCCCATGTCACGTGCCATTTCGACAATCTTCGGACCGTTGTCGTTATTGAGCAGCAACGCGCGCAACAAACCTTCGCCACGTTCACCGTTGAAACCGCGCTCTTCCGATAGCTGCAACAACTGCGCCTTCAGGTATTCGCCACGCTCGCGCACGCCTTCGAGGAAGCCCGGCGCGGTCAGTTGCGAAATCACCGAGAAGCCTGCTGCTGTCATCAGCGGATTGCCGTTGTACGTGCCGCCCTGGTCACCGGGTTCGAAGCACGCCACTTCCTTGGTCGAGAGCAACGCGGCCAGCGGCACGCCGCCGCCAATGCCCTTGCCGAGGGTCATGATGTCCGGTTCCACGTCCGACAATTCATACGCGAACAAAGTGCCGGCGCGGCCGCAGCCGCTTTGCACTTCATCGACGATCATCAGCAGGTTGTGTTTCTTCGTCAGCGCGCGCAATGCCTGCATGAACTCGCGTGTGGCCGGGATCACGCCGCCTTCGCCCTGGATAGGTTCGAGCATCACGCCGACGGTTTTATCGGTGATGAGTTTTTCCACCGACGCGATGTCGTTCAGGTCAGCCTTCGGGAAGCCCGGCACTTGCGGTGCATAGATGGTGTCCCAGCCCGGCTTGCCGCTCGCCGACATGGTCGCCAGCGTCCGGCCGTGGAAGCTGTGATCGAACGTGATGATCTCGTACGCACCGCCCTTGAATTTCTTGCCCCACTTGCGCGCGAGCTTGATCGCGCCTTCATTGGCTTCGGCGCCGCTGTTGGCGAAGAACACCTTGTCGAAGCAGCTATTCGCGGTGAGCAAACCGGCGAGCTGGGCCATCGGCGCGTTGTAGAACGCCGGCGACGGATTGATGAGCGTGCGCGCCTGTTTGTCCATGGCTTCGATCATGCCGTCGTTGCAATGACCCAGACTATTCACCGCCCAGCCCTGGATGAAGTCGAGGTATCGCTTCTCGTTGTTGTCGTAGAGCCAGGAACCCTTGCCGTGCGTGAACACGATCTCAGGACGGTTCGTGATGAACATCAGCGATTCGACGGGATACTCTTGGAAATTCATGACGGCGGGCTCCACGAAAACAGCAAGTAAAAAAAGCGGCGAGATAAAAAACCGAACCCACAATGCAAAAAGCCACGGAATTCCGTGGCTTCATAGTGGCGAAGTGTGCGCTGGTTCGAAAACTCAAGCGCCAATCCGTGACGAGCCAGCGGCATCCCTAAGGGAGCGGCGAGCGACGTCGAAGAGTGGCGTAAATTTTGAGCATTCGCGAAGAATACGATACGAAGTTCCTGCGTGTAAACCATGGCGGCCCGATTTTTTTGTCGAGCCGCCACGCTCTCAACTTGCGGAAGTACGTTTAAACCGGCGCATTCATACCGGATTAGCGAGATCCGCCGCGCTGGTGAACGAATCGGCGTAGAACTCGTCCTCCGGCAAACGGTGGTGGCTCGTGAAATCACGCTGCGCGGATTCCACCATCACCGGCGCGCCGCAGGCGTACACCTGATATGCGCTCAAGTCTGGCAGATCTTCAATGACAGCACGATGAACAAAGCCGGTGCGGCCGGTCCAGGCGTCGGTTGCATCGGGTTCCGACAGCACCGGCACGAACGAGAAGTTCGGCACGTCCTTCGCCCATTGCTCCGCCATGTCCATCATGTACAGGTCTTGCTTACGGCGGCCGCCCCAATAGAGTGTCATCGGCCGGTTCAAATTCTTGAACACCGCGTGTTCGATGATCGCCTTGATCGGTGCGAAGCCCGTGCCGGAAGCCAGCAACACAATAGGTTTCTCTGAATCTTCACGCAGGAAGAACGTGCCAAGCGGGCCTTCGAAGCGCAGGATGTCACGCTCTTTCATGGGGCCGAACACGTGGTCCGTGAAGGTGCCGCCGGGCATGTGGCGAACGTGCAGTTCGATCGGGCCCTCGTGGTGCGGCGGACTTGCCATCGAATAACTGCGGCGCTTGCCGTCCTTCAGGATGAATTCGATGTACTGGCCGGCCAGGTATTGCAGCCGTTCGTTGGCCGGCAATTGCAGCTTCAGTTCAATGACGTCGGCGGCCTTGCGCTCAAGCGCATTCACGCGGCAAGGCAGCTTCTTGACTTGTATGTCGCCTACGCCCGCCACTTCGCGCACGTCGACCGTCAGGTCGCCCTTGGCCGTCGCGCAGCACAGCAGCGCCATGCCGCGGGTTTTTTCGTCGTTGGACAACGCCGACGACGAATGCGGCGCTTGCTCGACTTCGCCGGAGACGATCGTGCCCTTGCATGAACCACAGGCTCCGTTCTTGCAGCCGTAGGGAAGACCGATGCCCTGCCGCAGGGCGGCGAGCAGCACCGCTTCGTCGGGTTCTACCTGGAACTGCCGGCCGCTTTGCCGGAGCGTAACGTTGAAAGCCATAGATCCTGGATGAGTTGAATGAAACAAATGCAAAAGCTGTCGCGGCTACAATCGACAGCATGATCGCCACTCGAAAACTACGCCGCGCGCGTGTGCTGATTGCCGGTTGCGGCGATGTCGGCCTGCGTTGCGTGCCGCTTCTCGCACACCGTGCTGACGCACCTCGCGTGATCGCACTTTCAAGTCAACCGGCGCGCGCCGCCGAGCTGCGCGCAGCCGGCACAACGCCGTTGATCGGCAACCTGGACGAGCGCCGCAGCCTGCGACGGCTGGCCGGTCTTGCATCCACGGTGCTGCATCTCGCGCCACCCCAGAAAACCGGCGACGACGACAGCAGGACCCGCGCGCTGATTGCCGCGCTGAGTGCGCCGCGACGGTCCGTTGCGCGCGAAGCGACCAGCGCCGTGGCTCGTCAGCGAGGGTGGCGCGGATGGTTTCGCGCGACCTTCAAAAGCAGCATGCCAGCGGCGGCCAGAATGGGTATCAACGCGCACGCCAGGCCCATAAAAAGTGCGTCTATTGTACCCGACCGGGTTTGGGGCGCCGTCGCTCGCCGGGCGCCGATCCGCCTGATTTATGCGAGCACGTCCGGCGTTTACGGCGATTGCGGCGGGGCGTGGATCGACGAGACTCGCCCGGTCAGGCCGGACAACGCGCGCGCGAAACGGAGGGTATCGGCGGAAACGCAATTGCGCGGTGCGACCCGGCGCGGTGTGATGAGTGCATCGATTGTGCGGATTCCCGGGATCTACGCCGGCAACCGCCTGCCGTTGGCACGGCTGCAGAAGGGAACGCCGGCCCTGGCGCCTGCCGACGATGTCTACACGAACCATATCCACGCCGACGATCTCGCCGCCATTCTCGTGCTCGCGATCCGGCGGGCGCTGCCGCAGCGCGTGGTGCATGCATCGGACGATAGCGACTTGCGCATGGGCGATTATTTCGACCTGGTTGCCGATGCGTTCGGATTGCCACGCGCGCCTCGCGTTTCACGCGAGCAGGCAGAGGCGCAACTCGAGCCCATGATGCTCTCGTTCATGCGCGAATCGCGACGTTTGCAGAACGCCCGGCTGCGAGACGAGATGCGTTACGCGCTGCGTTATCCGAGCATCGACGACTTCCTGCGCGAGTTCCTGAGCAAGCAGGACGTTCACTCCGCCGTCACATCAGAACCGGTAGCGTCTCCAGCAGGATAAAGCACAGCAAGGCCCCGATAAGCGCACCAATCAGATTGGGCTGATAGCGATGGCGCAGATGCATGGTCACCCCCAATCCGACGATAAACAACACGCTGACTGCCACGAACGCAATCATTGCAATGGTCATGTGAGCGGCCATGGTGGCCCTCCTGCTTCTTTTAATAGTCGTGAAAGCAGTATAGATTTCCGTCGTAAGAAAGGCATGCTGCAGTGCAGCGCCAACGTATTGTGTTAACACCTATTGAATTGGCGCGGTGCGATTCATGGCGTTTATCGGGGCGCTCATCGGGCGCTTATTGCGAGTCAATGAACGACGATAAATCCGCCAGCACCGTCGAGCTTCCCCGCAGCGGCAACGCCAGCGCCGAGACAATTCGCACATGGCCGAAACCGTCGTAATGCTTCACTTCCACCGAGTCGCCATGTTTGCGCAACACGGCCGCCAGACGGTCGGTGTTGCCGGGATCGACGACGGTGTCGGCGGTGCCGGCGGCGAGGAACATCGGCGGCTCGTGGCCTGTGACGTAATTGATCGGCTGGCTCTCGGCGCGCGTGTTTGCCGGGAAGACATCGAATAGCGTGCGATCGGTGAGCGGCAGGAAATCGTAAGGTCCAGCCAGGCCGATCATCCCACGCAAGTCGGCTTTTGACATCGATTGCGAAGCGAGGTATCGCGGATCAGTCGCGATCAGCGCAGCCAGATGAGCGCCTGCGGAATGGCCCATTACAAAAAGCCGCGACGGATCGCCGCCGAATTCGTGTGCGTGGTCGCGTGTCCAGCGCGTGGCGGACGCGGCATCGTTAACGAAACCAGGAAACGCTGTTTCCGGATACGTGCGGTAATCCGGCAGCACCGCCACGTAGCCTCGCGACGTCAAGGCTTGCGCGACAAACAGGTAATTGGCCCGATCGCCGGTTTGCCAGCTTCCGCCGTAGAAAAACACGACGACCGGACGCGGTTGAGTACTTGCCGCGGCGGTGGGCACGTAGACATCGAGCACCTGACGCGGATCGCTGCCGTACGCAATGGCTGATGTTTTCTTGTAGCCACTCGACGGAATCGTGGCGTTCAAAAGCTTCACGGGACTGCACGCGGCGAGCGCCGCAGCGCCAAGACTGGCAAGACCGAATGTCACGATGCGGCGTTTTTGTTGTTGGGGCATAGGTATTTAAAACAGAGGGATACCACCTTTACGCTTGCCACTATCGGATGGATGCAGCGCGTGGTCTTGCGAACATGACGCACGACGCGCGTCAGCTTTGCCGTAGCATCGCGAGGTCTGCATCGTCCAGCCAGCGCCATTGGCCCTCGGTCAGATCATTGGGTAGCGCAAAACCGCCAATACGCTCCCGATGCAATTGCTCCACGCGGTTCCCCGCCGCTGCAACCATCCGCTTCACCTGATGGTATTTGCCTTCGAGCACCGAGAGCTCGAGTTCCCGCTCGTCGCGCTTTTCTGCGCCAACGGCTGCGATTGGCTGTGATTCGCCATGCAGCAACACGCCGTTGCGAAGCGCCGAGAGTTGAGCATCGTCTAACGGATGGCGCGTGGTCGCGAGATATACCTTCGGCACCTTGCGTTTCGGCGATGTGAACGCATGCACGAACGCGCCGTCATCGGAGAGGAGCAGAAGGCCGGTCGTGTCCTGATCAAGACGTCCCACGCATTGCACGCCACGCTCCGTTAATTGCGGCGGTATCAGGTGAAAAACGCTCAGATGATGCTGCGGATCACGTGAACACTCGTAGCCCGGTGGTTTGTTCAGCGCCAGATATGCCTTTTCCCGATACAGCCATTGAGCGCCATCGACTTGAAACTCGAACGACGGGAGCGCGTCGGATGCGATATCGGTGGCGGCATTCGTACACGGCGAGCCCGCGATGGACACGCGGCCGTCAGCGACGAGCGCCCGGCATTGGCGGCGCGAGCCGAAGCCCTGCGTGAAGAGAATGCGTTCGAGATCCATCGGGGCGGTTCTTGGCTCAGGCGGGGAGAGGGGACGGACATTCTAGCAACCAGCGTGTTTCTATCCCGCGCGGAGAACGCCGAGCTCGACGTTTGTCCCTTCGTGCCTGAACGCTGCACGAACATCCTTCAACCGCCGTCGTCGGCCATTCGTAAAGCATGTCGATTAAGGTTTTTTCATATTTGATCCGCTCCATCACGTTTATGCTTTTCCCTTTGCACCTGTTTTGATCTGTTTTTGCACGTGTATGACGAAAGGATGCTGACGACCCGGCCTCCGATCGACCACTCCGATTCGCTTATCCATCCAAGGAGCAGGACATGGCAAGAAACACGGTTGCGGAATTTTTGGCCAGGACGCTGGCGGCAGCGGGCGTCGAGCGCATCTGGGGCGTGACGGGCGACAGCCTGAACGGGCTCGCTTATAGCCTCGACCAGGCCGGCTCCATCCGCTGGATGCACACCCGCCACGAGGAAGTGGCGGCGTTCGCAGCGGGCGCTGACGCGGCATCGACGGGCAAGCTTGCCGTGTGCGCCGGCAGTTGCGGCCCGGGCAACCTGCACCTGATCAATGGCTTGTACGACTGCCATCGTAACCAGCAGCCGGTGCTGGCGATTGCCGCGCATATTCCATCGACGGAAATCGGGCTGGGCTATTTCCAGGAAACTCACCCCACCGCGCTGTTCAAGGAATGCAGCCACTACGTCGAACTGGTGGCGAGCGCCGCGCAATTCCCCCGCGTGCTCGCCCGCGCGATGCGCACGGCGATCGAAGAGCGCGGCGTTGCCGTGATCGTGTTGCCCGGCGACGTGGCACTGAGCGACGCGCCCGCGGAAAAGCCGGCTTGGTCGGCCACGGGGCCGTCGACCATCCTGCCCTCGGACATCGATATAGACCGTCTCGCGGCCATGCTGAACGGTTCGGACGCGGTGACGCTGATGTGCGGCAGCGGCACTGCGGGCGCGCACGACGAGGTGGTCGCACTCGCGGACGCGCTCGGCGCACCGGTCGTCCACGCGATGCGCGGCAAGCAGTTCATCGAATGGGATAACCCGTATGACGTCGGCATGACGGGGCTGATCGGTTTCAGCTCCGGCTACCACGCGATGATGTCGTGCGACACGCTGCTGCTGCTCGGCTGCGATTTCCCCTACCGGCCGTTCTATCCCACCGACGCCAAGATCATCCAGGTCGACTGGCGCGGCTCGAAGCTCGGCGCGCGTGCACCACTCGCGCTCGGACTGGTCGGCACGGTCAAGGAGACGATCGCGGCCGTACTGCCGAAACTCACGCGCAAGACCGACCGCAAGTTCATCGATACCGCCCGCAAGCACTACGCAGAGGCGCGAAAGGGACTCGATGAACTCGCCACGCCGTCCGGCCCCGGCAAGCCGATTCACCCGCAATACCTGACGAAACTGATTAACGAAGCCGCATCGGAAGACGCCATTTTTACCGCCGATGTCGGCACGCCGACCGTCTGGGCGGCGCGTTATCTCACGATGAACGGCAAACGCCAGCTTCACGGCTCGTTCAACCACGGTTCCATGGCCAATGCGATGCCCCAGGCCCTCGGCGCACAGGGCGCAAATCCGGGGCGGCAAGTGGTCTCGCTCTCGGGCGACGGCGGTTTGTCGATGCTGCTCGGCGACTTGCTCAGCGCCCGCCAACTCGATCTGCCGATCAAAGTGGTGGTTTATAACAACAGTCTGCTCGGCTTCGTTTCGATGGAGCTCAAGGCCGCCGGTTACCTCGATACCAACGTCGATCTGGCCAAAACCGACTTCGCGGCCATTGCCCAGGGAGCGGGCATATTCAGCATCCGGGTGGAGGAGTCGGAAGACATCGCAGAGGCTCTGCAGAAGGCTTTCGCTTATCCGGGGCCGGCGCTCGTCGATGTCGTCACGTCAAAGCACGAGCTCGCGATGCCGCCCAAAGTGGAATTGGCGCAGGCAAAAGGCTTCAGCCTCTACATGTTGCGAGCGATCCTGAACGGTCGCGGCGACGAAATCGTGGAACTCGCCAAGACCAATTTTCGCTAGGAATATTCTGAATTCGTTGAAATTCCATGCATTTCGAACAACAATGCGGTGCTGCAATCGATTCACAACTCCAGGGAGATTGGTAATGAAGAAGTTCTCGCAAATTGCAATGGTTGGTGCGCTCGCTTTCGCGTTCGCTGGTGCGGCAATGGCTCAAGGTGCTGGTGGCGGCGGCGGTCCGAAGACGGACGAAAGCAAGCCTCCTGTCAGCCCGAAAGAACCGAAACCGCATCTGCCGCATTTCAAGCATAAGAAGGCTGCGTCGGGCACAGGCGGTACGACGTTGCATCAGCAAGACAAGGCATCGCACGCGAAGGGCGCATCGGCTGCTGCAGCCGCTTCGGCCATGGGTACCAACGACAAGGGCCAGCCGCAGTAAGCGGCAAGGCCTCAAGGTCGGCGCCTGGAGACAGCATGTTTCAAGCGCACCATACGGCGGCACGCGCAAGCTTGCCGCCGTATTGTTTTTTGGGGTGGCAATCGCATGGAGCTGATGCCGTTCGCGCAGATCGCGACGCGCATTGGCGGCGCGATCACGGTCATGGCGGCGCTGGCGGTGTTCGCTTACGTGCGTTAGTTATGTTCTTCACGCTCCCCGAGCCCTTTCACGATCAAGCTTACAAACGCCTCTGTCACCGGCGGCAATGTACGCCCGCGTTTTTTCACGAGCGCGATGGGCCGCACGAAACTCGGTTCATCGATAACCCTAGCCACCAGCGCCGGTTCAGCGCGCACCTCGCGCGCTGAACGCGGCAGGATGGTCACACCGAGCCCGGCACGAACCATGGCCACCGCCGTCATCATGTAGGTCGGCTCGCAGGTCGGTACGGGCGCGTAGCCCGCGAGTTCGAACGCGGCGTCAACCACCGCTCGCACGCTCGTTCCCGCCGCCGTCAATACCAGCGGATAACGGACGATCTTCTCCAGGCCGATCCGCTTGCCCGATGTCATCGGATGCCCCTCCGGGCACACGACGCACAGCCGGTCCTCACCCGCGTACAGAACTTCCAGCGAGGGATCGGTGACATCGCCGCCGGTCAGTCCTACGTCTACATCCTCGTTCCGTACCAGCGTATTGACGACGCTCGCGACCACATCGCGGATTTGAAACGACGCGTGCGGCAACTCGCGCCTGAAATCCTGGATCAGGTCGGGCAGCAAGCTTGCGGCGAACGACGGCAGGCACGCCAGCCTCACCGTGCCGGCGGAGCCGTCGCTGAGCGCGCGGGCGTCGTGGAGAACCTGCTCCATGTCGCCGAGCGACCTTTGCAGGACCGGCAGCAGGTCCCGACCGACCGGCGTCAGTGCAACGCTGCGGCTATTGCGGTCGAACAGCCGCGCGCCAATCGTCTCTTCGAGGCGCCGTATCTGCACCGTCAACGCGGGCTGCGATAAATGCAGCCGCACGGCAGCGCGCGTGAAACTGCCCGCCTGCGCGACGGCGATGAACGCGCGGATATCGCGGAGATTCAGGTCCATGTTTTCGGTCTATTACGAAACGTGATTGCTGCCATCAAATCATTTCAATTGTTTTATCGACGTTGCGAAACTACGCTTGGTTGACACATAAAACAATCGATTAAAAGATCGGAGACAAACCTTGCTGCCTCTACTTGGCCTCGCCACTATCGTCGTCCTGCTCGCGGCGATTCTTTCAAAACGGATGTCGCCGCTGGTGGCGCTGATCATCGTGCCGATAGCGGCATCGCTGATTGGCGGCTTCGGCTTGCAGACCAGCAAGTTTGTCATCGACGGGCTGAAGAGCCTCGCGCCTGTGGTCGGCATGTTCGTCTTCGCGATTTTGTACTTCGGCACGATTACCGACGCCGGCACGCTCGATCCGATCATCGACCGCATCTTGCGCACGGTGGGCACGCGGCCGACGCGCATTGTGATGGGCACGACGCTGCTCGCGCTGCTGATTCACCTCGACGGCTCGGGCGCGGTGTGTTTTCTCGTCACCATCCCCGCGATGCTGCCGCTTTACGATCGTCTCAAGATGGATCGGCGCGTGCTCGCTGCGGCGGCATCGATGGCAGCCGGGATCAATTTCCTGCCATGGACCGGGCCGATGATCCGGGCGTCGGCGTCGTTGCATCTGCCTATATCGGCGTTATTCAATCCGTTGATTCCGGTGCAGATCGTGGGTCTCGTGTTTGTGTTCAGCGTGGCCTGGCGGCTCGGCCGACGCGAGGAGAAGCGCTTGGGATATACCGGCGCTGACGGCGCAATCCCCATGCCGAAACGCGAACTCACCGACGAACAAAAGGCGCTGCGTCGTCCGAAAAATTTCTGGTTCAACATTGTGCTGACGCTGATAGTGCTCGGCACGATGGTCGTCATGGGCGAAAAGATTCCGCCGGCGATCATGTTCATGGTCGGGCTGTGCGTCGCGTTACTGGTCAACTATCCGAACGTGGATATGCAGCGCCAGCGCATTGATGCGCACGCGCGCGCCGCGCTGATGATGGCCGGCATCCTGCTCGCAGCGGGTGTGTTCACGGGTGTCATGCAAGGCAGCGGCATGCTCAAGGCAATGGCGCAAGCCGCCGTAGGTTTTGTGCCGCCTTCGATGGCCACGCACATTCCCGTCGCACTTGGCTTCCTGTCGATGCCGCTTAGCATGCTCTTCGACCCCGACTCGTTCTACTTCGGCGTGCTGCCGGTCATCGCGGAAGTAGCGGGGCAGCTTGGCGTGCCGGCCGTGCATGTCGGACAAGCAGCGTTACTCGGCCAGATGACAACGGGATTCCCGGTCAGCCCGCTCACTCCCGCGACATTCCTCGTCGTCGGGCTGACGGGTATCGATCTCGCCGATCATCAGAAATTCACTTTTCCGCTGCTGTTCGGCGCATCGATCGTGATGACGATCGCGTGCGTCGTGCTGGGCATCTTTCCTCTTTGACGCGTTTTTTAACGCAAGGAATGGGTATGACTGCTGCACTCAACGTTGCGACCCGGGCTATCCGCGTGCGGATCGGCGCGGGCGCGGGTTACTCGGGCGATCGCATCGAACCCGCTGTCGAACTGGTCGAACACGGGGCGCTCGACTATCTCGTGTTCGAGTGCTTGGCAGAACGAACCATTGCACTGGCGCAACAAGTGCGTCGGAGAGATCCGGAGCTGGGTTACGACCCGTTGCTCGAAGCCAGGATGCGCGCGGTATTGCCGGCCGCCGCGCGTAACGGTGTGAAGATTGTCTCGAACATGGGCGCGGCGAATCCGCTGGCGGCGGCACGCAAGACGGCATCGATTGCGCATGAGCTGGGGTTGAGCGGTTTGAAAATCGCGGCCGTGAGCGGCGACGATGTACTCGATGTAGTGAGGCAAGGGGCGTATGTGTTCGAAGAGTCGGGCGACAGCGTTGCCACCTACGACAGCCGGCTTGTTTCGGCGAATGCGTATTTGGGCGCGGAGCCGATTGTCGATGCGTTAAAGGCCGGCGCCGATATCGTGCTCACCGGCCGCGCGGCCGATCCGTCGTTGTTCACGGCGCCGCTGATCCACGCATTCGGCTGGCCGATGAACGATTGGAACACGCTCGGTCAGGCAACCGTGGTGGGGCATCTGCTCGAATGCGCGGGACAGATTACGGGCGGTTATTTTGCTGATCCTGGTTTCAAGGATGTTCCGATGCTCGCGCGCCTCGGCTTTCCGATAGGCGAGGTCGACGCCGATGGAAACGTCACGATCACGAAGGTCGCGCACGCCGGCGGTCGAGTAACGGAGGCCACATGCAAGGAGCAGCTGCTGTACGAAATCCACAATCCCCGCCGATATCTGCAGCCAGATGTAGTCGCCGACTTCACGCAGGTTTGCGTGGTGGAACAGGCGCCGGATCGCGTGCGGGTGAGCGGTGGACGCGGGACATCGCGCACGGAAACATTGAAGGTGACCGTGGCTTACGTGGATGGGTTTATCGGCGAGGGGCAGATTTCGTATGGCGGTCCGGGCGCGGTCGCGCGCGCGAAACTGGCGCTCGAGATTGTGCGTGAACGGTTGGAGATAACGGGCGTCGTGACCAGCGAACTGCGCTTCGATTTGATCGGTATCGATTCATTGCATGGCGCGACGCTGGGAGAGCGTAACGCGGAGCCGTATGAGGTTCGTTTGCGCGTGGCCGGTCGAACGGATTCGATGGATGAAGCGGTTCGTATCGGCAATGAAGTCGAGACGCTTTATACCAATGGTCCGGCTGGCGGCGGCGGGGTGACAAAGACAACGCGCGAAGTGATAGCGGTGCAGTCGGTGTTGTTGCCGCGCGAACTTGTACGGCCATCGTTTGAAATGGTGGAGGCTTGAGATGAAACTACGCCAACTTGCTCATTCCCGAACCGGCGATAAGGGCAATACGCTGAATGTATCGGTGATCTGTTACGACGCGCGGCACTACGATCATCTGCTCGCGCATATCACGCCGGAGCGCGTAAAAGCGCATCTCAGCGATGTGGTGAAGGGTGATGTGACGCGCTTCGAATTGCCGGGAATAGCGGCGATGAATTTCGTGCTCGGGCGCGCGCTGGGTGGGGGCGTGACGCGATCGCTCGCTTTGGATGCGCACGGGAAATCGCTAAGCTCGGCGCTGATGGATCTCGAGATCCCGGAGCCTTGACGTGATGTGAGGTGATGCGATGTTGCGTTGAGCGCTGCGGCATAGGCAGCCGGACGTTCAGCCACCCAGACCGTCATCGCCATGACAACCAAGTCATGGCGATGACGCGTCCTCAACCGTTCACTCTTCGCTAGTTGCGGCCGCCGTCTTTCGCGGACGCCGGCTGGCCGGGGCCGTTTTACGCGGTGCCCTTTTCGTTGCCGTTTTCTTTGCGGCGGGCTTGTCCGTGTTGGCGACACTTTCGGCCGCGGCGACACTCTCAACCGGCGCTTCCGGCTGAGTTTTTGCCACGACTTTTTTCGCCGCTGCTTGACGTCCACGCCGCGCCGCGCCAGTTTTGGGTGACGGCGTTTCACTGACTTCGATGGGATGCGCAGGCGTTTCTTCCGTGCGCTCCACGAACACGAATTCATCCTTAGCCTTCACCGGCAGCGTGAAGAATGGTCGCTCGCCGACGGCTTCCGCGCGAGTTTCCACGTGAGTTTCGGGTGGCAGTTCCTGTGCTACATCGAACAGCGGTTCGTGAACCTGCGGCCTAGGGTTCCGATTGTTCCGACGATTCCGGTCACGCCCCTGCCTGGGTCGCGCTTCCGGCTGCGCCTCAGGTTGTTGCGCGGTTTGCGGTGCGTCGACAAGCGGTTCCCCGACTTGCGATCGTTGGTTCGGTTCGTCCCCGCGATCGTGTTCGTCACGCGCTTCGGAAGGCGTTACGGCTTGAGCATCGCGCGGTTCATCGAAGAGGGGTTCGGAAACTTGCTGACGCGGGTTGCGGCCTTTCCTCCGATTCCGGTCGTTGCCTGAGTTGCCTGAGTTACCCGCCTGCCGATTTTCCTTCTGCGCGATGGGCGCCTCGATATCCCTCACGGATTCAGTGACCGCCACCGATTGCGTGCGAAA
The DNA here is from genome assembly GCF_964252755.1 of Caballeronia sp. LjRoot29. Classification (NCBI taxonomy): domain Bacteria; kingdom Pseudomonadati; phylum Pseudomonadota; class Betaproteobacteria; order Burkholderiales; family Burkholderiaceae; genus Caballeronia; species Caballeronia sp. LjRoot29. The sequence goes on along the minus strand of NZ_CAXUPU020000001.1, from coordinate 398,345 downwards.
CACGAACGAACCCGATTTCTCGTCCCGGCCCACTTCGAGCAGACCACGCACTTGCGCTTCTTCCAGCAGATTGCCAAATGCGCGAAACCCGTAGTACGACTCGTTGAAATCGGGCTTGCGCCGCTTGATTGCGCTCTTGAGCACCGACGCCCAGATCTTCCCGCTTTCGCCGCGCTCGGAGGCGAGGTCATCGAACGTTTCCACCGCAATCGCGATGGCCTTGGCCTTGCGGGCTTCGAGTTCCTGCTTGGGCTGGCCTTCCTCGGGTGAGCGCTTCGCCGACGATGATGCCGCTGCGTTCGCATCCCGTGCGTCGCGTGCTTCACGCGCCTCGCGCGCTTCACGTTTGGCGATCGAGCGTTGCTGCTCGCGCACGAGGTCATCGTAGAAAATAAATTCATCGCAGTTCGCGACGAGCAGGTCGGAGGTCGAGTTTTTTACACCGACGCCAATCACCTTCTTTGCGTTCTCGCGCAGCTTCGAGACGAGCGGCGAGAAGTCCGAATCACCGCTGATGATGACGAATGTATCGACGTGAGATTTGGTGTAGCAGAGATCGAGCGCATCGACGACGAGCCGGATGTCCGCTGAGTTCTTGCCTGACTGGCGCACGTGCGGGATTTCGATCAGCTCGAAACTCGCTTCGTGCATGGCAGCTTTGAAACCTTTGTAGCGATCCCAGTCGCAATAAGCCTTTTTCACCACGATGCTGCCTTTGAGCAGCAGCCGTTCGAGCACCGGCATGATGTCGAACTTGTCGTATTTCGCGTCGCGCACGCCGAGGGCGACGTTTTCGAAGTCGCAAAACAACGCCATGCTGACGCTATCAGGGGATGAGGCCATAGAAACTCCAGCAGGAATGCCGGGTAAGCACGGCAGGTATTAATGAGCGCACATGATATCTGTTTGTGCGGCCCGGCTTTTAAAGGAGAGAAACAATCGTGGCGGGGAAGGGCGGTCGGTGGCTTTCGGTCGTCAGCCGCAGCTGCCCAGCAGACTCCAACCAGCGCCCAAATGCGAAAAAGCCGTCTCTGCATACGCAGAAACGGCTTTTCGGAAATGGTGCCCGGGGCCGGAATCGAACCGGCACGCCTTGCGGCGGGGGATTTTGAGTCCCCTGCGTCTACCAATTTCACCACCCGGGCAAACAGCATTTGAATCAGCCGACTGGAGGCGGAAAAATCCGACGCCAACCGGCAAGTCAGCGATTATGCCGAAAATCGTTTCCGCGGGCAAGCCCTTGGAGACACGTGGCAGACCGCTGCACTCACTGGCTCAAATACGTGAACTGGCCGTTCTTGATGATGCCCATCACGCTGGCCCGCTGATCCAAGCCGACGTGATCGGTGGCGCTGGTGTTGACCACGCCGTTCGGCACGACCAGTTCATGCGCGTGTTCCAGCTCCGAGCGCAGCGCCACGCGAAATGCCACCGTCCCCGGCTGCCCGGCCTTCAGCGCGCGTCCGACCGCATCCTGCAGCCGCGGATAAACCCCGGCCGCATCGCCGGCAAATTGCGTGACCGTGCCCTTGCCGTACTTCGCCTCGTAAGCATCGACAAAAGCCAGCGCCGCTTTCTTCGACGGATGATCAGCCGGCAACGTCCGCGCGACCACGACCGGTTGCGTCGGGAACAGCGTTCCTTCCACGTCCTTGCCGCCGAGCTTGATGAACTCCGGCGTCGCAATGCCGTGCGTCTGATAAATCGCGCCTTTATAACCACGCTCGATCAACGTGCGTTCCGGCAACACCGTCGGCGTACCCGCGCCGGCAATCAGCACCGCATCCGGCTTCGCGGCCATCAGCTTGAGAATCTGCCCGGTCACGCTCGCGTCGGTACGATTAAAGCGCTCGCTCGCGACCACCTTGATATGCCGCAGCTCGGCGAACTTCGAAAACTCGTTGAACCAGCTATCGCCGTAACTATCGGCGAAACCGATAAAACCAACCGTCTTCACGTTCCGGCTGACCATCGTGCGGGTCATGACGTCGGCCATCGCGCGGTCGGTCTGGGCCATCTTGAACGCCCACACCTTCTTGCCTTCCTGCGGCTCGACAACCGACGCCGAGCCGATCAGCGTAATCATCGGCGTCTGGTATTCGGCCACGGGATCAAGCGCCGCCATGGCTGCCGGCGTGATGTTCGGTCCGACGATCACATCGACCTTGTCTTCTGTAATCAGCTTGCGGATATTGCGCACGGCCGCGCCCGGATCGGAGCCATCGTCGAGAATGATGTATTCCGCTTGCTGACCCGCAATCGTCTTCGGCCACATCAGCATGGCGTTCTTGCTCGTGATGCCGATAGCGGCCGCCGGACCCGTACTCGACAAATCGATACCGACTTTCAGTTGCGCGCTGGCCGCTGCGCTAAAGAACGCGAGCGCGCTGAACATCAGCGCCGGGCGCATGAACTTCGACAACTTCATTGGATGGTCTCCGCGAAGAGGTGTGGTTTAAAAATGCTGAAGTGTGGGATGACAAAAATCGCGCGGCACGACTTAAGACGTGAGCGTGGCTCTTGTCTCACGTCGTACGCCAATCCGCTCAATCAAAGCTCGTAAGTTTCGTGCTCACCCGACAGCGCCTGCTCGATCAGCTTGCGATTCATCGAAGGCGAGAGCAGTTCGACCAGCGTGTACACATAACTGCGCAGATACGCGCCTTGTTTCAAAGCGAGCCGCGTGACATTCGTGCCGAAAAGATGACCGACGGGCATCGCGCGAAGGTGTTTATCGCGTTCCGGATTAAACGCGATATCCGCGAGAATGCCCACGCCCAGGCCCAGCTCGACGTAAGTCTTGATCACGTCGGCATCAATGGCTTCCAGCACAATGTCCGGCGTCAGGTGACGCAGCGCGAACGCCTGGTTGATTTTCGTGCGGCCGGCGAACGCGTTGTCGTAGGTGATAATCGGGTATTGCGCGAGGTCGTCGAGCGTCAGCAGCTTGCGCTCGAGCAGCGGATGGTCCGGCTGCACCACGGCCACGTGATGCCACTGGAAACACGGCAACGAAACCAGTTCTTTATAGTTGGCGATGGCTTCCGTGGCGATCGCAATATCCGCTTGGTCATGTATGACCATTTCCGCGACCTGCGTCGGACTGCCTTGCAGAATTGAAAGGTGCACTTTTGGAAAGCGCTTCTTGAATTCCGCGATGGCATTCGGCAACGAATACCGCGCCTGCGTATGCGTGGCGGCAATCACGAGATTGCCCTGATCTTGCGCGGCGTAATCTTTACCGACGCGTTTCAGGCTTTCAACTTCCTGCAAGATTTTTTCCACCGATGCCAGGATAATCCGTCCCGGCTCCGTCAGCGAACGAACCCGTTTGCCATGACGTGTGAAGATCTCGACCCCGAGCTCATCCTCCAGCTCGATGATCGCCTTCGATACCCCCGGCTGCGACGTAAACAACGCTTTAGCGGCTTCGGTGAGGTTGTAGTTCTGCCGGACGGCTTCGCGCACGAAGCGGAACTGGTGCAGATTCATATATAACCCATCCGCATATCAAAGTAATTTATCAGTCGTTTGCAATATATAGGAAGTTTATTACCATCGAGCCAATTTTTCCAATATCGATATCTGTATTTGTCATAAGCAAATGAACACACCGTCCGAACGGCGTTCCAGGCAATGACTCTACTAATAGCGATGTGCGGCGTGGCTAGGACGCCGTACTGATGGAACTACTAAAAACTGGGGCCCCCGAATGTATCAATACGATCAGATCGACCAGAAAATCGTCGACGAACGCGTCGCTCAATACAGCGACCAAGTACGCCGCCGTTTGTCCGGCGAGTTGAGCGAAGAAGAATTCCGGCCGCTGCGCCTGCAAAACGGTCTCTATATGCAGCGGCACGCGTACATGCACCGCATCGCGATTCCGTACGGTAACTTGCGCAGCGACCAGATGCGCATGCTTGGCACCATCGCGCGGGAACATGACCGCGGCTACGGCCACTTCTCGACGCGGACCAACATCCAGTTCAACTGGATTCAGCTCGAAGAGACGCCGGAAATCCTGCGCAAGCTGGCATCGGTGCAAATGCACGGCATTCAAACGTCGGGCAATTGCATCCGCAATATCACCGCAGATCAGTTCGCTGGCGTTGCGCCCGATGAAATCGTCGATCCGCGTCCGTGGGCCGAAATCCTGCGTCAATGGTCGACTTTTCACCCTGAGTTCGCGTGGTTGCCGCGCAAGTTCAAGATCGCGGTGAACGGCTCGGTGGAAGATCGCGCAGCCGTGCAAGTGCACGATCTGGGCGTCTATCTGAAGAAGAACGCTGACGGCGAAGTGGTCGCGAGCATTCTCGCGGGCGGTGGTCTGGGTCGTACGCCGATCGTCGGCGCGGTCATCAAGGAAGATCTGCCCTGGCAGCATCTGCTGACGTATTGCGAAGCCGTGTTGCGTGTCTATAACCGCTACGGCCGTCGCGACAATATGTATAAGGCGCGGATCAAGATTCTCGTGAAAGCGCTGAGCCCCGCGAAATTCGCGCAGCAAGTGGAAGAAGAGTGGGCGCATTTGAAGGATGGTCCTTCCACGCTCACACAAGAAGAACTCGACCGCGTGTCGCAGTTTTTTGCACCGCCCGCGTATGAAAAGCTGCCGGACACGGATGCATCGTATGAAAAGCATCTCATCGATAGCAAGCCGTTCGCGCGCTGGATCGAACGCAACGTGCGTCCGCACAAGGTGCCGGGTTATGCGTCGGTGACGTTGTCGCTGAAGCCGACGGGCATTGCGCCGGGCGATGCAACGGACGTACAGATGGAAGCCGTCGCCGATCTCGCCGATGAATTCTCGTTCGGTGAAATCCGCGTCTCGCACGAGCAGAACCTGATCCTCGCGAACGTGAAAAAGCGCGATTTGCATACGGTGTGGGAACGCGCGAAGGCGCTGGGATTCGCGACATCGAATATTGGTTTGCTCACCGACATCATTGCGTGCCCGGGCGGCGATTTCTGCTCGCTCGCGAATGCGAAGTCGATCCCGATTGCGCAAGCGATTCAAGAGCGTTTCAGCGATCTCGACTACGTCTACGACCTTGGCGACCTGACGCTCAACATCTCGGGTTGTATCAATGCGTGCGGTCATCATCACATTGGCAACATCGGTGTGTTGGGTGTCGATAAAGACGGCTCGGAGTGGTATCAGGTCACGCTCGGCGGAGAGCAAAGCTCGGGTGCAACGGGCGCGCATCTTGGCCGCGTGATCGGCCCGTCGTTCTCGGCGGAAGAGATGCCCGACGTGGTGTCGCAGGTGATCGATACGTTCGTCGAGAACCGCATCGAAGGCGAGCGTTTCATCGAGACGTATGGCCGTATCGGCATCGCACCGTTCAAGGAACGCGTGTACGCGTCGCGCCAGCCGGCGCATGCCTGATTTGCTACGTTGAGTCGCTAAGGAATAAAGCACATGGCTTTGATTATCAAGAATCGCGAAGTGGTGGAAGACGACTGGACCTTGGTGCGTGCTGCTGAAGACGGCACGCTGCCCGCAGTCGATGCATTGTTGCCCGGCAAGGTGATCGTGCCGTTCGCGTGGTGGAAAGAGCACAAGAGCGCGTTGACCGCGGCGCACAAAAAAGAACCGATAGGCGTGTGGCTTGCCCCCGACGATGAACCCGCCGAACTGGTCGAAGATTTCGACAGGATCGCGCTGATCGCCGTCGATTTCCCCAAGTTCAGCGATGGCCGTGGTTTCAGCATCGGCCGTTTGCTGCGCGAACGTTATCAGTGGAAGGGTGAGTTGCGGGCTATCGGCGATGTCTTGCGCGACCAACTGCGTTTTCACGCGCGTTGCGGTTTCGATGCGTTCGCCGTCCGCGCCGACAAAGACATTCACGACGCGCTGAATGCGTTCGGTGAACTGAGCATTCCGTATCAAGGCGCGGTAGACGATCCGAACCCGTTGTTCCGTCGTCGTGAAAAAGCGGCCGCCGCCGGAGCGTCTGCATGAATGCCGAACTGCAAGCCAAAGTCGAACGCCTGGATGCATTGCTCGATTCCATCGCGCAACGTCATGCGAACGTCAAGCTAGCCAGCAGTCTCGCCGCCGAAGATATGTTGCTCACGCACGCGATTCTTTCGCGCGGTGTGAAGATCGGCATTTTCTCGCTGAACACGGGCCGTCTGCATGCTGAAACGCTGGGCATGATCGATCGCGTGAAAGAGCGGTATGGCTTCGACATCGAACAGTTTCATCCGCAGCCGCAAGCGGTTGAAGAATATGTCCGCGATCACGGTCTGAACGCGTTCTATGAGAGTGTCGATCTGCGTAAAAGCTGTTGCGGCATTCGTAAGGTCGAACCGTTGAATCGCGCGCTGAAGGACGTGAGCGCGTGGGTCACGGGACAGCGGCGCGAGCAATCCGTCACGCGCGTAGAGTTGCACGAAGAAGAGCACGACGCGCCACGCGGAATCGCCAAGTTCAATCCGCTCGCGGACTGGACCGAAGCCGATGTCTGGGCCTATCTGAAAGCCTTCGATGTCCCCGTCAACCCGCTGCACGCGCGTGGTTATCCGAGCATTGGCTGTGAGCCGTGCACGCGCGCTATCCGTCCGGGCGAAGACAGCCGGGCAGGGCGCTGGTGGTGGGAATCGCGGGACACGAAGGAATGCGGCTTGCACGTGACGAACATCAAGATCGTGGAAGATCGCAGCGCAGCGCCAAGTTCGGCGCTCTGAACGCATTGATATTGACGCACGACGCCACAAGCTGGGTGTCATGCAAAGCAACCAAGGAACGACGCATATGAGCAGCACGCTCGATTCAACAGTCAACGCCCCCGTCGCCAATCGCGGCGACCGCATGGACCACCTCGACTGGCTCGAAGCCGAGTCCATTCATATCCTGCGCGAACTCGTGGCCGAATGCAGCAAGCCTGCGTTGCTGTTCTCGGGCGGCAAGGATTCGGTCGTCGTGCTGCATCTTGCGTTGAAGGCATTTGGCATTGGCTCGGGTCGCAAGACCGTGCTGCCGTTCCCGCTGGTTCATATCGATACCGGTCATAACTTCAGCGAAGTCATCGACTTCCGCGATCGTCGTGCTGCTGAAATTGGCGCTGAGCTCGTGGTCGGTCATGTCGAAGATTCGATCAAGAAAGGCACCGTGCGCCTGCGTCGCGAAACGGATTCGCGTAACGCCGCGCAAGCGGTTACGCTGCTTGAAACCATCGAAGAATATGGTTATACGGCGCTGATCGGCGGCGCGCGTCGCGATGAAGAAAAGGCCCGCGCTAAAGAGCGCATCTTCTCTTTCCGCGATGAATTCGGCCAGTGGGATCCCAAAGCGCAACGCCCGGAATTGTGGAGCATCTATAACGCGCGCCTGCATAACGGCGAGCACTTGCGCGTGTTCCCCATTTCGAATTGGACCGAACTGGATATCTGGCAATACATCGGCCGCGAGAAGCTTGAATTACCGTCTATTTACTACGCGCACGATCGCGAAATTATTCGTCGCAATGGCTTGCTCGTGCCGCTGACGCCGATCACGCCGCTGCTGGAAGGCGAAGTATCGGAAGTCGCACAAGTGCGTTTCCGGACCGTTGGCGACATCAGTTGCACCTGCCCCGTTGCCAGCGATGCCGACGATGTCGAGAAGATCATCGCGGAAACGGCCGTGACGGAAATCACGGAACGCGGCGCCACGCGCATGGACGATCAAGCGTCCGAAGCTGCGATGGAAACCCGCAAGAAACAAGGTTATTTCTAAGCATCACGCCGCAAACAAGGAACAGGGAAACATCATGAGCATTCATCAACCCGAAGACCTCGGCGTATTGCGTTTCATCACGGCAGGGAGCGTTGACGACGGCAAGAGCACGCTGATCGGACGCCTCTTGTTCGATAGCAAGGCGGTGTTGTCGGATCAGTTGTCCGCGTTGTCGCGCGCGAAGAATAAGCGCACCGTTGGCGATGAAATCGATTTGTCACTGCTGACCGATGGTCTTGAAGCCGAGCGCGAGCAGGGCATTACGATCGACGTTGCATATCGCTATTTCGCAACGGCGAAGCGCAAGTTCATCATCGCCGATACCCCCGGCCACGAGCAGTACACGCGCAACATGGTCACGGGCGCATCGACTGCGCACGCTGCGATTATTCTTGTCGACGCTACGCGCGTGACATTGAAGGATGGCGTCGCGCAGTTGTTGCCGCAGACGGTGCGCCATAGCGCGATCGTCAAGTTGCTTGGGCTGCAGCATGTGATCGTCGCGATCAACAAGATGGACCTGATCGACTTCAGCGAGTCGCGCTTCAACGAGATCCGCGACGCGTACGTTGAACTCGCGCGCCGGCTTGGAATTGCCGATGTGCGCTTCGTGCCGGTGTCAGCGTTGAAGGGCGACAACATCGTGACCGCGAGCGAGCGCATGCCCTGGTACGCGGGCGAGCCGCTGCTCGATCTGCTTGAAGCGCTGCCGGTGTCGCAGCCTGTCGATCAGGCGCTGCGTTTCCCGGTGCAATGGGTCGCGCGTCAGGACGGCAGTCAGGCCGATGATTTTCGCGGCTACATGGGCCGGGTGGAATCAGGCGAAGTGAAGCTGGGCGATACCATCACGGTGCTACCGGCTAATCGCGACGCAACCGTCGCCGAGATCATCGCGCCGGTTCCGGGCGGCGTGGCGCAAGTGAATCGTGCGTTCGCGGGCCAGACGGTGACCATTCGCCTGGCCGAAGATATCGATGTCTCGCGCGGCGATACATTCGTGCCGCGCAACACGACTGGCGCGAAGATCGAGCCGGCGAAGAGGCTGGATGCGGACCTGTGCTGGTTCGATGAAGAGCCGCTCTCGCCGCAGCGCAAATACTTGCTGAAGCAGACCACGAACACGGTGTTCGCGCGGATTGGCGCGATCAAGGAAGTGCTCGACGTGCATACGCTGCTGCACGCGGTGGACCGCCATGATCTGACGATGAACGACATCGGCCGCGTGGCGCTGACGCTGCAAAAGCCGATCGTCTGCGATGCCTACGACACGCATCAGGGCACGGGTGCGTTTGTTCTTATCGATGAAGCGACGCATCACACGGTTGCGGCCGGAATGATTCGCTCTTATTCAGCCTGAGTATTGATTATGGGTAAGGTGTATCTGATCGGTGCGGGACCGGGTGCTGCGGACTTGATTACGGTTCGTGGCGCGAAGTTGTTGAGCCAGGCGCAGGTCGTCCTGCACGATGCGTTGATCGAGCCGGCCATGCTCGACTACGCGCCGGAAGCACGCAAGATCGCGGTCGGGAAACGTTGCGGACAGCGGTCGACGGCGCAGCATTTCATCAACAAGCAGATCGTCGATGCCGCGCTCGAACACGACATTGTCGTGCGTTTGAAGGGCGGAGACCCCATGTTGTTCGGCCGCGCCGACGAAGAAATGCGCGCGCTCGAAGCAGCGGGTATTGAGTACGAAGTGGTGCCGGGAATTACGGCCGCGCTGGCGAGCGCCGCAACGTTGAAGCGCTCGCTGACCTTGCGCGGGGTAGCGCGCAGCGTTGCGTTGGCGACCTATAGCCGTGCGCCCGACAGTGACGAAATCCGCGAGCAGGCAAGCGCGGATTCGCTTGTGTTCTACATGGGCCGCGACAGCGCACCGGAGATCGCGCAGCAACTGATCGATGCAGGAAAGGCAGCGTCGACGCCGGTTGCTATCGTCGAGGCTTGCAGCACACCGCGCGAGCGTTCGCTGACGCTGACGCTGGGCGACATGGCGATTGGTCAGGCGCAGGATTGGCTCGATGCATCCCAGCCGAGTTTGCTGATGATTGGCGAGGCATTTGCGGATCGGTCGGCATTGGAGCCGGTCCAAAGCGCGGAAGGGGCGTTGCAGGCCGCCGCTTGATTCAAGCCGAAAGGGAAGTTCAGAGAGGTCGCCTCTCATCGCATCTAAAAGCCCTCGTCGGTTACTGACCTACGAGGGCTTTTTCAAATTCGTTCGAGGTCGTCCGATCCTTGAGAAAATTGCGCTTGTAACGAACGTCTTGTTCAGCAGCGTTTAAAGAATTATGTCTTCTCTACTTCGCGCAGACCAATGGTCTGCGGTTTCCGAAACGCCGAAGCGATCTTGTCGCACTCGCGCTTGGGAACGCCAAATTCCTCGAAGTAAGTCCGCCATTCCCTCACAACCGCCGATAGCTGCTGGATGATTTCGACGCCCGCGTGCTTGAGCAGCCCGAATCGGCCCGCCGCCGAGAGCGCGTTATCGAGCGTCGCCAGCCGGCCCATTGCCGGGCCTACGCCTAGTACGAGGAATCGATCGGAGCCGACCTGCGGCTTCGGCACAACGTCGTAAAGGTCACTCAGGCGCCAGCCCTTGTTCGCTCCGTCCCACACAAACGCATGATTTCGCAGATGGTCATCGTCATTCGTCACGAGGATGTTGAATACCATCCGCTTGAACAATTCGACCTTGTCAGCCGCCACGAAACCGGTCGCACCGCGTTCACCGAGCAGGTCGGCCAGATCGGCGTAGTTGGCCGATGCGGTGTCGCTCTCATGCATCCGGAGCATGGTCAGCGCGCTTACGACATGCCGTTTGCCAAACCCGCCCGCGGCCAGTGGCACGCGGTCAAAGCGTTCGATCAGCATGACATCACGGCCATCGGGCAAGTGAACGGGCTTGGTCGCGGGAACGCGCATACCGCACTTGCGGGCGAGTTCAAGCGTCGCGCGCTCGACTAGAGGCACATTGAACCCGTCTCGGGCGACAGGGAATTTGGCGACCCATTGCCGTCCATCGTCCAGCAGCACGGCTTTGGGTCTTGCGCCGCCGAAAGTTGCGCCGACACTGAAGAGCAACTGCAGCTTCTTCGGAACCGGCTTGCCGTCCTGGATCATGGCTGCGGCGTCGAGCAGATAAGACAGCTCTTTTGCATCCGGCAGCTTGCCGGGTTCCGCCGGGGCCGTGGGGGAATCCCTGAAATCCAGCGCGCCGGTCCGATGCGGGCCGGCGTGAGCGAGGTACTCGGTTTCAGGCAAACCGTCGGGTGCAGCCCTCAACATATTCTCAATGACGCGCCGTCCCCAGGAGTCTGGGGCAGCGTCACGAATGGCGCCAAACAGCGCCAGTCCTGCAGGGGGCTGGAATTCGGATTCCTTGGAGTTCTTCGCTTCGTCCAAAGTCATGCTGACCGGGTCCACGGCAACGGCGTTGGCGCGTTGCAAATACTTGTTGCCGTAGACGAAGGAAGACCCGACCGGCCTGATGCCGTCCTCGAGTATTTCGAGCTTACCGGCAGGAACCGCCTCGGCCGCGCCTTCCAGGGCGATGAAGACGTATTTGCTCCATGTGGTTGTATTAAAAATCATACTCGCCTGTCTTCGAAGCGGGCTTGCGGGGACGTACACGGGATTCCGTTTTACGTCGCGCTTCACCGATTACATCGTTCTGCGGATTCGTGAGCGGCTGGAGTAATCCGAGCAGTCCGGCCCGTTCGAACGCGTGCAGCCACGACGAGAAACTGACCGAGACATCGCCGTTTTCAATGCGTACCAGCGTGCTTGGGCTAATGTTGGCTCGTTCGGAAAAGTCCTTCCGGGTCATATTGCGTGCGATCCGGGCGGCTGCAACCGCGTGTCCCAGTCCCGCAGCCTGTTGGCTGAGTTCCGGGGAGGAAAATTCTCGATTATTGCGCTTCATTTTGTCGTATCTGACATATAAACCTGCTTAATTGGTCAGTATAGACAAAAAACGCAATTCGTCAATAAAGCCATATAGCAGTATTAGTCATATCTGACCAATTAAGCGGGTTAATTGGTCAGATATGACTATTTTTCGCCCGTCGATGGATATTGAACTAATGAAATGTTCAGCAATTAGCGGGGAAACTTGCCGGGTTGTCGGGGACAGCAGGTTCCGCGGCGCGGGTCGAAATTTCCGGAACAAGACAATGCCCCGGAAGTCTGTGACTCGCGGGGCATCGAGAAATTCGTCAGGATCTTGGTGGGAGGGGTAGTCGACTTACTCGATCTGCCGAACGCAATACGCCGCGACCGCGTCGAGCACTGAATCGTCTTCGCCGACTGCCGTTGCACAGCGAATGGTTATCGATGGAAACATCGCCCGGCATCGATCGAGCAGTTCAGGCAGGTCGCGCCGTATATGGCCGCCCTGACCGAAGAACACAGGCACAACGGTAACCGCATTACAGCCATCGGCCGCCATATGTTCAATCGCCGTGGGTAAATCAGGTGGCATCAGTTCAAGAAACGCCAGCGACACCGGTTCGCTGCGCCGCGCCCGAAGCTTCGTGGCGAGCCGTTCGAAAGGCGCTGCCCAGCGTGGATCGCGGGCGCCGTGGCCGAACAAGATCAAAGCGTGCTTGCTCATCGCGTTCTCCGCTGTTTCCAAAGCCGAAAAAGCCCCAAAGTCCTAATGCCGGTCCACCCACCGCAACCCGATCAAGCCGACGACCAGATACGCCAGCGCCGGCGCGGCGGCCGTTAATGGCGCAGGCCATGTATTCAGCGTACCTATGTGCGAGAACAGCGTGTTGATCAACTGGAAGCTCATGCCGATCATGATGCCGCCGAACACCTTCACACCCACTACGCCAGCACGCGTATGCAGGTACGCGAACGGCAGCGACAGGATCAGCATCACCAGCACCGCGAGCGGATACAAGATCTTGCGCCAGAACGCGATCTGATAACGCTGGGTGTCCTGATGATTCTCCGTCAAATGCTGGATGTAGTGGAACAGGTTGAACATCGACATCCGGTCCGGCGACACCAGCAGCACCGACAAAATCTGCGGCGTCAATTCGGAGCGCAGCGAATACTCGGGCAGCGTAATCTGTTTCGCGCGATACACGGGATTGAGCGCGTCGCCGGGATTCACGGCTTGCGGCGGCGCGTCGACCAGTTCGGTATCCGTCACATCGGTGAGCTTCCAGTGGCCCGGCGGCTGGAATACACCGCTCTTCGCAATCCGCACATTGGTCAGGCGGAACAGCGAATCGAATTCGTAGATGCGCACGTTCGCAATGGTCGTATCCGGATTCAGCGTGCCGACGTTCACGAAGCGCGTGACCTGTTCGCCGTCCGCGCGCGCGGTCAGCGTGTCTTTCACCCAGACGCCCGATTCGAAGTTCATCGACACCGATGACCCCAGCGCCTCTAGCCGCACTTTCTCGGAGAGCTGGTCGGAGTAGGGGCCGACCACTTCGCCGATCACATAGGTGAGAAACACCATGGGTATGCCGATCTTGAGCAGCGAGCGCAGCGCCTTGCCCGTAGACAATCCGGACACGCGGAAAATGGTGAACTCGGACGCGGCGGCCATTTGCGCGAACACGTAGATGGCCGCGATCAACGCAGCAACCGGGATGATTTCGTAGAAGCGAGAGGGCGTCTGCAAGGCCACGCGCAGCACGGCGAGCCCGAACTTGTAGTTGCCGTGGCCAACCGTGTTCAGTTCGTTGATCAGGTCAAAGAAGAAGAACAGGCCGGAGAACGCAAACAGGATGAAGATGAACGCGAGATAGATCTGACGCGCGAAATACCGTTCGTAAATGCGCATTGCGTCAGGCCCCTTTCGAGCGGGTGAACGCCGACAGTTTGAACAGCGGGCGGTTGCGTATGCGCAGCCAGAAGATGAACCCGACCATGATCGAGACAAGTATGTGCAGTCCTACGAGCCCGACAACGAACGACACCCGGCCTTGCTCGATCCACGACTGCACCACGTTCAGCAGGTTGGAATAGGTCAGATAGATGAGCACTGCCATCACAAGATTGATTGTGCGACTGCGTCGCGGATTCTGATAGGACAGCGGAATGGCAAGCAGCATCAAGTTGATAGCGATCAGCGGCAGACCCGCGCGCCACGCAATTTCGGCAAGGTTGTCGCGAGTAGGATTAGCCAGCAATTCATCCGTGTACATACCGGTCGTGGTGGGCGTATTCACGAATTGCTGGCTCTGGATTTTCACGCCGTAGCGCTCGAACTCCATGATCCGGAAATTGGGCTGCCCCGGAACGCCATCGTAACGGCGGCCGTTTTCCAGCACCACGAAACGATCGCCGTTCGCGTGCGTTTCAGTATGACCATTTTTCGATACCACCACGTTGACCTTGCCGCCTTCCGTGCTCGTCACGAACACGTTCTGCACGTGCCCCTGATCCGGTGACATCTTCTCGATAAAAAACACGCGGTGGCTGGTCTGCGATTCGCGGAACTGGCCGGGTGCGAGCAACGACACTTCGTCGCGCTGCTGGAACCGCGCCTTGATCAGCTTGCTTTGCAAATTGGACCACGGCCACACGACGAACGCGAAAAATACAATGGCGATGATGATAGGCGTAGAGAAGATCGCGACCGGTTTGATCAGCGCTGTTTGACTGACGCCCGACGCGAGCCACACGACCATCTCCGAGTCGCGATACCAGCGCGTCAGCACGAAGAGGATGGACACGAACAGGGTCACGATCATGATCACGGCAAGATAGCCGATGACGGTAAGACCGATCAGGACGACGACGTCGCGTGGATCGACCTGGCCCGATGCAGCAAAGCCGACGATGCGGATCATCATCGTGGTCAGCATGATCGTGAGCAGCACCATGAATACGGCGCCAGCCGTATACGCGAGTTCACGCTGAAGGGAGCGTTCGAAGATCATTGATTGTCAGGTGGAAACCGGCGACGACGAGGCGGTTGGATTATGTGCGGTCCGCGTTTGGATCCGCGTCTGGACCACACGCCATGACAAACGTGCCGAATTAACGTGTCGAGCGAGCGTTTCGAGCGAACGTGTCGAACGAGTCATGAGCGGGACATTCAATCCGGGTATTGCTGCTCGCGACCGCCTCGGAAAAAATAGCGGATAATTGCGGCTTTCATCCTTCAGCCCAGATTTTATCCGAGGATAAGCGCGATGGACTTTAGCATAAAAGCCTGTGATTGGAGCAAAGGCTCGGCAAATGGTTTCCTTAACGGGAAGGCCGATGTAGTGGTGCTCGGAGTGTTCGAAGCGCAGACGTTGACGGGTGCCGCCCGTGAGATGGATTTGGTGACCAAGGGGCTGCTTACACGCACGGTGAAGGCCGGCGACATGAGCGGCAAGGCCGGTTCCACGCTGATGTTGACCGAAGTGACGGGCATCGGCGCGTCGCGGATTTTGCTGGTGGGACTCGGCAAGCAAGACGGTTTCAATCAAAAGGCTTACGCGGAAGCCGCGCGTGCCGCATGGCGGGCGCTGCTTGCCACGAAGATCGCGAACGTGGCCTTCACGCTCGCCCAACTGCCGGTGCCGGAGCGCACCAGCGACTGGGGTGTGCGCTGCGCCATCCTCGCCCTGCGCGAGCTGACGTACAAGTTTACGCAGATGAAAAGCAAGCCGGAAAACGGCGATCGCGCGCTGAAGAAAGTGGTGTTCAGCATTGACGCCGCCGACGAAAAAGCCGCGAAGCTTGCGGTGAAACACGCCACGGCGCTTGCCAACGGCATGGACCTGACGCGCGATCTCGGCAACCTGCCGCCGAACGTCTGCACGCCCACGTATCTCGGCCATGCCGCGAAAAAGCTGGGCAAGGAATTCAAGCTGAAGGTCGAAGTGCTTGGCCAGAAGCAGATCGAAGCGCTCGGCATGGGTTCGTTCCTGTCGGTCGCGAAAGGCTCGATCGAACCGCCTGCGTTCATCGTGATGCATCACCAGGGCGCGGGCGCGAAGGCAGCTCCCGTCGTGCTGGTCGGCAAGGGCATCACGTTCGACACCGGTGGCATCTCCATCAAGCCGGGCGAAGGCATGGACGAGATGAAGTACGACATGCTCGGCGCCGGCTCTGTGTTCGGCACCGTGCGCGCAATCGCGGAAATGGGGCTGAAGCTCAATGTGATCGGCGTGGTGCCGACCTGCGAGAACATGCCGGCCGGCAATGCAGTGAAGCCGGGCGACATTGTCACGTCCATGTCGGGCACGACGATCGAAGTGCTGAATACGGACGCGGAAGGCCGCCTGATTCTGTGCGACGCGCTGACCTACGTGGAACGCTTCAAACCCGCGGCAGTCATCGATATCGCCACGCTCACGGGCGCGTGCGTGGTGGCCCTTGGCCATCACAACACAGCCTTGTTCTCGAAGGACGACGCGCTGGCGGGCGAGTTGCTGGACGCATCGAAGGAAGCTGTCGATCCGACCTGGCGCATGCCGCTCGACGACGAGTACCAAGACCTGCTGAAGTCGAATTTCGCCGATGTCGCGAACATTGGCGGACGGCCGGGCGGCGCGATTACCGCGGCGTGTTTCCTGTCGCGATTCGCGCAGAACTATCCGTGGGCTCACCTCGACATCGCGGGCACGGCGTGGAAAAGCGGCGCGGCAAAGGGTGCAACCGGTCGTCCGGTACCCTTGCTCACGCAGTTCCTGGTCGATCGCGCGGGCCAATGAGCGTGGTTGAACGAAGCATGAGCGGGGAGGCGCAGGCATGACGCGTATCGATTTCCATTCGAATGTGGGGGATTCGATCGCGTATGCCTGCCGCCTCGTGCGCAAGGCTTATATGAGCGGCCAGCCGTTGATCGTGCTGGCCGAACCCGAGCGGTTAAAACGGTTCGACGAGCAATTGTGGACGTTCAAGCCGCTTGAGTTCGTGCCGCATTGCATGGCGGACAGCGCGCTGGCGTCTGAAACGCCCGTGTTGCTGACGGAATCCCTGGAGGCGCTGGGGCAGGATCTGCAGCAGCAGATCCTGCTGAACCTCGGCGCAACGGTACCGCCGCAGTTCGCGCGGTTTGAACGCCTGCTGGAAGTGGTCGGCAACGAGGAGCACGAACTCGTGGCCGGGCGCGACCGGTACAGGTTCTACCGCGATCGGGGCTACGTGCTCAACAACTACAAGCAAGGCGGCTGAGCATATCGCTCAGTCGCTGCCTCAGTCGCGATGCAAGACGGCCACGCGGTAGAATCCCAAAAACGCCCGCCGTTAGCCCGCAGCCGGCCTGCCTTCAGGTTGCCATCGGTTGCCATCGGTTGCCATTGGGTTGCCAACAGCCTGCCATCAAGAGACGGAGTCCACTCGTGCCCATCACCATCGCGCCCGATACGGCTGAAACACCCGAAAATTTCGATTCTTCCATTCCCGTGCTGACCGATGTCATCGCACCGGGGCGGCCGGACCGCGCCCGCGTGGCACCGCGTGCGCCGGAACCCGTGTTGTCACCGGCTGCTGTGCCATCGCAGGATGAGCTCGCGCACGGCGCGGATCGCGACGCCGATGTAATCGCAGACAGGCTGCGAGGGCGTTTCACGCACTTTTTGACAGGCGATGGCCGGGCGTTGATCGAAGAACGTTGCAGGGAGTCGTTGCAGGAGCATTCCAACTGGCTGGTCAGCCAGATTACGCGGGAGGTTGCGTTGGCGCTGGAAACCGAGCTGACGCAATGGGTGCGCGAGGCGGTGGCGGATGAACTGGAGCGGCGGGGGCGCTAGTAAGAAGGGGTTTTGGGATGCGGCCGGAACTTAAACCCCAAACCCCAAGGCAACATCAATCGCCGTTGAGTGCCGGCAGGTGCTGAAACAGTCCACCGGCGCCAAGCGAAAAACAACCAGCAATCAGCCCGTTACCGCGCCCTTGTTCGCCGGCTGCGCGAGCGCAGCATACTTGGCCAGCACGCCGCGCGTGTAACGTGGCGCAGGCTGCGTCCACTCCCCTCGACGGCGCTCGATCTCGGCATCGTCCACGTTCAGCTGCAACAGTAGCTTGTGAGCGTCGATGGTGATCGAATCCCCTTCCTTGATGAACGCAATCGTGCCGCCCGCATACGCTTCCGGCGCGACGTGACCCACGACCATGCCCCACGTGCCGCCGGAGAAGCGGCCATCGGTAATCAGGCCCACCGATTCACCTAAGCCCTGGCCGATGATCGCTGAAGTCGGCGCCAGCATCTCCGGCATGCCCGGACCGCCCTTCGGCCCGAGATAGCGCAACACCACGATATCTCCCGCCTTGATCTGACCCGCGACAATCGCGGTCATCGCGGTTTGCTCGTCTTCGAACACGCGTGCCGGGCCGGTGATGACCGGGTTCTTCAGGCCGGTGATCTTGGCGACGGCGCCATCCGGCGCGAGATTGCCCTTCAGGATGGCCAGATGGCCTTCGTCGTAAAGCGCCTTGTCGATGGGGAAAATCACGTCCTGATCAGCGCGCGGCTTCGACGGCACGTCCTTCAGTTCTTCGGCGATAGTCTTGCCCGTGATCGTGATGCAATCCCCGTGCAGCATGCCTGCGTCGAGCAAGATCTTCAGCACTTGCGGAATACCGCCGGCCTTGTGCAGGTCGGTCGCGACGTACTGGCCCGACGGCTTCAGGTTGCAGATCACCGGCACTTTCTTGCGCATGCGCTCGAAGTCGTCGATGCTCCATTCCACTTCCGCCGCATGGGCGATCGCCAGGTAATGCAGCACGGCATTGGTCGAGCCGCCGGTCGCCATGATCAGCGCAACGGCGTTTTCAATCGATTTCTTCGTGATGATGTCGCGCGGCTTGAGGTCGGCCTTGACCGCTTCGACCAGCACGCGCGCCGATTCCGCGGCGGAATCGACCTTTTCCTGGTCGGGGTTCGCCATCGTCGATGAATACATCAGCGACATGCCGAGCGCCTCGAACGACGAGCTCATGGTGTTGGCCGTGTACATGCCGCCGCACGAACCGCTCGACGGGCACGCGTTTTTCTCGATGCCGTCGAAATCTTCCTTCGACATCCGTCCAGCCGAGAATTCGCCCACCGCCTCAAACGACGAGACGATGGTCAGGTCCACGCCCTTCCAGTTGCCCGGACGGATCGTGCCGCCGTACACGTAGATGCCCGGCACGTTCATGCGCGCCAAGCCGATCATGCCGCCGGGCATGTTCTTGTCGCAGCCGCCGATCACGACCACGCCGTCCATCCACTGGCCTTGCACGGCCGTTTCGATACAGTCGGCGATCACTTCGCGCGACACGAGCGAATACTTCATGCCTTCGGTGCCCATCGACATGCCGTCCGAGATGGTCGGCGTTCCGAAGGTCTGCGGATTTGCGTCGGATTTGCGAATTGATTCGACGGCGGCATCCGCCAGCTTTTGCAGGCCGGAATTGCACGGCGTGATGGTGGAATGACCGTTGGCGATGCCGATCATCGGCTTGTCGAAGTCTTCTTCCTTGTAGCCAAGGGCGTAATACATCGAGCGATTCGGGGAACGCGCGATGCCTTGCGTGATGTTTTTCGAGCGGCGATTGAAGGCCATGTGGGGGCTCCTTGAGGATTTTATTGTCTGGTCGCGAAAGGATGAAGCTTGTGCGAACGCGTGTCCAATATATTATTCAGGGTCTATTAGGTCGCAGAGGATATCAATGGATGCGCGGAACATTGAACTGAGGCTGTTGCGGTATTTTGTGACGGTTGCGGAAGAAATGCACTTCGGGCGAGCCGCGGGTCGCCTTGCGATGACGCAGCCGCCGTTGTCGCAGGCCATCCGGGCGCTGGAGGACATGCTCGGCGTGGCGCTGTTCGTGCGGACGAAGCGCTCCGTCGAACTGACGCCCGTGGGCAAGGACCTGCTGCCGGAAGTGCGACGGCTGCTCGCGGGCGCGGATGCGTTGCGACCGCTTGCCCAGTCGCTCGCGCGGGGTGAGGCGGGGGTTCTGTCGCTGGCGTTCGTTTCCACCGCGGATTACGGCCTCCTGCCGCTGCTGCTGCGCGATTTCGGCGCCCGCTACCCCGGCGTGCGCCTGCAACTCGTGGAAGCGACCAGCGACGTCCAGGTGGAGGAGCTGGTGGCGGGCCGTATCGACGCCGGTCTCGTGATTCCGCCGCTGCCGCCGCGCCACGCCGTCGCGCTGTCGTATTTGCCGATCGCACGCGAGCCGCTGGTCATCGCCATGTCGAGTGATGCCGCGGCCGAGCTCGGGCTAGGCGCCGATGAGTGGTCGGAGACGCCTGTGAGCCTGCATCAACTCGCCGATGCCCCGCTCGTCGTCTTTCCGCGGCGTCTCGCGCCCGGTTTCTATGACATGATTATGGGTTGCTACGGCGCGGCTGGCCTGATGCCGCGTATCGGGCAGGAGGCCATCCAGATGCAGACCATTGTCAGCCTGGTATCGGCCGGCATGGGGGTCGCGCTCGTGCCGCAATCGCTGCGACATCTGCGCCGGACCGGAGTGGTGTATCGTCCGTTGCTCGAATCCGGGCTGGTGGTTGAGACCGGACTCGTGTGGCGCGCGGCGGAGGTTAGCCCGGTGCTCGCCGGTTTTATCGATATAGTGCGCGCTCATGCGGCTACCGTGCCTGCGTTGCCGTGACCCCAACACGTAAATAGAAACATGCTCATTCACCCGAATTTCGATCCCATCGCGCTTCATCTCGGTCCGCTCGCTGTGCGCTGGTACGGCCTCATGTATCTGCTGGCGTTCATCCAGTGCATTGTCGTCGGCCGCTTGCGGCTGCGTTTGCCTTACGTCGCGGCGCAAGGGTGGACGACGAAAGACATAGACGACATCCTGTTCTACGGCGTGCTCGGTACCATTCTGGGCGGCCGTCTTGGCTATGTGGTGTTCTACAAGTCGAGTTTCTACCTCGCGCATCCGCTCGATATCTTCAAGGTCTGGGAAGGCGGCATGTCGTTCCATGGCGGCATGATCGGCGTGACGCTTGCGATGGTCGTGTTTGCGTGGCAAAGAAAGCGGACCTGGCTGCAAGTCACCGATTTCGTCGCGCCGCTGGTTCCACTCGGGCTTGCAGCCGGGCGCTTCGGCAACTTCATCAACGGCGAGTTGTGGGGCCGCGTGACCAATCCGAATGCGCCGTGGGCCATGCTCTTCCAGAACGCATCCCCCGATGACGCCGTCTGGTTGCGCACTCATCCGCAACAGGCCGCGCAATGGAATCTGAACGAGATTTTCGAGCGTTACCAGATGCTGCCGCGCCATCCGTCGCAGCTGTATGAAATTGCGCTGGAAGGGTTCGCGCTGTTTATCGTGATGTGGCTGATGTCGCGCAAGCAACGGCCGGTCGGCGCGATTTCGGCGGTGTTCCTGATCGGTTATGGCCTTGCACGCTTCACGGTCGAATTCGCGCGTGAACCCGATGATTATCTGGGTCTTCTGGCCATGAATCTGTCGATGGGCCAATGGCTTTCGCTGCCCATGATCATTGGCGGAATCGGACTGCTGATCTGGTCGTATCGACGGGGACGCTCAGTGCCTTCCGAGTCCGCGAAACTCTCCTGAATGAGAGATCGGCATTTGTTTTAGCCATGAAAAAGCCTCGCACGCAGCGAGGCTTTTTTATATCGCGAGCGTTGAACCGAGCGCTTAGCGGTTCATCTGTACCGAGCCCGACACGTTCACGGTCACCGTGGAGGTGCCGCCTTCCAGCGCCATGGGTGCAGCCATCTTGGCATCGGCGCCCATGCTGCGCGCGGCCATCATCATGACCGGACGCGGCGACGACCCGTTATGGCCGATGTTCACTTCACGGATCGCATATCCGCTATAGCCGAACGCCTGTGCCGAACTTTGTGCCTGCTGCTTGAACGAAGCAATGGCTTGCGTCGACAGTTTCTGTTCCGCCGCGCGCTGCGCTTCCGGTGAGAGCGAGAACGTCACGCTGCCTACCTGCATGGAATCGCTCATCTTGCCGGCCAACTTGGACGCAGCGGCGAAGTCCTTCGATTCCAGCACGACTTCCGTGCGGCCGCGCCAGGCGGAGATGCGGCCATCGCGATCCGTCGACGGATAGACGGTGAACGAACCACTGTGCGCGGTGACGTTATCGACACCTTTCGCCTGGCGCAGCGCGGCGTCCGCGCGCTGATTGAGCACCGATGTCAGCGAGGCCGGATCTTGCGCTTCCTGCTCGTAGAACAGCGTGATGTCGACCACGTCCTGCGGTACGTCTGCGCTGGCCTGCGCTGCGAGCGACAGCACGCCCGACGGCTGGGGCTGAATGACGTTTTGCGCAAACGCGCCCTGTGCCATGGCAGCGCTTGCGAGCAGCACGGCGGCTGCCAGCGCGGAAGTGGTGTTTTTCTTTGTCATCGTTTAACTCCGTAAGCATGAGTGCACGTCATGTGACGCGAAGCTTAGGCGCAACTCATGCACGCGAAGTTCCCTTCAGGAAGGTTACAGAAGGTGTTTGGTGATGAAGCGCCATTGCGCTTCGGTGACCGGCGTGATGGAAAGCCGATTCCCTCGGGCGAGCACTTGCATGTCTGCGAGCTCCGCATGATCGCGCAGCGTGGCGAGGGGAATGAGCGGCGTCTTCTTCACGAAATGAACGTCGACGAGCAACCAGCGCGGTTTTTCCGGCGATGACTTCGGATCGTAGTAGTGGCTGGTGGAGTCGAATTGAGTGGGATCGGGATAAGCGGCCGACGACACCTTCGCAATGCCTGCGATGCCCGGTTCCGGACAGCTCGAGTGATAGAACAGTACGCCGTCGCCAATCTGCATGCCGTCGCGCATGAAGTTGCGTGCCTGGTAATTACGCACGCCCGTCCATGGCAAGGTTTTTTTCGGAGCGTGAGCGAGATGGTCGATGCTCGCTTCATTCGGTTCCGACTTCATCAGCCAGTAGTGCATGAATGTCTTCCATGAGAAAGGTGCGGTGCAAAGAAGCATGCACGATGCAGGATTCACGATGCAAAAGAAAACGGCGCCGGAGAAGCTCCAGCGCCGTTAGTCCATTCAGTCAACTCAACCGCTTGCAAACGTGCGTAAGTTACGCATGCCGCTAAAAAGGTCCCCGCCCAAGCCGCTAGGCCGGCATCCTGAACCTGGGTTCAAGATTGGTCGCAGTAAGCAACACTTTGGGCTCATCAGACAGAGTGACGCGCTCGCCAGTGCTACAAGGTCCCACAACCGTGCACAATGGCATTGGTTCAAGGAATATATGACCTTGGCAAACCAGGCAGGGAGCAGTCACTTTACACCAATCAACGAGACGATGCAGCAATGATCCGGGAAAACTTCGCGTTGACCGATGAATTTGTTAAATGCATGAAGACGATGCGCAGCGCGATGCACAACGCTATGGAAATGTGCTCGAATTCCAGCAATAAAATAACATTCGCATGCTAGCTCGAGCGTCAAGCATATAAAGCAATCCCGGCAACTACCTCGACAACTACTGCGCACCTACTGTGCTTCGTATTGTGAAATCACGACGCCGAGTTGTTCGTTCATTTGATGCATGGTGCGGCGAATTTCTTCCGCCGGGAACGCTTCGCCGTGACGCACGCTGTTTTGCAACTTGAGCAATTCCGACGCCAGCGACAACGCCGCCATCACCGCGATCCGGTCCGTGCCGCGCACGCTGCTTGCGCTTCGCACTTTCGACATTTCCGCATCTACGCGTGCCACCGCTTCGCGCAACGCACCTTCCGTTTCCGGAGAACACGCAAGCCGATAAGGCGCGCCGAGAATGGATACCTCGATCTGTTTCGTCGTCATGCCTTTTCTCCGTGATGGTGTGATTCTTCATGCAACGCACCGTGCGCCGTGTCGACGGTATCCGGTTCGATGCCGCCATCGGGAGGCAAAAGGGCAAGCTGGTTATCCGGCTCAGGTGCAGCTTTCGTACGCGGTAATTTCTCGAGAATCGCGTTGAGGCGAATCTGTGCGTCGTCGATCTTCGCCGACAGCGAGTCACGCTCCGCGATCAGTGCGTCGCGTTCTTCGCGCACGGCCGCAAGTTCGCCCTGCGTGTTGGCATGGTCGGCGCGCAACTGTTCGAGTTGCTGGGCCAGCGCGTTCTGAGCTTGATGATGGCGTTCGCTGATCTTGATCAGCCGGCCGATATTCTGTGACAGTGATTCGAGTTCGTTGAGCATGTGCTGCGTCCTCTTAAGACCTCGCATTTTAGCGCGCTTCTCAGGCGCTTCAGAAAATTGGTTCGTTTCCAGACGTAACAGCAATCAGTCTTCAAAGCATGGGCGCGGCCCTTTATTTGTAAGGGGAAACGTTTTACAGGGAGTCAATTTCCTATTCATTCAGGCGTGCGAGCGTTTGTCGGAATATCGCGCGGGAGCCTATGAAAACAGGGGTAAATCGAATAATCGAACCACGGCAAGGACAGTCTTTACGCCTGCGTTGTGCTGCTTTCTTGACGGGCCATTGTGCCGCTTTTACACTCCCGCCACCCCGGTGCTCGCAGGGGTCTGCCTACGCGCAGTGAAGCGGGAAACAGGGAAAAGACAAGGAAAAGACAGGGAACAGACGAGCCAATCTTCGCTGCCCCCGCAACGGTAAGCGACTACAACGCAAGTTGCAAGCCGGTCCGAGTGTGCGTTGCCCGACCGATTTCACCACTCGAAAAATGACCTCCGTGAGTTCAATGCTGTCCTTGAGCGAGGAGCAGGCTGATGTGGGATCGATGGCATGAGGCCGACAATCCGCGGGATGTGATGCAGCGCAACGGCCGCAGCGGACACTTGCTTATGTTTATGTAGGAGTGCCGGCGCTGGTTAGATCGAATCTGGTTGGCGGGGCGGCGCAGGTCTTCAACAGGAACGGCTGCGGTTATCCATCGTGCTTCAATCTCCCACGATCTGTACCATCCGTTCAGCAGCAATCGTTCGATTGTCTCGTGGGTTTGCCATTCCGTGGGTTAATGCGCTTATCTTCTATTTGGACGAACTCTTCATCAAGGATCATCAGTTTGCGCACCCGTACAACCTGCCGCGTTCCGGCGCCGCGTTTTCGTTCGGACGACACCATCTGTGAACGTTAAGCGCATGAACGCCCAGCGCGCTTTCATGGTCTGGACCGTGCTGGGTCTGGCCGCGCTCGTTGTATTCGTGGCGTCGCTGGCGCTGGGCAGTATCGCCGTCTCGCCACTGCGCGTGATGCAGGCACTTGCGTCCCGGTCGACTGACGTGATCGATGAAATCGTGCTCAGCCTGCGCTTGCCGCGCGCGCTCGGCGGCTTTGCGGCGGGTGCCTTGCTTGGCATGGCCGGCGCGCTGCTACAGGTCCTGCTGCGCAATCCGCTGGCTGAACCGTATGTGCTTGGCGTATCGGGCGGCGCAGCCGCGTTCGCGCTCGCCGCGATGTTGTTCTCCTTCTCGTGGTGGAGCGTCGATGTTGCCGCGTTCACAGGCGCGTTCTTATCGATACTGCTTGTACTCGGCCTCGCCCGGCGCGAGTTGTGGCGCGGCGAACCGCAGGACACATCGCCTAGATTGCTGTTGACCGGCGCGGTGATCGCGGCGGGGTGGGGCGCGTTGATCACGCTCATGCTCGCGGTTGCGCCCGAGAATCGCTTGCGCGGCATGGTGTTCTGGCTGACCGGCGACCTGAACGGCGTCGCGATGCCGTGGACCGCGTTGATCGCGCTCGTGATCGCGTTGGTCGCGATCGTGCCGGTCGCGCCGCAGCTCAACGTCTTGCTACGTGGCGATGTCGCGGCCGAAGCGCTGGGCGTGCGGGTCGTGCAGTTGAGATTGCGCGTGTATCTGGTGGCGTCGCTGGCGGCCGCCGCGGCGGTGACGACGGCCGGGACCATTGGTTTTATCGGCCTCGTGGTGCCGCATGCGTTGCGGCTCGCGTTCGGCAACGATCAACGCATGCTGCTGCCTGCATCGGCGCTTGCTGGCGGGCTGGCCGTGATGGGAGCGGACCTGATCGCGCGGACGGTGATCGCGCCGGCGCAGTTGCCGGTGGGCGTCATTACCGCGCTGATCGGCGTGCCGGTGTTCTTGTGCATGCTCCTCAGGCGCGCGCGATGAATGGACTTCAGCTCAGCCAACTTACGCTGCGTGCAGGCAAACGTGTGTTGATCCAGGATCTCACGCTGACGTTCGCGCCCGGCGAACTGTGGTGCATCGCCGGTCCGAACGGTGCGGGCAAGACGACCTTGATTGCGGCGATGGCGGGGGTATCGAAGGCGGCATCGCATGCGATTTCACTCGATGGACGCGCGTTGACCGCGTGGGGCGCGAGCGAACTCGCCCGCCGCCGCGCGTTGATGCCGCAAGCTACGCACGATGCATTCAGCGCCACCGTTCTGGGCACCGTCATGCTCAACCGCTTTCCGCATCTCACCGGCTGGGGCTGGGAAACCGATGCAGACCGTGCGGCTGCGCACGCGGCGCTCGATACGCTCGGCCTCGCTGATTTCGCTTCACGCGATGTCCTCTCGCTCTCCGGCGGCGAACGCCAGCGCGTGGCGCTCGCGGCAACCTTGTGCCAGGACGCACCGCTTTTATTGCTCGATGAACCGCTTGCGCATCTCGACCTGCATCACCAGATCGATTGCCTTGAAGCGTTGAGCCGATGGGTCCGCTCGAAACAACGCAGCGTGATTTTCTCGTGTCACGATCTGAACCTTGCCCGGCGTTTCGCCACGCACGCTTTGCTGCTCGATGGCGCCGGCCACGCGCATGCCGGGCCCGTCCGCGATGTCCTCACGCCCGAGCGTGCTGGCGCCGCATTCGGTTATCCGCTTACTCTCATCCAGCAGGACGGTCACGAGGCGCTCGTGCCCGTGATGCGTCAAAGGCAACCCTGAACATGACTATGAACGACACACTTCCCCGTCCTGAACCGCTCGATCGATCGATGGCGGCCGAGCTGCAACATGTCATCGATACAAAGACAAAACCGCCCGGCAGTCTTGGGCGGCTCGAATCGCTTGGGTTGCAAATCGGGCTGATCCAGCGGACTTTGAAGCCGCGTATCGAGCGTCCGGCAATCATTGTTTTTGCTGGCGATCACGGCATCGCGGCAGAAGGCGTGAGTCCGTTCCCGCAGGAAGTCACCGTGCAGATGGTCGCGAATTTCATCGCGGGCGGGGCGGCGATCAATACGTTGTCGAAGGCGGCGGGCATGACGCTCGAAGTGGTGGATGCGGGGGTGGCGAGTGCGTCGCCACCAGCGGCTGGTTTCGTCGATGCAGCGATCCGGCGTGGCGGTACGCGCAACTTCGCACACGAACCGGCGATGACGCGCGACGAAGTGTTGCAAGCCATCGAGCACGGCGCCGCGCGCGTGCGTTTTCACGCGGCGCTCGGGACCAATGTGATCGGCTTCGGCGAGATGGGGATCGCGAATACTTCGGCTGCAGCGTGTTTGATGAGCCGGATCTGCAACGTCGAGATCGATGCCTGCGTGGGTCGCGGCACCGGCCTCGACGACGCCGGCCTGAAGCACAAGCGCGATGTGCTTGCTGCGGCTTTGGAGAAACACGCGGCATCGACCGATCCGCTCGATACGCTGGCCACTTTCGGCGGCTTTGAAATCGCGATGATCGTGGGCGCATTCCTCGCGGCGGCTGAAGCGCGCATGACGATTCTCGTCGATGGTTTTATCGTGACGTCGGCATTGCTTGTGGCTCATGCGCTAAGCCCCGCCGTGCTCGACTACTGCGTGTTTGCGCATGCATCGGATGAGATGGGGCACCGGCGCATGCTGGAGCATTTCAACGCTGCGCCTTTGTTGCAACTTGGGCTTCGTCTCGGCGAAGGCACGGGCGCCGCGCTTGCATTGCCTTTGTTGCGCGCGGCCGTGGCGTTCATCAACGAAATGGCGAGCTTCGAATCGGCTGGTGTCTCCGACAAGGCCGTGTGATTCCGTCATGAACCGGCCATCGCGGGAACTCCGCTATTTCTTCACGGCGCTCGGATATTTCACCCGCGTGCCGGTACCGCGTTGGGTCGGTTTCGAAGCGCATTATCTGAACGCGGCGGCTCGCTATTTTCCCTTGATCGGCGCGCTGGTCGGCGGCCTTGGCGCGATCGTTTATCTCGCTGCGATTCAGGTGTTTCCGGCGGGAGTGGCCGTGTTGTTGTCGATGGCGGCAACGCTGCTGGTCACCGGCGCGTTTCACGAAGATGGCCTCGCCGATAGCGCCGATGCCTTCGGCGGCGCCTACACGCGCGAGGACGTGTTGCGCATCATGCACGACTCGCGGATAGGCGCATTCGGCGCGATTGCGTTGATCGTCGCGCTGGCGCTGAAGTGGCAGACATTGGCCACGATGTTGCCGCTGCGCACCGCATGGATGATCGTCGCGGCGCATGCGGCAAGCCGCACGTTTGCGATCAGCTATCTCTGCACCCTCGACTATGTACGCGCCGAAGGCAAGGCAAAACCGGTCGCGCAGAAGATGAGCGCGAGCGCGTTCCTGTTAGCCGCTTTATTCGGATTGCCTTGGCTTTTCTGGCCTGACTGGCGGCTTGGATGCGTGATGATCGTGGCGCTTGGTGTGCTGCGTTTTGCCATGGGACGTTACTTCGTCAAGCGCATCGGCGGTTATACCGGCGATTGCCTCGGCTTTGCGCAGCAGATCTTTGAACTCGCTATCTACCTCATTGGACTCGGATGGATCTCGTCCTGATTCGCCATCCTGCTGTTGGTATCGACACCGGGATTTGTTATGGCCGCACCGATGTCCCGCTTCTAGCTGATGCGGCCGTTTCCGCGCGCGTGCTCAGTGACAAGTTGGCGCTGCTGAAAGTGCCTGCGGTTGAAGGCTTTTGGCACACAAGTCCATTAAGCCGATGCCGCTTGCTTGCCGAAGCGCTCAGTCCCATTCAAGCCGATCCACGTTTGCAGGAACTCGATTTCGGCGCTTGGGAAGGGCAGCGCTGGGACGGCCTCGATCGGGCCATGCTCGATGCCTGGGCAGCGGATCTTGAACACGCGCGCGAGCATGGCGGCGAGAGCGTCTTGCAGTTCGCCGCGCGGGTGATTGCCTGGTTCGATTCCGTTTGTTGTGCCGATTCCACCGCCCCAATTCACGCCGTAACGCATGCCGGCGTCATACGTGTACTAACTGGCCATCTACTCGGCGTCCCGCGCGCGAACGCGATTCAATGGCCGCTGGATTTCGGTGCGATCGTCTGGTTGAAACGCGTGCGCAATGAATGGCTGCTGGTGCGCTGGAACGCCTGACGCGTCACTTCGGGCGTCGTGTTCTGGCGACTTCGAGGTCTTCGCATAACGCAGTCGCGCCGAGCGCGAGACGCGGTGTCGGCCGGTTGATCAGGTCGCCATCGATACCGAACAAATTGTTGCGCGCGACGGCTTTGATCGATGGCCATTTGCGCCACGCATCCAGCGACGGCAACGCATGTTCCGAGCTTGTCGCGCCCGGCGTGGCCGTCACGATCGCTTCGGGATTAGCTGCCAGCACGGCTTCAGTCGAGATGGTCGGCACCAGCGGTTTAAGATCGTTGAACACGTTGTGGCCGCCGCATAAATCGATCACTTCACTAATGATGTGCGTCCCGTTGAGCGTCATCAGCGGGTCGTCCCAGACCTGATAAAACACGCTCACCGGCGGGCGATTTGCGTAACGCGTCCGCAAGCCGGCGATGTTGTCGCGGAACGCGTTCGACGCCTTATTCGCCTCCGCCGATGTCCCCAGCAGAACGCCGAGTTTATCGATGGTGACGGGGATATCGTCGAGCTTGTGCGGCTCGCTGAAAAACAGCGGCACATGCAGTTCGCGCAATCTGTCGATCTGGCGCATTGCGTTGCCGTGACGCCAGACGACGATCAGGTCGGCCTTCATCGCGACGATGCGTTCGAGATCGAGCGATTTGTTATCACCGACACGCGGGATGGTTTTGGCTTGCGGAGGATAGTCGCTATAGCTGACCGCACCGACTACGCGCGCGCCGCCGCCTGCCGCGAACAGGAGTTCGGTGACGTGCGGTGCAAGGCTCACGATGCGCTGTGCGGGGGCGGTGAGGGTGACGGTGGCGCCGGAGTCGTCGGTGACAGTGAGAGCTTCGGCTTTTGCTTGGGCCGATGCAAATATCGCAGCAGCGGTAAAGGTCAGCGTGAGGAAGTGGCGCAAAGTCATTGAGGTGGGTTGGTTTGGATGCGTCATTCAATCGCTCAGCGGATCGTTGCAACGGAATCCATAAACGCCTCTTCAAACCTCGCCCATTCCTCTTGAGATCCCGTCAACCCGATTCGCAAACTCGGCAGCGCGCCACGCTCGAAGAGCCGCGTCCAGATTCCGCGCGTGGCCAAAGCGTGCTGCAACGCCGCCGCTTGATCGGTCTCGAACCAAACAAAAAGCGGCGTCGCGTGACAATCGAAACCTTGATTGCGGACTAACGCTGCCAGCCTTGCGCTATCGCGAGCCAGCGTAGAGCGAGTCTCCGCTTGCCATGAAAGATCAGCGAACGCGGCCTGCACCGCGTGTCGCGCCGGACCGCTTACTGTCCACGCACCGAGGGTTTCTGAAAGCGCATCGCGCAAGGGGGCCGCCGCGAGGACAAACCCCGCGCGAATCCCGGCCAATCCATAAAACTTGCCGACTGAACGCAGCACGACCAGCCCCTCCCGCCCACTCTCCGATGCCAACGACGTGGCCGCATCACCGTAGGCATCGGCGAATGCTTCGTCAACGATCAGCGTGCCGCCGCGCGCCGCCAATTGCTTGTGCCAATGAAGCAGAACATCGCGGGCAATCAGGTCGGTCGCAGGATTGTTAGGATTCGCAACGATCACATAATCGATATCGTCGTTCAGCTTTGATGATGCGGCGTCAAGGCCGACGATTCGATGCCCGGCGCGTTCGAACGCAGGCGCGTATTCGCTATAAGTCAACGGCGCGACCGCCGCAACGCCAGGCTGGAACAAGCCCGGCAACGCACGAATCGCAGCTTGGCTACCCGCAACCGGCAGCGCCGCCGGTGCGCCGTAGTGGCGCGCGGCAAGCTCGGCGAGACCGTCGCCGTCTTCGGGCAAACGGCGCCATGCGTCCATTGGCACAGGCGGAACCGGATACGCACGCGGATTAATCCCCGTCGATAAATCCAGCCAGTCGCCCAGCGCAATGTCGTACCGATGCGCAGCTTCCCGTAGATTCCCGCCATGCCGGATAGGTTCAGCCATGGACCCCCACGCCCGTGAAAGCCAGCACTAGAAGTATCGCGAGCCAGAGCAGCGTCGTGCGTTCAACCAGCCGAAGCGCCGCCACCACATGCACTGGCGCGGCGGTCATGCCGAAACCGAGCACGGGCCGCGTTTCCAGCGTGCCGTGGTAGATCGCCGGACCGCCGAGCAGCACGTTCAGGCTCCCCGCGCCGGCCGCCATCACCGGCCCCGCGTTCGGGCTGTCCCACAGCGGCGCTTGCGTGCGCCAGCAGCGCCACGCCGTGCGGGTGTCGCCCATCAGGGCATAGCTCGCCGCCGTGAGCCGCGCGGGCACGAAGTTGAGGACATCGTCGAAACGGGCGGCGGCCCAACCGAAACGCAAGTAACGCGGCGTCCGATAACCCCACATCGCGTCGAGCGTGTTGGCAAGGCGGAACATCAGCGCGCCCGGTCCGCCTGCGATCACGAACCAGAACAGCGCGCCGAAGATGGCATCGTTGCCGTTCTCCAGCGCCGATTCCACGGCGGCGCGGGACAGCGCGGCTTCATCGGCGTTCGTGGTGTCGCGCGAGACGATCCGCGCCGTCAGCTTTCGCGCGGCGGCCAAGTCGCCAAGCCCGAGCGCGCGGGCGATGGGCGCGATGTGATCGCGCAAGCTCTTCGCGCCGAGCGAGAACCACAGCAGCGCGACATGCACGGCGCACGCGGCGGCGAACGGCAGCGCGCTCACGAGAATCCAGCTCACCAGCACCGGCGGCACGACGGCCAGCAACCACGCGAGAATGCCCGCCGGCCGTGCCCGGAAACCCGTATTCATCTTTGCTTCGATGCGCGTAGCAAGCCGCCCGAACGCAACCAGCGGATGCCGCGTAGCCGGTTCGCCGAAGATCCGGTCGATCACGACGCCGGCAATGGCGAGCATCGCCGTGACGTAGAAGGAGAGCAGCAGCATGTCAGCCTTTGAGCACGAGCGGCAGGCCGGCGACCATCATGGTCACGTGCGTGCTCGCGGCGGCGACGCGCTGGTTGAGCCGGCCGAGTTCATCGACGTAAAGGCGCGTCACCGACCCCATGGGCACCACGCCCAGGCCGATCTCGTTGCTCACCACGATCACCTTGCCGCGCAGTTGCGATAGCGTCGCGTCGAAGTCGCTGAACGTTTGCAGCGGCGGCCCGTCGGGCGTGCTTCCGTCGGCTGGGAACAATAGATTGGCGAGCCACAACGTCAGGCAGTCGATCAGCACCACATGACCTTCGCGATCCAATTCGCGCAACACGCCGCCCAGATCGAGCGGCGCTTCGACCAGCGCCCAATGCGCCGGCCGGCGTTCGCGATGCTGTTCCACGCGCGCGGCAAATTCGGCATCGCCAATCCGCGCCGTTGCCACGTAGGTAACGGGCAAACCGCTGTCGGCGGCGAGCCGTTCGGCGTAAGCGCTCTTGCCCGAGCGCGCGCCGCCGAGAATGAAAGTAAGGTCGGGTGAAGTCATCGCAATATTGTACCGGCCGGCGCTACCATAGCGGCTTCCCGCAGAACCAATGAATCCGATGACGACGGACACCCCCATGCAATTCGCGCCGCGCGGCACGCTGATGATCCAGGGCACGACCTCCGATGCCGGCAAGAGCACGCTGGTCGCGGGCCTGTGCCGGCTCGCGCGGCGCGGCGGCATGCGGGTCGCGCCGTTCAAGCCGCAGAACATGGCGCTGAACAGCGCGGTGACCGTGGACGGCGGGGAGATTGGCCGCGCTCAGGCGCTGCAGGCGATCGCGGCGGGCGTCGATGCGGAAATCGACTTCAATCCCGTGCTGCTCAAGCCGACCAGCGATCGCGGCGCTCAGGTGATCATCCACGGCCACGCGCACGCCAATCTGGATGCCCGGGCGTATCACGAGTACAAAACCATCGCCTTCGATGCCGTTCTCGCCTCGTACGCCCGGCTTCAGCAGCGTTTTGACGCGATCATCGTGGAAGGCGCGGGAAGCCCGGCCGAGGTGAACTTGCGAGACCGCGATATCGCCAACATGGGGTTTGCCGAGCGCGTGGATTGCCCGGTGGTGCTGGTGGCGGATATCGACCGTGGCGGCGTGTTCGCGCATTTGCTGGGGACGCTCGCGTGTTTATCGGAGACGGAAAGGGCGCGGATTCGCGGCTTTGTCATCAATCGTTTTCGTGGCGATATCAGCCTGTTGCAGCCTGGTCTCGACTGGCTTGAAATGCAGACCGGCAAGCCGGTGCTGGGCGTGGTGCCCTATCTGCACGGCCTGACGCTGGATGCAGAAGACATGTTGCCGAGCCAGTTGCGCACGCGGGGCGATGCCGGCGGCGAAGTGTTGAAGGTGATCGTGCCCGCGTTGCCGCGCATCAGCAATCACACGGACTTCGACGCCTTACGCGCGCACCCGCAGGTCGATTTCTCCTACGTTCGTGCGGGGACAGCGCCGCCATCGGCTGATCTGATCGTGCTGCCGGGGTCAAAAAGCGTGCAGCGTGACCTGGCGTGGCTGCGTGAAAACGGCTGGGATCGCGCGATCGAGCGGCATCTTCGATACGGCGGCAAGGTCTTGGGCATCTGCGGCGGCATGCAGATGCTGGGTCGCACGGTGGATGATCCGCAGGGGTTCGAAGGACCAGCAGGCCGAGCGAACGGGCTGGGCTTGCTGGAACTCGACACCACGCTGACGGCGGACAAGCTGCTGGACAACGTTACGGGCCGGTTGACCTTAAGCGCTGGCGCTACTCCAGCGCCCGTGAGAGGCTACGAGATCCATATGGGCCGCACGACGGGCGCCGCGCTCGCCCGGCCTGCCGTCATGCTCGACGGCGAGCGTCCGGACGGCGCGATTTCCGCCGATAACCAGATCGCCGCAACTTATCTGCACGGCATCTTCGACACGCCCGAAGCCTGCGCGGCGCTGCTCGCATGGGCGGGACTGCGCAATGCCGAGGCGCTCGACTACCCGGCGCTGCGAGAGGCATCGCTTGACCGTCTGGCCGATACGCTCGGTCAATCGCTGGATCTTGACGCGATCGGCGCGATGTTCGCCTGAACGACGCGCGCGATCTCGCTTGCCGCGGCGCCAGGTCAATACAAGATCATCTGCGTGCATCGAAATAACGCGATGGTCTTGCCCTCGCCGTTCGTCACGATCGCGTCCCACACATGCGTGCTGCGGCCCAGGTGAACGGCTGTCGCCTTTGCCGTGATGACGCCGTCGCGCGCTGTCCCCACGTGATTGCTCTTCAGTTCGACGGTTGTAAAATTCTTCGCGCCCTCGGGCAAATGGGCGATGCAGGCGTAGCCGCAGCAGGTATCGGCGAGCCCGATCACCGTCGCTGCGTGCAGGAACCCGTTCGGCGCAAGCAATTCTGGGCGAACGGTCAGTTTGCCGGTGAGCGTGCCGCTTTCCAGCGATACCACTTCCACGCCGAGCAGATCCGGCAGGCAACCGCGCTGGCGTTCGCGCAAAGAGTCAAGGGTGATGTCGGGGCGCAGTGCGGCCATGTTGCGGAGTCCTTGAAGTTAAGCGGCGTTGTTGACGCGCATGGATTGAAATTGGCAAATCCGATAGTATCAACGGCTCGAACTTTTCACTTAATGCAGCGCTTACAGCATGCCGGGATTGTCCGGCGTCGGGCGCGGCCGACAACGCGTGGATTGAACCTATGACGGTGATCGTGGTGGCGAATCCGAAGGGCGGCGTGGGCAAGAGCACGCTGTCCACGAATCTGGCTGGTTATTTTGCGGCGAACGGCGAATGGGTCGCGCTCGCGGACCTGGACAAGCAGCAGTCAGCCCACGGCTGGCTGGGCTTGCGCCCGGACACGCTGCCGAAGATAGAAGAGTGGAAGACAAACGTGGACGCGCCGTCGAAGCCGCCCAAAGGGTTGGAGAAGGCGATTATCGACACGCCTGCCGGGATTCACGGCACCCGTCTCGCGCTGGCGCTGGAACTGGCGGACAAGGTGATCGTGCCGTTGCAGCCATCCATGTTCGATATCCTCGCCACGCAGGAATTCCTCGAACGGCTGCAGAAAGAGAAGGCCATACGCAAGGGGACCATCGAAGTCGGCGTGGTGGGTATGCGGGTGGACGCGCGGACGAAATCAGCGGATCAGTTGCATCGGTTCGTGGAAGGGCTTGACCTGCCGGTGCTGGGTTTTATCCGCGATACGCAGAACTATGTGCAGGTCGCGGCGCACGGGCTGACCATCTGGGACGTCGCCAAAAGCCGGGTGGAGAAGGATATCGAGCAATGGCAGCCGATTATTGAGTGGGCGTCGAAGAAGTAGAAGTTGATGGTGGCGACCCCGACGCCTGTAAAAAAACGCCGGTTGACTGTGACAGCCAACCGGCGTTTTTGCGTCTTGTCTTGCGCCGTGCCCGATTCAGGTCCAGTTCTGCGTGGGCACGTGATCGCGGTTTCCCTTGATGCGGTTCTTTTCATCGACGAACACGAGATCCGGCTTCCAGCCTGCCTTTAGTTCCGCCTCATCGACCAGCGCGAACGCGGCAATGATCACCAGGTCGCCCAGTTGCGCCCGTCGTGCGGCCGATCCATTCAGCGAAATCATCCCGCTGCCGCGCTCGCCTTTGATAGCGTAGGTCGTGAGGCGCTCGCCGTTGTTCACGTTCCAGATGTCGATTTGCTCGTTTTCTACCAGGTTCGCGGCCTCCAGCAAATCCTCGTCGATGGCGCACGAGCCTTCGTAGTGCAATTCGCAATGCGTCACCGTGGCGCGGTGAATCTTCGATTTCAAAAGCGTTCGCTGCATCCGTTTCTCTCTCAAACTTCGTTCAAATTTCCAGGTTATCGATCAAGCGCGTCGTGCCCAGCTTGGCGGCGGCGAGCACGACGAGCGGGGTCGCGGTATCGGCCGGGCCGGGCGGGAGCAGATCCACACGCCTTCTCACCGCGATGTAATCAGGCTGCCAGCCACGCTGTGCGAGCGATTCCACGGCTTCTTTTTCTATCGATGCAAAGTCGCGATTGCCCGCCAATACCGCGTCGCGTACGCGATTCAGCGTTTTTGCGAGGATGGGCGCCTCGGCGCGCTCGGCTGCTTGCAGGAAGCGATTGCGCGAGCTGAGCGCCAGGCCGTCGGCGTCGCGCACGGTTTCAGCCGCGATGATTTCCGTAGGCAATGCAAACTGGTGGCACATCTGCCGCACGATCATCAACTGCTGATAATCCTTCTTGCCGAAGACAGCCACGCGCGGCTGCACGCATGACATCAGCTTCATCACGACGGTACACACGCCCTGGAAGAAACCCGGGCGGAATTCGCCCTCCAGGATGTCGCCCAGATTGGTCGGCGGATGAACGCGATACTGCTGCGGCTCTGGATAAAGATCGGCTTCGGTCGGCGCGAACAGCACGTACACGTTCTCGGACTGCAGCTTTTCGATGTCGTCCTGCAGCGTGCGCGGGTATTTATCGAAGTCTTCGTTCGGCCCGAACTGCAGCCGGTTCACGAAAATGCTGGCAACCACCGGATCGCCATGCTGGCGCGCGAGCCGCATGAGCGACAAGTGGCCCTCGTGCAGATTACCCATGGTCGGCACAAAGGCGGTTCGGTTCTGGCCGCGCAACTGGTCGCGCAGTTCATGGATCGAGCTGATGACTTTCATCTAGCGGGTGTCTCCTGGCGGGCAGCTTGAAAACGCTGCTCCAAGGCGAAAGAAAGGGGAAGGGCGCGGCGGCGCTCTTGCGCTGCCAACGGCCACGGAAGGCCGCGCCACGGAACTTTAAGCCGGCGAATACGCGAGTCTCACGTAGATGGGCGCATACGGCTCGGCCTGAGTGATTTCAATCAGCGCTTCACGCGACAGTTCCAGCATCGCGATGAAATTCACCACCACGACGGGAACACCACGCGACGCGTCGAAGAGGTCGCCGAATTCCATGAAGCGGGCATTCTGCAGGCGTCGCAGGATTGTGCTCATGTGCTCGCGCACCGACAATTCCTCGCGCGAGATCTTGTGATGCTCGACCAGCCGGGCGCGCTTGATGACGTCGGCCCAGGCGGCGCGCAGGTCATTTGCATCGACGTCCGGAAAGCGTTGCGCCGAACTCTGCTCGACGTACACCTCTGCCCGCAGGAAGTCGCGGCCCAGTTGCGGCAGGTGATCCAGGCGCTGCGCGGCGAGCTTCATCTGCTCGTATTCCAGCAAGCGCCGCACGAGTTCGGCGCGCGGATCTTCCGCGTCCTCGCCCGTATCCGCCTTTTTCACCGGCAGGAGCATGCGCGACTTGATCTCGATCAGCATGGCCGCCATCAACAGGTATTCCGCCGCGAGCTCCAGGTTGGATTCGCGAATCTGGTCGACGTAGCCCAGGTACTGGCGGGTCACGTCGGCCATCGGGATGTCGAGGACGTTGAAATTTTGCTTGCGGATCAGGTACAGCAGCAAGTCGAGCGGACCTTCGAACGCTTCGAGGAAAATCTCGAGCGCGTCCGGCGGGATATACAGGTCGGTCGGCAGCTTCCAGAGCGGTTCGCCGTACAAATGCGCAAACGCCACGCCGTCAATGGTGTTCGGCGTGGAGTCGGTCGCGGGCGCGGCTAGCGCCGCGGCGCGATCATCCTTGCCCGGATGCCCGGGGTGTCCCGAACGCTCCGGAGCTTGCGGCGCCTCGCGGGCGGCACTCACGTTCAGAAGTTCTGGTAATAAACGTAGGGCGTTTGTTCGACTCGCGATGTCTTGATTTCCGAGCGCTCGTCGAGGTCGATAGGCTGCTTGTCCCACAGCAGCGCACGGCCCTTGCGCTGCTCTGCTTCGAGCGACGGTTTCTGCTCTTTCATCTGATTGATGAACTGGGTGATGTCCGACAGGTACATGATTCGACTTCCGTTGGCTCAGAGCGATTCGAAAACGGGCGCGGCGGAGTCTCCAGGCAAATGCTGCCATGAGTTCCCGCCGTGATTCATCACGATTTTACCGCAAGCGTCAGGCAGCGGAGCGGATAACCGGAGACATCGGCCTATCGGGCTATTGGCGCGACCATGCCGGCAACGATATCCAATGGCACAACGATGTCAATTTTTGAAGCAGGGCGGAACAAGCTCTGCACGGAGCCGTCCAAGGCGCACCTCTGCCATTTTCAGAAGCGGTGGGATTAAACGGGGCGGCGATTGGGCCGAATGCTGTCCGATCGTCCAACCTGTCGCCTTTTGGGACAGCCGGCCGCGCCGATGTGGTGAAATAGCGCCTGCTGGAATGGCGCTCGGCGTGTGCGCAACACCGCGCCGGCATCGAGCT
Source organism: Caballeronia sp. LjRoot29 (assembly GCF_964252755.1). Taxonomy (NCBI): domain Bacteria; kingdom Pseudomonadati; phylum Pseudomonadota; class Betaproteobacteria; order Burkholderiales; family Burkholderiaceae; genus Caballeronia; species Caballeronia sp. LjRoot29. Next base: position 360,257 of record NZ_CAXUPU020000001.1, on the reverse strand, counting down.
GGCATCGATTCGTCAGCGAACGCCGGCTGTCCCGTCTCACCACGCAGTCCCATTAATTCAACCCCGGAGGTCACGTTTGGCGGGGCGCCTGTTTGATCCGCTGCGCTTCAAGCGCGGGCAAGCCGATGACCGGCGGCTGAAGCCGCCGGTCATCGCGTCGTCGAAGGCGCCTTCCCGTGCGTGGTGGTGTTCACTCGTGCGCCGTGTCGTCTGGTCGCTCCATGCGCTGGCATTATTTGCCGTCGCCCAGCCCGCGCACGCGAAATACGATGTCGATATCGACGCGCCGCGCAGCGTCCGGTCGTTGTTGAAAGACCATCTGGATTTGTCGCGTTTCAAGAAGCGTGACGACATCAGCGACGAACAATTCGACTTCCTGGTCACGGCGACGCCGCAGGAAGTCCGCGATCTGGTCGCGACCGATGGTTATTTCTCGCCAATCGTGCGAACCGACGTGAAACATGACGGCGATAAAAAATCCATCACGATCAGCGTCGATCCCGGTCCGCAGACCAAGATCGCTTCCGTTTCGCTGACGTTCAAGGGTGCAATCACGACTGAAGACCCCGCGCAGGAAAATGCCGCGCGGCTCGCGTTTTCGGTGAAAGAAGGCGATCCGTTCTCCCAAAACGCGTGGGACGACGCGAAGAATGCCGCGCTCAAAGCGCTGCAGGCACGCCGGTATCTCGGCGCGAAAATCTCGCAATCGAAGGCGCGGGTGAATCCGCGGACGCACATAGCGGATTTGTCGGTGACATTCGATAGCGGCCCGACCTTCACCTTCGGCCAACTCGACATCAGCGGCGTCCGGCGTTATCCGGAAAAGATCATTCACAATGTGAACCGGATTCATCCCGGCGATACCTACGACGTCGCGCGCGTGAACGAGTTGCAGCGGCAGTTACAGAACACGCCGTATTACGCGTCAGTGGCTATCGACGCGGATAACGACGTCAACAAGCCGAACGAAACGCCGATGCACCTGAAGGTCAGCGAGTATCCGTACAACAGCGTGCGCTACGGCGTGGGTTACGCGACAGATACCGGTCCGCACATCCAGGGCGCTTACAGTTACCTCGATACCTTCGGCAAGGCGTATCCGTTCACCATCTCCGGCCGCCTGGACCAGACCCAGCAATACGGCCAGGTCCAGCTCGCGATGCCACCGGACGGCCGCACGTGGGTGAACAGCGTGCTGGCTTCGTACACGAACACGAATGTATCCGACACGCGCATTTACAGCGCGCGCGTGGGCGTGCAGCGCACCCGCTCGCTGCAGAACATCGACACCACGTTTGCGCTGCTGTTCTATGACGACCGGCTGACGCAGAATGGCGCGCCGCCCTCGACCGCGCGTGCGCTCGTGCCAACGTGGCAATGGGTGCGACGCAACGTGGACGATCCGCTGTTTCCGCGCTCGGGCAACCTGATCCGGGCGGAAGCGGACTTCGCGGTGAAGGGCATTCTCACCGATCAAACCTTTGGCCGCATTTACACCAACCTGCTGCAATACCTGCCGCTCGGCAAGAGCGACCTGTTCGTGTTCCGCGCGGAGTTCGGCGGGGTGTTCACGTCGGGCAGCTCGAATGGCGTGCCCGCGTCGCTGCTGTTCCGGGCCGGCGGCGCGAATTCGGTGCGCGGTTATGGGTATCAGAGCATTGGTAATGACGTCGATGGCTCCGTCTTGCCGACCAAGTACCTGATGACCGGCAGCTCGGAGTACCAGCATTGGTTTTCACACGATTGGGGCGGTGCGGTGTTCTTCGATATAGGCACCGCCGCCGACACCTGGAAGGAGCGCGTGTTCGAGCCGGGCGCGGGCGTGGGCGTGCGCTGGCGCAGTCCGGTCGGGCCGGTGAACGTGGATATCGCGTATGGCTTCAAGAACCGGGACATCCGCCCGTATCTGACGCTCGGAATCGCCTTTTGATGAATTTGCCTGGATTTTTTCGATTGTTCCTTCAAGCATGAGCGACCAGAACGGCCAATCTTCCGCAGACCGACCGGACCCCTCCGAGGACCGGGGGAACGGCGCGTCTGAAAACGGAACGACGGCTCCGAAGCCGCGTCGCGGCGGCTGGCGGCGCCTGGCGAAATGGCTCGGCGGCATTGTGCTGGTGCTTGTGCTGTGCTTCGCGCTCGGTGTCGCGATGATCCTGTACGCCGTGAACAGTGAGCGCGGGACGCGCTACGTGTGGCAGGCGGCGACGTCGCTGCTCGGCGGCCGGCTGAGCGGCACGCTCGACGGCGGCGCAATAGCGACGGGCCTGCGCTTGCGCAATGTGCACTGGAAGAGTCTGGACGGCAATGGGACGGACATTGCCGTGGACGAGGTTTCCGGCAAGTGGGAACTAACGCGCGCGCCGTTGCGTTTTTCTATCGGTTACTTGCATGTCGGGACGGTCGATGCACGCATTGCGCCCTCGCCGAAAGACACCAGCAAGACCGAGTTGCCGAAGGATTTACGCTTGCCGCTCCAGCTTGCCATCAGCGATGTCACGCTCGACAAGCTGCGCCTCCACGAAGGCGCGACGACCACCGAATTCTCGCGGCTCGCGCTCGACGGACATAGCGACGGCCGTCATCACGAGGCACGCATCCAGCGTCTCGATACGCCGTTCGGCGCCATCACGGCCGCTTTGAAACTCGACGGCGGCGCGCGCCCGTTTCCGCTGACGGGCGATGCCGGTTATTCGGGCGAGGTGAGCGGCGAAGCCGTGCAGGTCGCCGCGCATTTGACGGGGTCGCTGGAAAATCTCACCGCCGATATCAACGCCAGCGGCTTGAAACTCAAGGGCCAGGCGCACGTTGAGGCGGCGCCGTTCGGCGACGTGCCGCTCAAGCGCGCGCTGGTGACCATCGATCACGTCAATCCGCAGGCATTCAGCCCGAGCGCGCCGTTCGCGGACCTCGCGTTGCGGACGGAACTGAAGCCCGATCCTGCTACGCCGAACGCGCTGGTGGTGACCGGACCGATATCGATCGTGAACGCGAAGCCCGGTTCAGTCGATAAGCAACTGCTCCCGTTAATCGATGCCCACGCGAACGTGAAGCTCGATGCATCGGCGCAAATTATTTCCGACCTGAACGTGCGGCTGCTGAAGGACGCGACCGTCACCGGCGGTGGAACGCTCAAGGGCGGAACAGGCCAGTTCGATTTGAAGGTCGCGAAACTTGATCTGAACGCAATCGAGCCGACCATCCGTCCGACGCAGTTTGCCGGTCCAATCGGCATTAATCTCGATAACGACAAGCAGACCATCACGCTGGATCTCAACGATCCGAAAGCGGCGTTGCGCGCGCAAGGCAAGGTCACGCTCGACGCGAAACAAACCGCGTTCGATGGCGTAAAACTGAGCGTAGGAAAAGGCCGTATAGAGTTGAGCGGCGCGCTGCAAAAAGACATTCATTCAAGCTACGACCTGAAGGCGAAGCTCATCGATTTCAATCCGCTGCTGCTGACGGACGAACTGGTCGCGAAGCCTCCGGCGAAGGGATCTTCTGCAGCAAAGCCGAAGCCGGCGGCGGCGAAATCCCGGCCTATCGAAGCCCGTGTGAACGGCACGCTGTCGGCCGCGGGCGTACTCGCGCCCACTCTGACTACCAAGGCCCAGTTCAAGCTAGGCGAGAGCGTCTACGACAACCTGCCGCTCACCGGCGCGGGCACGATCCAGGTCGTGGGAACGCGCATTCTGCCGAGCACGGCAACGCTTTCGGTTGCGGGTAACAACGTCGATCTAAACGGCAGTTTCGGTGCGCCGAGCGATCGCTTGCGTTTTCGTATCGACGCACCGCAACTCGAGCGCCTGGGCTTCGGACTAGCAGGACTCGTCAAGGCCGATGGCGATATCACCGGTTCTTTCGCGCATCCAAATCTGGCGGCCAACTATCAGGCTGACAGCGTGGTGTTCGGCGCGAATCGCGTGGGCCATGCGGAAGGCCGGGCCGAAGCGCGCGACGGCGCGAACGGCGCGCTGGTGTTTACGCTTCAGGCGCGCGATGTCGCGGCCGACGGCGTCGATCTTCAAAGCCTGGATGCAAACCTCAACGGCACGCGCGCCAACCATACGCTCAACGCGACCGCTGTCGGCAAGGTGCGCGGCAACCCGGTCAACCTGACGCTGTCTGCAAACGGCCGCCTGACCGATGCGCGCGACGGCGCGCATTGGGACGGCACGGTGACGCGTTTATCGAACAAGGGCACGCCGAACGTTAACCTCGACGCGCCGCTTACCGTGAGCTACGCGCCTAATCACGTGGCGCTGGGCGCGACGCGGTTATCGGCGGAAGGCGCGGTGCTCAACTTGAAATCGTTCGCGCTCGATGGCGGGCGTATCAGTTCGGCTGGCCAGTTGACGAATCTCTCGGTGGCGCGGTTGCTGGAAATTCGTCAGGAACTGGAGGGCGGACCGCCGCCCGCGAGGACCGATCTGGTCTTCGACGGCGACTGGAATTTCGCGCTCGGCGCCACCGCAACCGGCTACGCGCAACTGAAGCGGCGGTCGGGCGACGTTTCCATCGACGCAGCCCGCGGCGTCGCGGCGCTCGGCATCACGGACATAACCGCCCGCGCGGACTTCACGGGCGGCAATCGGCTCAACGCGACGGTGCACGCGCAGGCGACACGGATCGGCGTGATCGATGCGAACGTCCACACGAACCTGGTTGCGCGCGACGGCGTGCTCACGGTCGCGGACGAAGCGCCTCTGAGCGGATCGATTGACGCAAACGTCCCAACGCTGCGCACGACCGGCGGGCTGTTCGGCCCGGCCTATCTGCTCGATGGTCAGGTCGGGCTCAAGCTGACCATCGCGGGGATTGTCGCGAAACCGACGGTCTCTGGCATGCTGACCGGCGACAAGCTGTCGGTCACGGTCATCGATCAAGGCGTGCAGTTGAAGGACGGCGTGATCCGGATTGCGTTGTCGGAGAATCTTGTCGATTTCCAGCAGGTCGAGTTTCACGGCGCCAGCGGCACGTTGCGCGCGACCGGCAAGGTGCGGCTGGATCAGCAGCAGCCAGACCTCACCGCCAGCATCATCGCGGACAAACTCGAGCTATTTGCATCGCCTGACCGGCAATTGCAGTTGTCGGGCAGTGCAACGGTGGCGAACGCGGGCCTGAAGGGCGGCATGGCAATCGATGGCAAGTTCACCGTCGATAAAGCGCTCTTCGATCTGCCGGAAAAATCGGCGCCGTCGCTGGGCGATGATGTCGTGGTCGAGCGTCCCGACGGGACGGTGAAGGGTGAGGACCAGCACGTTGTGGAGACCGGCCAGAAGCCCGTGGGCGCGTTTGCGCCGCGCGCGAATATCGATATCAATCTTGGCCAGAAATTCCGCTTCCGTGGCGCGGGCGCCGACCTTGGTTTGGCTGGCACCATCACCGCCATGAGCGCGCCGAACATGCCGCTGCGGGCAGTCGGCAACGTGCGCGTGACGCCGGGTTCCACCTATACGGCGTTCGGGCGGAAGCTGGGCATCGAAAACGGCTTCTTCACGTTCAACGGACCGGTCACGAACCCCGGCATCAACATTCTCGCGATGCGTCGCAATCAGGAAATCGAGGCCGGCGTGCAGGTGACAGGCACCGTGCAGTCGCCGGTTGCCAAGCTGATCTCAGAGCCGAACGTGCCGGATAACGAGAAGTTATCGTGGCTGCTGTTCGGGCATGGCACGGATCAGGGCAACAACATCGGCCAGCAGAGTGCGATGACGAATGCGCTTGCGTTGCTTGGAAGTTCGCAGGGTAAGCGGATTGCGCAGACGTTCGGGCTGGACGAGTTTTCTATCGGAACGAGTGAGGTGGGACTGACCGATCCGCAAGTCGTGATGTTGTCGAAGGCAATTAATGAACGGCTCGTGCTCGGTTACGAGCAGGGTCTGCAATCGGCAAGCAATGCGATCAAGGCGACGCTGAGCCTGTCGCGGTTCTGGTCAATATCGGCATACGGCGGCACGTTCCAGGGCATGGATCTGCTCTACACGCGGCGCTTCGATTCGTGGTCGCGAAGGAACGGTCCGACAGAGGGTAAGTAGGTTGCGGACCGCATGAACGTGAAAAAGGCCGTATTCAACGCGAGTTGAATACGGCCTTTGGTTTTACGTTTTGTTCCATCCAAATACTTTTACTTCACGCGCATGCCTGGCTTCGCGCCGCTGTGCGGCTCAAGAATATACAAGCCCGGTTCGGCTTTTTCGTCCTCAGCGGAAGCGGCGAGCACCATGCCTTCCGACAGCCCGAACTTCATCTTGCGTGGGGCGAGGTTCGCAACCATGACCGTGAACTTCCCGATCAGGTCCTGCGGCTCGTACGCCGACTTGATGCCGGAGAACACGTTGCGGGTATTTTCCTCGCCGATATCCAGCGTCAGTTGCAGCAGCTTGTCCGATCCTTCGACCGCCGTGCAATTCACGATCTTCGCGATGCGCAGATCGACCTTGGCGAAGTCGTCGATGGAAATCACGCCTTCCGCTTCGGGTTCCTTCACCTTCGCTGCCTTCTTCGACGAAGAAGCAGGAGCGGGCGCCGCAGCAACCGCTTGCCCCGGCGCGACCGATTCCTTGTTTGCCGCAATCAACGCTTCAATCTGCTTCGGATCGACGCGCGTCATCAAGTGCTTGTATGCGTTGATCGGCTGCGAAGAACTGAGCGGCGTCGAGACATCTGCCCAGGCCAGCGGCGCGATGCCCAAGAAACCTTCAACCGATTCCGCCAGTATCGGCAACACCGGCTTCAACGCCAGCGACAACAAGCGGAATGCTTCCAGGCTCACGCTGCACGTTTCATGCAGCGCGGCGGCGTTGGCTTCGTCCTTGGCTTGATCCCATGGCTTGGCGGTATCGACGAACGCGTTGACGGTATCGGCGAGATCCATGGTCGTGCGCAACGCCCGCCCGTATTCACGCGCCTCGTAAAGCGCGGAGATTTGCGGCACAGCGGCGCGCAATTGCAGCAGCAGCGGATGATCCATCGCGCTGTCCAGCACACGGCCTTCGAAACGCTTGATCAGGAACCCTGCCGCCCGGCTCGCGATATTCACGTATTTGCCGACCAGATCGCTGTTCACGCGCGCCTGAAAATCCTCGAAATTCAGGTCGATGTCTTCCATCGTGTGGTTCAGCTTCGCGGCGAAGTAGTAGCGCAGCCACTCGGGGTTGATGCCCGTATCGATCACGCTTTTCGCCGTGATGAACGTGCCGCGCGACTTGGACATCTTCGCGCCATCGACGGTGAGAAAGCCGTGAGCGAACACGTTCGTCGGCGTGCGATGACCGGAAAACTCGAGCATCGCGGGCCAGAACAGCGTGTGGAAATACAGGATGTCCTTGCCGATAAAGTGATACTGCTCCGTCTTCGATCCCGGCCGGATCCATTCCTCGAAATCGAGGCCGCGCGCATCCGCCAGATTCTTGAAACTGGCGTAATAACCCACGGGCGCGTCTACCCACACGTAGAAATACTTGCCCGGCGCACCGGGGATTTCGAAGCCGAAATACGGCGAGTCGCGCGAAATATCCCAGTCGGCGAGTTTGGCGTCGCCTTTATCGCCGAGCCATTCGCGCATCTTGTTCGTGGCTTCGGGCTGCGCGAGTCCGCTGACCCAGCCGCGCAGGAAATCTTCGCAACGCGGGTCGGAGAGACGGAAGAAATAGTGCGTCGAGGTCTTCCGCACGGGCGTGGCGCCCGACACCACCGAATACGGGTTGATGAGATCGAGCGGCTGATATGTCGAGCCGCAGACTTCGCAGTTATCGCCGTATTGATCCTTTGCGCCGCACTTCGGGCATTCGCCCTTGATGAAGCGGTCGGGCAGGAACATTTCCTTGACCGGATCGTAGGCTTGCTCAATATCGCGCGCTTCGATTAGCCCGGCCGTCTGCAGTGAACCGTAGATGGATTCGCACAGCACGCGGTTTTCTTCGGCGTCGGTGGAGTAGTAGTTATCGAAGGAAATGCCGAAGCTGTCGAAATCGCGTTTGTGCTCTTTCCCCACGCGCTCGATCAACTGCTTCGGCGTGATGCCTTCCTGCTCGGCGCGCAGCATGATGGGGGTGCCGTGGGTATCGTCGGCGCCGACGTAGTAGACCTCGTGACCGTGCATTCGCAGCGAGCGCACCCAGATATCGGTCTGGATATATTCGACCATATGGCCAATGTGAATCTGGCCGTTCGCGTAAGGGAGCGCGGACGTGACAAGAATCCGGCGATGGCCTGGGGTGGCTGACGCCGCTGCGGAGACGGATGGTGACGAGGTGGGTGCTGACATGAGGCGCTGGCCCTGCGGTTGAAGAATTCAGTGATTGCGTGAAAAAGCGAATCACGATTCTAACAGCCACGCGTCTTTCGTTCGCACTCGGCCAAGGGCGGCAAGGGCTGCCGGGGTAGGCGAGCGCTCTCTCGCACCAAATTCCAGACGAAAAAAAACCGGGGCGATTAACGGATTAACGGCCCCGGAGCAACAACGACAAGAGGAGAATGGCACGTGGCGGCAAAGCCAGCCACCTACCGTTAATACAGACACGGACTGTTGGAGCAAAGTTTCAAATATTTTCGTATCGGCGGCGAGTTTTCTGCGGGTTCCCCGCCTGCTCTCTATTCAGCCTTGAAACGAATTGAATCTCCGACCCCAACTACCGCGCCAATCCCCCTGTAAATCAACCGTCTTACTGAACCTGCCCCGGCTGTGCAGTCGCGCGGAGATAGATTTCCACGCGACGATTCTGCGCACGGCCAGCTTCAGTGCTGTTGTCGGCGATAGGCTGGGTCTGGCCCATGCCTTGTGCCGACAAACGCTGACCAGCCACGCCGTGGCTAGCCAGATACGAAGCCACGCTTTGTGCACGATTCTGCGACAGCGTCTGGTTGTACGCCGGCTGACCCGTGCTGTCCGTATGTCCAACCACTTGCGCGATCAGCTCGGGATGCTGCGTGAGCGTCTGCGTGACCTGGTCGAGCACTGGCGCGAAGCCGGGCTTGATGGCGTAGCTGTTGGTATCGAACGAAATCGAGTTCGGGATGTTGACCTTCAGCGATCCATCCGGCTGTTCCGTTACCTGCGTGCCCGTGCCCTGAGTTGCGCCGGTCAGCTTGCCCTTGATGGCCTGCCAGTTGTAGCCGGTGATGCCGCCCGCCGCTGCGCCTACGCCCGCGCCGATGGCCGCACCCTTGCCGCCGCCAAAGATGGCGCCAAGCGCTGCGCCGGACGCCGCACCAATGCCCGTGCCAACGGCGGCGTTATTGCCTTGTTGGGTTGCGCAGCCGGCGACGAGCGCGCCCGCGACGGCGATTACGGTCAAGCGGGTCATCATTTTCGAGTTCATGTGTTCATTCTCCAGGATACCAATCAGACAAAGCCGGCATCGACAGCTGGAAGGGCCCCCGTAGGGTCTTCCGGCGCGTCGTAACGGCTGCCACTACAATACCGCCAAGGATTCAAGCGATTATAACGATGCGTCCCCGAATCATGGCAGCGTGGGATAGTGCATCGCCCAGTGCTGCGGCGCAACGTGGTGCAACAATTCCTTTCAATTTCATACTTTGCGTGCGGACCATTCGATCCGCCAAAGCAAAAAGCGTTCCCCTGGAGTTTCGATGAGTCTTGATCGCGCCCAGATCGATACCGCACTCGGCGGTTTGATCGATCCTAATACCAGCCGCACTTTCGCGGACACGAAAAGCATCCGCAGCGTGGCCGTGGACGGGGCGAACGTCACCGTGAACATCGTGCTGGGTTATCCGGCGAAAAGCCAGTTCGACACCATTCGCACGCTTGTGGCGAACGCCGTCAGCGGCGTTCCGGGCGTGGCCGGCGTACAGGTTACGGTCACCTCGCAAGTGGTCGCGCACGCGGTCCAGCGCGGCGTAAAGCTGCTGCCGAACGTGAAGAACATCATTGCGGTCGCGTCGGGCAAGGGCGGCGTCGGCAAGAGCACGACCGCCGTGAACCTGGCGCTCGCGCTGGCCGCGGAAGGCGCATCGGTCGGCATGCTGGACGCGGATATCTACGGTCCGTCGCTGCCCATGATGCTCGGCATCACCGGCCGGCCGGAATCGCCCGACAACACGTCGATGAACCCGATGATCGGCCATGGCATCCAGGCCAACTCGATCGGTTTCCTGATCGAACAGGACAACCCGATGGTATGGCGTGGCCCGATGGTCACGTCCGCGCTCGAACAATTGCTGCGCCAGACCAACTGGAAGGACCTTGATTACCTGGTCGTCGACATGCCGCCCGGTACCGGCGACATCCAGCTCACGCTCTCGCAGAAAGTGCCCGTCACGGGCGCGGTGATTGTCACCACGCCGCAGGACATTGCGTTGCTCGATGCCAAGAAGGGCCTGAAGATGTTCGAGAAAGTGGGCATCCCGATTCTCGGTATCGTGGAGAACATGAGCACGCATATCTGCTCGAATTGCGGCCATGAAGAACATATTTTCGGGGCAGGCGGGGGCGAGCGGATGTCGAAGGAATATGGCGTGCCGGTGCTCGGCCACTTGCCGCTCGATATCGCGATCCGCGAGAAGACCGATGCGGGCCAGCCGACGGTTGTCTCGGAACCGGATAGCAAGATTGCCGAGGCTTACCGGTCGATCGCGCGCAAGGTGGCTATTTCGATTGCCGAACGCCAGCGCGACATGACGTCGATGTTCCCGAGCATCGTCGTGCAAAACACTTAGGCGACACGAGGACGCGGGCGATTTTGGCGGCGCGTGTCGCGGTATCATGTCGCCTTGATTGGCGCGGCCAGGTGAACACACGGGGTGGTCGCGGGTCGCCATGAGGATCGCATGAAACAAAGATTCGACGGGCCTGAATCGCGCAGACTGCCTGCTGCGAGTCACCCGGTCCCGAGCCTGATACTAAGTTTGAGCACGGCTGCATGCACCACGGTCACCGTGTTGGCGAGTGTCATGCTGCTCGGCGGCTGCGGCCTCCTGTTCCAGAACCACGAAAAACGTGCCGATGCCACGTTGCAGCCTACCGGCGGCAATGCCGCGACTGGCACGGTCACGTTCATCGAACGCTCGGATGGCGTCCAGGTGTCTTACAACCTGTCGGGAATGCCGCCCAATAGCGAGCACGCGCTGCAGATTCATGAACGCGCCGATTGCATCATCCCCGCATCTTCCGACGGCGGTCCCGTATTTGCGCCCGCGTCCGAACGCAGTGACTCCGGCTCCAAGGTCGAAGGCGACCTCGCCAGCATTCGCGCCGATGCAAACGGTACGGCGACGGGTTTCATCGTTGCGCCCGACGTGTCGCTCGACGGCGTGCGCTCGGTGTTGTCGCGCGCTATCGTGCTTCATCGCGACGCCGCCGACTCTTACGCCGTCGTGCCGCACGGCGCCGGTCCCACACTCGCGTGCGGCGTGATCCGGCAGTGATCTTTCAATGAAATCAGGCCGTTGCGGCGCGCGGCCTGGCCTGTTGGCATAGCCGCGTCGCACATCCCGCGCATCAAGTAAAATACGCGCTTCTCGTCTGGTCTGGCTGGCTTCGGCGTGCTTCTGCATTTATCCCGAGTCTCCGGCCGCGCCCTGTTTCAAGCCCGGCGGCCTCTTTCCAAGCCGCCTCTTTCGTTGGGTAGCATTCCCTATGAGCATCAAGTCCGACAAGTGGATCCGGCGCATGGCCGAAGAGCACAACATGATCGAGCCGTTCGTGCGCGATCAGGTGCGGGTGTCCGAAGATGGCCGCAAGATCGTGAGCTATGGCACGTCCAGCTACGGTTATGACATTCGTGTGGCAGACGAATTCAAGATCTTCACCAACATCAATTCGACGATTGTCGACCCGAAGAATTTCGACGAGAAATCGTTCGTCGACTTCAAGGGCGACGTCTGCATCATCCCGCCGAACTCTTTCGCGCTCGCGCGCACGGTCGAATACTTCCGGATTCCACGCTCGTGCCTGACGGTTTGTCTCGGCAAATCCACGTATGCACGCTGCGGGATCATCGTGAACGTGACGCCGTTCGAGCCCGAATGGGAAGGATTTGTGACACTGGAATTCTCGAATACGACACCTTTGCCTGCCAAAATCTACGCGAACGAAGGCGTGGCGCAGGTTCTCTTCTTTGAAAGCGATGAGATCTGCGAGACCTCATACGCCGATCGTGGGGGCAAGTACCAAGGGCAAATCGGCGTAACACTGCCGAAAACCTGACGTTTCTTGATCATCAGAAACGTCGTTGCAACGCTTTTTGAAAGACCGCTGGACTCGAGCATGCACAACTCGGTCAGCGGTCGTTCCATTTGGAGATTCGCCGCATGAAGTTCCGTTTTCCCGTCGTCATCATCGACGAAGATTTTCGCTCCGAGAACATCTCGGGTTCCGGCATCCGCGCGCTCGCCGAGGCGATTCAGGGTGAAGGCGTCGAGGTGCTCGGGCTGACGAGTTACGGCGACTTGACATCGTTCGCGCAGCAATCGAGCCGCGCGTCGTGTTTCATCTTGTCGATCGACGATGACGAGTTGCTGCCGTATGTGGATAACGTGGTGGTGGCCGAAGGCGATACGCCGGAGCTGGCCTCTGCAATCGTCGCGTTGCGCGCGTTCGTGCAGGCAGTCCGACGACGCAATGCCGACATCCCGATTTTCCTGTACGGCGAAACGCGTACGTCGCGGCACTTGCCCAACGACATCTTGCGCGAGCTGCACGGCTTCATTCACATGTTCGAGGACACGCCGGAGTTTGTGGCGCGCCACATCATTCGCGAGGCGAAGGTCTACCTCGACGCGCTGGCGCCGCCGTTCTTCAAGGAGCTCGTGCAGTACGCGGAAGAGGGTTCGTACTCGTGGCATTGCCCGGGGCACTCGGGCGGCGTGGCGTTCCTGAAGAACCCGCTCGGGCAGATGTTCCACCAGTTCTTCGGCGAGAACATGTTGCGGGCGGACGTCTGCAATGCCGTCGATGAACTCGGCCAGTTGCTCGACCATACCGGCCCGATCGCGGCGTCCGAGCGCAATGCGGCGCGCATTTTCAGCGCGGACCATTTGTTCTTCGTGACCAATGGCACGTCGACGTCGAACAAGATTGTCTGGCACGCGACCGTTGCGCCTGGCGATATCGTCCTGGTCGACCGCAATTGCCACAAGTCGATCCTGCACGCGATCACCATGACCGGGTCCATTCCCGTGTTCCTGACGCCGACTCGCAATCACTTCGGCATTATCGGACCGATTCCGCGTGACGAATTCAAACCGGAAAACATCCGCAAGAAGATTGAAGCGAATCCGTTCACGCGTGAGGCGCTGGCAAAAAACCCGAACGCAAAGCCGCGCATTCTGACCATCACGCAAAGTACCTATGACGGCGTGATCTATAACGTCGAGATGATCAAGGACCTCCTTGGCGATTTGCTCGACACGCTTCACTTCGACGAAGCCTGGTTGCCGCACGCCGAGTTCCACGAGTTTTATCAGGACATGCACGCCATTGGCGCGGGGCGTCCGCGTACGGGCGCGCTGGTGTTCGCCACGCACTCCACGCACAAGCTGCTCGCGGGGATTTCGCAGGCGTCGCAGATCGTGGTCCAGGACTCCGAGAACAGCACGTTCGACAAGCATCGTTTCAACGAGGCATACCACATGCACACGTCCACGAGCCCGCAGTACGCGATCATCGCGTCCTGCGACGTGGCCGCGGCCATGATGGAGCCGCCGGGCGGCACGGCGCTGGTGGAGGAGTCGATCGCGGAAGCGCTCGATTTCCGCCGCGCCATGCGCAAGGTCGACGACGAATACGGCGACGAATGGTTCTTCAAGGTATGGGGACCGGAAGCGCTTGCGGAAGAGGGCATTGGCGATCGTGAGGAATGGGTATTGAAGCCGAATGACCGCTGGCACGGTTTCGGGGCGCTTGCCGAAGGCTTCAACATGCTCGATCCGATCAAGGCGACCATCATCACGCCCGGACTGGACGTGGACGGCGAATTCGGCGAGACCGGCATTCCGGCTGCCATCGTGACGAAATATCTGGCGGAGCACGGAATTATCGTGGAGAAGACCGGGTTGTATTCGTTCTTCATCATGTTCACGATCGGCATTACGAAAGGCCGTTGGAATTCGATGGTCACCGAGTTGCAGCAGTTCAAGGATGACTACGACAACAATCAGCCTTTGTGGCGTGTGTTGCCGGACTTCATTGCGCTGCATCCGTCGTATGAGCGCATGGGGTTGAAGGATCTTTGCGAGCAGATCCATAGCGTTTATCGGGCCAACAATATCGCCCGGCTGACCACCGAGATGTATTTGTCCAGCATGGAACCGGCCATGAAACCGTCGGATGCTTATGCGAAGCTGGTGCATCGGGAGATCGATCGTGTACCTATCGATGAACTCGAAGGGCGTGTCACCAGCATTCTGTTGACGCCGTATCCGCCGGGCATCCCGTTGCTGATCCCGGGCGAGCGGTTCAACAAGACGATCGTCGATTATTTGCGTTTTGCGCGTGAATTCAACGAGCGTTTCCCGGGCTTCCATACGGATATCCACGGCTTGGTTGGGGAGATGATCAATGGGCGCATCGAGTATTTCGTCGATTGCGTGTCGCTCGAAAAATAATTTGACGACGTAGGAATGGTGGAGTGACAAAGGCCCGCGAATGCGGGCCTTCGTTGTCAATGCGCAGGCTTCTCAGGTAACGATAAACCGGCGCGCTGCCACGCCCGGCTCCGGCAACGCCTTCGGTGGTCGCGTGAACGCCGGGTCAGCGGTCATATCGTAGAGCGCGGATTCGAGCGAGTCGCATAGCGCGGTCAACGCCAGGTCGTTTTCTTCCAGGCCGAACGGATCTTCGATCTGCGCGGCAATCGCCTCCAGCGACATGAACGCGTACGCGACCAGCAGCGCGAACAACGGTGTGAGCAGACCGGCTCCATCGACAAGCCCAAACGGCAGCATCACGCAGAACAGATACACGGTCCGGTGGATCATCACTGAATACGAGAACGGCAGGGGCGTCGATGCCAGCCGTTCGCACCCGCCGATCACGCCGGACAACTCGTTCAGGTTTTGCTCGAAGGCGAGCTCGCCGTAGCCGTCGAGTGCACCTTCGCGAGCACGCGTGCTCGCCCATTCGCCGAGCCATCGCAAGATCAGCGACGAGCGGTATTGCGCTTGAACGACACGTTGATAAACCGCCGGCGGGAGGCGCGTGGCGAGATCGGGTAGGGGATCGGTGCGGCGCATTTCGTGGCGCAGCGCGTGACCGAGCGCACCTATTGCCGCGATGAACTCACGCGTGTCTTCGGTTTTGACGCCGCGCGGCAGCGTCAGTGCTTGCCGCGCAATTGAACGGCCGTGGATCAGCAACGAACCCCACAGCTTGCGGCCTTCCCACCATCGCTCATAACTCGCGCTATTGCGAAAGCCCAGGAACACGGCGAGCGCGATACCTACCAGCGCGAACGGTGGCGTGCCGAGCCCGACCGGGTAATTGCGCACGTGGTCGTGCATCACGATCGCCGCGACTGACAACACGAAGATCAGCGCGAGGCGCGGCAGGAGTTGCGGCAACACGGACCCGCGCCAGACGAACAGCATGCGGAACCAGTTGAGCTTGGGACGGATGATCATGGGTGATCCGAAAACAACGGAGGTGATTGCGTGCCGGGCAGTTGCTACGCGCGAATGTAGCCACATCGGCTACGATCGTAGCCAAATTAGCTACGATCGGTCCCGCAATGTGCTTCGCTGGCTGCCTTAATTACCCCAGCGCCGCGCGCGCCGCCTTCGCCGCCGCCCGAACCTGTTCCGGCGCGGTTCCACCGGCGTGATTCCGGCTGGCGACCGAGCCCTCCAGCGTGAGGTACTCGAACACATCCTCGCCAATCAAACTCGCCACGTTCGGCAATTCCGCGCGCATTTCATCGAGCGTCAGGTCGGCCAGATCACAGCCGCGGTCCACGCAGATCCGCACAGCCAGCGCCACCGCTTCGTGCGCATCGCGGAACGGCAGGCCACGTTTAACCAGATAGTCCGCGAGATCGGTTGCCGTCGAGAAACCCTGCAGCGCGGCTGCGCGCATGGCGTCCGGTTTGACCGTGATACCCGCTGCCATTTCGGCGAAGATGCGCAGGGTGTCCGAGACGGTATCGACGGTATCGAACAGCGGTTCCTTGTCTTCCTGATTGTCCTTGTTGTACGCGAGCGGTTGGCCCTTCATCAGCGTCAGCAATGCCATCAGATGCCCGTTCACGCGACCCGTCTTGCCGCGCGCGAGTTCGGGCACGTCCGGGTTCTTTTTCTGCGGCATGATCGACGAGCCGGTGCAGAAGCGGTCAGCCAGGTCGATGAAACCAACCCGCGGGCTCATCCACAGCACGAGTTCTTCGGAGAAGCGCGACACGTGCGTCATGATCAACGCAGCCGCCGCTGTAAATTCGATGGCGAAATCGCGATCCGATACGGCGTCGAGCGAGTTTGCGCAGATGCCATCGAAGCCGAGCGTCCTGGCCACGGCGTGACGATCGATCGGATAACTCGTGCCGGCAAGCGCCGCTGCGCCAAGCGGGAGACGGTTCACGCGCTTGCGGCAATCGAGCAGACGTTCACTGTCGCGGCTGAACATTTCCACGTAAGCCAGCAGGTGATGACCGAACGTCACAGGCTGCGCAACTTGCAAATGGGTGAAACCGGGCATGATCGTTTCGGCGTTTTGCTCGGCAATATCGATCAGCGCACGACGCAGCGCGACCAGCAATTCACCAATCAGGTCGATCTCGCCACGCAGCCAGAGACGGATATCGGTTGCCACCTGGTCGTTGCGCGAGCGGCCGGTATGCAGGCGTTTGCCGGCATCGCCGATAAGCGCCGTCAGCCGCGCTTCGATGTTCAGGTGCACGTCTTCCAGGTCGAGTTTCCACTCGAATTCGCCGCGTTCGATTTCGCCGCGGATCTGCGTCAAGCCTTTCTGAATGGCCTGGAAATCCGCATCGGCGATAATTTTTTGCGCGGCCAGCATGGCGGCATGAGCCAGCGATCCCTCGATATCGACGAGCGCGAGGCGTTTGTCGAAGAACACCGATGACGTGTAGCGCTTGACCAGATCGGACATTGGTTCGTTGAAGCGAGCCGACCAGGCTTCGCCTTTTTTGTGCAGTTGAGACGTCATAGTGATGCTCGTAAGAGGGCGGAAAGTCGATGGCAGGCGGCCGGGCGTAGCGCAATCCGGATAGAAACCCGCAGAATTGGCGATTTTACAGGCAATGAGAACGGGGAACCATCGAACGGAGGGAAGCGGGCTGTTCAACACGCGCATGCAAGGCACAAAAGAAAAAGGAGCGTCTCGGCGACGCTCCTTAGCTCTTTAGTCAAACAACAACCGTCACGCTGCCGGAATCACCTTACCCGTATAGACGACCGGGCCGGTCGGCCCATTCGGATTCGGCGATCCGCCGACAGGTTCCACCGACACCGCCAACATCGGATACGCATTCACAGAAGCCGCTTTGAACCGCGCGGTTCCCCCGACTGGCAGCACGCCGAGCGAAACCGGGTGTCCTTCCTTGGGCAGGCCCCAGAGCTGCATGGATTTATCGGAGGGATCCGACGAGCCGCTCAAACGCCGAACGATGACCTCGGAAGTCCGGTCGTCCCAGGTGACGAGCATCCTCGGGTTCGATTTGTCATCGGCAAGCGTGGCGACATAACCAATCTGCGGCTCCTGCGCGACTTGCGGCGCGGGCGCGGGGGCTGGCACCGGCGCGACCGTCGACAGTTCGCGAATGGACACAACCAGCGCAATCGCTGCGATCGCGGTAGCGGCGATCGACCAGCCACGCCAGAACGACAGGTTCTCGAACCAGCTCGGCTTCGGCCGGGAAACCGGCCGGGCCGCGGCCGCGTCGCGCCGGGCGTTCACCAGGTTCAAGCGTCGCTCGATCGCCGGCCAGATCTCCGGCGGCGGCGCGACCGCCGGCCCGAGTTCGGTCATTGCCGCTAGTCGCAAACGCCAGGTTTCGACGGCCAGGCGTATCGCCGGATCGTGCTGCGAAATAGTTTCAAACCGTCTGCGCGATCCCCCGCGCAGCACGCCGAGCGTGTACTCGGCGGCGAGTTGGTCCACCAGGCCTGCGTGTCGATGCAGATCCATCACAGACCTCCCAGGCACGTCTTGAGTTTTTCGAGGCCGCGCCGAATCCACGACTTCACCGTGCCCAGCGGTACTTTCAGGACATCGGCCACTTCGCTGTGGCTCTGGTCACGCAGATAGGCCAGCGCCACGGCCTGTCGCTGATTGGCTTCGAGCCGCCCCATGCAGATGGCGAGTTGCCGCGCCTCCTGGCTCATCAACATCTGGTCGGAGGGATCTGCCTCATTGGTGGGCAAGGTATCGTCCAAAGCGTCGCTCCATTCTGTTTCGGCGCTTGCCCCGTTGGCCTTTTGCCGCCGCAAATAATCGAGGGCCCGGTTGCGGACAATAGCCGCCATCCAGGTCATCGGTGCGGAGAGGCCGGCTTTGTAGTCGCCCGCGTATCGCCAGATATTGACGAACGCGTCCTGTAAAACTTCTTCGGCCCACTCACGCTTCACCAATATACGAAGCGCGAGGCCAAACAGTTTCGAGGAAGTTAAATCGTAGAGCGCGCGCAACGCGGCGGCGTCTTCGCTGGCGACACGATCGAGCAGTTGCACGAGGGTGTCGGGGGTCGGGTCGTGGGGGAGTGTTGTCGTCATGGGACCGGTCGGGTGGGCGGCGCGATTGATCTTACAGAAATAATTCTTTCGAATCGCACAGGTTTTTTTGCATCCGGATGCATCCGTCTCGTTTTTGCCTGCGTAACAACGGATACGAGCCCCGCGGCGCGCGAAACAATCAGCGCTGGCCGCACAGCTCACCATGTGTCCCCGTTCTCCTGCGGCCCTGCCGGGGAGAAGCGGCTTTGCCCGATCGTACCGGTCGGGCATTTTTTTCGGCTATAGGATGCGCAGAAGCATGCCGATAGCCCTGATTCGTATACCTGAACTAGCTATTCTCGAATGCGTTCCGCCGCGTCCGAGCCCACCAGCATCACCAGCTTCAAATCCTCCCGGTGCGCCGGCTTGAACGTAATCTGGTCAAACACCAGGCGCCCGCGGGTTGGATGATTGAATTCCCGCGTACCGCCTTCCCGTTCGCCCACGTCTTGCGACGCCCAAAAACGGGCGAACGCATCGCTGGCGGCGCTGAGCGAATCGATCAGCGCTCGCGTGGGGGCATCGTTCAGGTGGCGAATTGAATCCGCCCGGAACTCCGCGACCAGCCTTCGCGCGCGCGTTTCCCAATCGACGATCAAGCTTTGCGCCCCGGGCGCGGTAAATGTGAAGCTAAGCAGATTGCGGTCCTGAACGTCGTCGAGCCAGCCGGTGAATAGCGATGCCGCCTGTGCGTTCCAGCGCAACGCGTTCCACTGCCGGTCGAGGACGTAGGCGGGCGCATCGATCAGTTCCACCGATTTCAGCAGCGCTGCCGGCGCGTCCTGCGCTGCCGGATCGGGTTCGGCGGGGTCGCGCTGGGCGGCCAGTTCAAAGAGATACGCCCGTTCGGCCCGTGATAACTGCAACGCCACGGCGATGCGCGCAAGCGCGTCGGCGGAGGCGGACACGGGCCGTCCTTGTTCGATCCACGTGTACCAGGTCGGACTGACGCCGCACAACTGGGCGACTTCTTCGCGTCGCAAGCCGGGCGTACGGCGGCGCGGGCCGGGCGGCAGGCCGACGGCCATTGGCGACAACCGTTCCCGATGCGCACGGATGAAGTCGCCAAGAGCGTGGGCTGGGGTGGCGTCGAGGGGCGGGGCGGCGTCGGTGTTGTTGGTGGTGGGTGACAAGGGCATGAGGCTCAATACGCACTTTGGAAAGTCGGGCAACGCCTCGGGTATGTTTGATACCAGAATAATCGCTCAACTTGTACCGGTACAAGAGGACGTGATTGTAGCGTCGCGGCTCGTAGGGAAATACTGACGAAAACCTGTAGGGACCGTGAAAACTCACGGCGACGAAATGAAAAAGCCGGCTTGTATGACACGAGCCGGCCTCTTCGATGAAGCAATCACCTTGCTTTCGCTATCTCACCCCGTATTACGCAACCCCGCCGCAATCCCGTTGATCGTCAAATGAATCCCGCGTCCTAACCGCACGTTGTCATCCCCCGCGCGGTGGCGTTTCAGCAACTCCACCTGCAAGTGATTCAGCGGATCCAAATAAGGAAAGCGGTTTTTAATCGACCGCGCAAGCAGCGGATTATTCGCGAGCCGCTCGTTGTTCCCCGTGATTTCCGACAACACGTCCGACGTCCGCTCCCATTCCGCCACGATCCGGCCGAACACATGCTTGCGAAGCTTTTTATCGGTGACGAGCTGCGCGTAACGCGATGCCACCGCGATATCCGTCTTCGCCAGCACCATGTCCATGTTCGACAGCAAATTCGCGAAGAACGGCCAGGTCTTGTGCATCTTCTTCAGCGTCGCGAGACGCTTGGTGCGCTCGGCGGCGTCGGGAGCGGCATCGAGGAAACCGGTCACTGCACTGCCGAACCCATACCACCCGGTCAGAAGCAAGCGGCATTGGCCCCACGAGAAGCCCCACGGAATCGCCCGCAAATCTTCAATCTTCCGTTGCTTCGGATCCTGCAGTTTCCGCGATGCCGGCCGGCTGCCGATGTTCAGCTCCGCGATCTCCGAAATCGGTGTCGATTCGAAGAAATACTCCTTGAACCCGGGCGTTTCATAAACCAGCGCGCGATACGCAGCCATTGCCGAATCCGACAGGGTCTGCATGGTGGCTTCAAACAGCGGCAACTGCGGCGGCGTGTTTTCGTGCGGCAGAAGCGATGCTTCCAGCGTAGCGGCAACCACGAGTTCAAGATTGCGACGCCCGATCTCCGCATTGCCGAACTTGCTCGCGATCACTTCGCCTTGCTCGGTCGTGCGGATCTGGCCATCGACGGTGCCCGGCGGCTGCGACAAGATCGCCTGATACGTCGGACCACCGCCGCGGCCGACCGTACCTCCGCGGCCGTGAAAGAGCCGCAGCGTGGTCTTGTGCTGCTTGAACAAAGCGACCAGCGCCAATTCCGCGCGATACAACTCCCAGTTCGACGTGAGGAAACCGCCGTCCTTGTTGCTGTCGGAGTAACCGAGCATCACTTCCTGCTCGCCGCCTTGCAGTTCAACCAGCTTGTCCACGCCCGGCAGCGCAAAAAAATCGCCCATGATGTGCGGCGCATTGCGCAAGTCGGCGATGGTTTCGAACAGCGGGATCACCATCAGGCCATCGTGCGCGGGATCTTTCGCGTGTCCGAGCCGCCCTTGCAGCAAGCCCGTTTCCTTCTGCAGCAACATCACTTCCAGCAAATCGCTGACCGTTTCCGTATGCGAAATGATGTAGTTGCGCACCGCGCGCGTACCGAATTTCTCGCGCGTGACGCGTGCCGTTTCCAGCACGCCGAGTTCGCTCTTCGCAAGATCCGAGTAATCGGAATAGGGCAGGCGCAGCGGCCGTGGTTGTGCCAGTTCGCTCAGCATCAACGCGACTTTATCGGCTTCCGGCAGCGCCGCGTAATCGTCCTCCACGCCCGCTCGCGCGAGCAGCTCCGCGATCACGGCTTCGTGGATATCCGAGCTTTGACGCAAGTCGATGCTAGCCAGATGGAAGCCGAACACCTCGGCCGCGCGCGCCAGCGGCGACAAACGCGGCGCGGACAAATACTCACCGTGATGCGCGGCAAGCGATTCGATCAGCACGTTCAGATCGCCTGCAAATTCCGCCGCCGATGCATACGGTTTCGCCGGATGACGGCTACGCGCCGCGACCACGCCCGTCCCGAGCCGCTCGTCGGCGCTCGCCACCAGCCGTGCATACACGCCGATCAATGCGCGCCGATACGGCTCATCAATCCGATGCGCCGACGAATCCGGCGACGCATCGGCGAGCGCCTTCAGCGCATCGCTGGCGCCGGCCAGCAAATGCGATACCGACAATTCCGCGCCCAGCCTGTGCACCTGATCGAGATAATGTTCGAAAATCACGGTGGCCTGGCGCGTGATGGCGTGTACGAGCGTGGGCGCGGTGACGTTCGGATTGCCGTCGCGATCCCCGCCAATCCAGCTGCCCATTTGCAGGAACGGCGGCAGGCGCGCGGGCAGGCCGTGCTCGCTCAGCGCGGCTTCAATATCGGCATAAAGCGCGGGAATTTCTTCGAGAAACGTCGCGTGGTAATACGAAAGCGCGTTTTCGATTTCATCGGCAACGGTCAGGCGGGCGTCGCGCAACATCCGCGTTTGCCAGAGCGATGTCACGCGCGAGCGCAACATTGCTTCGTTGTGCGCGCGTTCGCGCGCGGTCAGTTCCTGATCGCGTTCGGCCAGCAACCGCGCGACTTCGTGCTGCGCGTCCAAAATGCTCTTGCGCGAAACTTCCGTCGGGTGAGCGGTCAAGACCGGGACGATCAGCGCATCATCGAAAAACTTTTGCAGCGTTTTTTTCGCCGACTTCGCGTTCGGGCTCGCCTTCAGGCGTTCGATGGCATAAGCCATCGTGCCGGGCTGCGGCGTGGAACCGGCGAGCGCATGAATCCGGCGGCGCCGGTTGTGATGCCGGTCCTCCGCGATATTCGCGAGATGCGAGAAATAGCTGAACGCGCGCACAACGCTCACCGTCTGCTCGGGCGACAGCGATTTCAACCGCTTTTCCAGCGTCTGCGACGCCTCGTTGTCTTCCTCGCGTCGAAACTTCACCGCTGTCTGACGAATCGTTTCCACGACATCGAACACTTCGTCGCCTTCCTGCTCGCGCACCACGTCGCCGAGCAGGCGGCCGAGATAGCGGATGTCTTCGAAAAGCGGCTGGTCCTTGTCATCGCGGGCGCGGGAAGGAGCTTTGCCGTTCTTCGCGGCTTTTGCCGGCGCAGGCGCAGGAGCAGCCGCAACCCGGCCGTTCGTCACACGTTTCGTCGTGCCGGTCGCAGCCGTTTTCACGGGGGCGGCGGATTTGGACGCCTTGCTGGCAGAAACGGTAGCGGCGGCTGTGCGGCTACGAACGGCGGGCGCCGTAGCGGGCGCGGCGGAAGAAGCATCCTTCGATACAGCGTTGCGGCGGGGGCGGGCGTTGCGCGCCGATCCGGGAGACGTCACGTTGAATTCCTCTTGAAAGCCAGAGACAGGATACCGGGGCGGCCGAGCGCCAGAAAAGACAAAAGGGCGCGAGACCGCCGGCCGGTGCGACGTTCGACTGCTTTGCCATGCCTCATTACACCGTAGCCGACGAAACCCGAGATAACGAGGGCGTCCAACCGCGATCACACGATAAAATGCGTGCCCCGGCGATGCCGCGCGATGCGGCATACCCTTGCTGTCTCCGTCCTGCCGCCTTGCTCGAAGCCCGCGCCGTGGCGTTCGGGCGCGGGGTCCGACTGTAATTGGGCAATGGCGTGCGTGCTACCATTGTTTGTTATCCATCCCGTCATCCGATTGACTTTGCAATGAACTCCGAGACGCCTTCCACGCCACCGCCCGACACTCTGGTCATTGCCTCGCGGGAAAGCCGTCTAGCCATGTGGCAGGCTGAGCACGTGCGGTTTGCGCTGCACAAATTATATCCATCTTGCGACGTCAAAATTCTCGGAATGACGACACGCGGCGATCAGATTCTTGACCGGACCTTATCGAAGGTCGGCGGCAAGGGCCTGTTCGTCAAGGAACTGGAAGCTGCGCTGGCCGACGGCCGCGCCGACCTGGCCGTGCATTCGCTGAAAGACGTGCCCATGGAACTGCCTGACGGTTTCACGCTGAGCACGATTCTCGAACGTGAAGACCCGCGTGACGCCTTCGTTTCGCCACACTATGCTTCGCTTGAAGAGTTGCCGGAAGGCAGTATCGTGGGGACGTCCAGCCTGCGCCGCGAAGCCATGTTGCGCATGCAGTTTCCTCATCTCGACGTCCGTCCGTTGCGCGGCAATCTCGATACCCGGCTCGGCAAACTCGATCGCGGCGATTACGCGGCAATCATCCTCGCCGCCGCCGGGTTGAAACGCCTTGGCCTCAAGTCGCGCATTCGTGTGAATTTGCCGGTCGAAATCAGCTTGCCGGCCGCCGGGCAGGGCGCGCTGGGCATCGAGATCTGCGCCGGCCGCGACAATCTCGCTGCTTGGCTCGCCCCTTTACACCATGAAGCGACGGCCGCCGCTGTCGAAGCCGAACGGATGGTGTCGCGCTCGCTCGGCGGCAGTTGCGAAGTACCGCTTGCGGCCTATGCCGACTGGCGCGACGGCGTGCTGCATTTGCGCGGATGTGTATCCACCGTCGACGGCACGCGGGTCTTGCGCGCCGAAGGCACGGCCCGTGCCGCCGACGTGCAGGCCGCGCTGGATCTCGGCAGCCGCGTGTCGGCCGAACTGGAGGCGCAGGGCGCAATGGAGATCGTCCGTGAGTTGAGCACCGCGAGCGGCGCGCGTATTCCTCCTGCTGCCTCGCCTGCCGACTGATGGCGAGCGCTCAGGGATCTGCCCAACCATCGGCGCAAGGGCCATCTGTGCGACCGGCTGTTGTCGTCACGCGTCCTTTAGGCCAGTCGGCCGCCCTGCTGGCGTTGCTTGAGCGCGCCGGTTTCGAGTCAATCGAGTTTCCGCTCATCGATATTGGTCCCGTGACCGATGCCGCGCCGCTGCACGCGGCGCTCGGCGAGCTGTACGCACCCGCGCCGCTTGGCTTTGCGCTGGTGGTGTTCGTATCGCCGAATGCAATCGATCACGCGTTCGCCGCGCTCAATTCAGCGTGGCCTTTGCAGATTCCCATCGGCGTAGTCGGCCCCGGCAGCGTGGCCGCGCTCGGCCGGCAAGGCGTGACGGCGCCGGGTTATACGATCATCAGTCCGGCGACTGGCGCAACGGTGACCGAAACGCCCACGGACCCCCGTTACGATTCCGAGGCGTTGCATGCGGCTATCGAAGCGCATTTCGGCCTTGGGGGTCTCAAGGACAAACGTGTACTGATCGTGCGCGGCGATGGCGGCCGTGAATGGCTGGCAGACGCTTTGAGCGCTGCGGGCGCGACCGTGGAGAAGGTCGCGGCGTACCGGCGGATCGTGCCGGAACCGTCCATGCGCGACTGGGAGCGCGTCCACGCATTGCTCGCCGGCGTCCCGCACGCGTGGCTGCTGACGAGTTCGGAAGGCGTGCGCAACCTTGAAGAGCTCGCCCGCGAGCATCTCACTGTCGATGAAACCCTCACGCTCAAGCACGCGCCGCTGGTGAGCCCGCATCCGCGTATTGCCGAAGCCGCGCGGCAAGCGGGTTTTGATAGGATTACGGTGTCCGGCGCCGGCGATGAGCGTATCGTGCAGGCGCTTGGCGGCATCTTTGCGAAACAACAAGAACCCGAACAAGAATCCGACGCGCAGGTTGCAAAAGCGCAGGAACATGGATACAAGGCCTCGACGGCAGCGCCGTTCAGCCGGTCCAGTCAAACCAACCAGGAGTCCGCGCCGACGGATTCCAGGCCGGCTTCAACGCCGGCTCACCAACCGGCTCAATCACGCATGACTGATTCGAACGACTCAAGTAAAACCGCCTCGCAGTCCGCTACGTCGACTCCGCCCCCGGCGTCGAACCCGCCGAATACGCCGTTCACGCCCTACGAGTCTCAGCCGCCGAAACAGCGTGGCGGTGGCGCGGGCACTGCGCTGCTGTGGCTGGTGCTGCTGATTGTCGTGGTGGTCGCGGGCGTGGGCGGCTTCATGCTCAACCGCAAGTTCGATCAGCGCGACGCGCAGTTCGCGCAGCGTCTTCAAGCGAACGACGCGCAAACTTCCGCGCTGCGCTCACAGGCCGATCAGGCCGCCAGTTCTGTAACGGCCATCAATACACAGATCATCCAGTTCCAGGGCAAGCTCACCGACGCGCAGGCGCAAAGCCAGGCGCTGCAGCAGCAATACCAGGATCTCGCGAGCAATCGCGACGACTGGACGCTCGCCGAAGTCGAGCAGATTCTTTCGAGCGCGAGCCAGCAGTTGCAGCTCACCGGCAACGTGCAGCTTGCGCTGTTCGCGCTGCAAAGCGCGGACACCCGTTTGGCTGCGACCACGGGTCCGCAGATCGTGACTATCCGCAAGGCTATCGCTCAGGACATGGACAAGTTGCGCGCAACGCCGTCCACCGATCTCACCGGGCTGGCCATCAAGCTGGACACGGCCATCGATCAAATCGACTCCCTGCCGCTGGCCGGCGAAGCGCCGATCACGCCGGCAACAGCCCACGCCGATACGCCGCGCGACACCGCCGCCATCGCTGCCAAGACGGGCCAGCCGGTTTGGAGAGTGTGGCTGGAGCAGATTGCCAGCGGTATCGGGCAGCAGTTGTCGAGCCTTGTGTCGGTGCGTCGTATCGATAACGCCGACGCCATGCTCGCTTCGCCGGATCAAGGTTATTTCGTGCGCGAAAACGTGAAGCTGCGGTTGTTGTCGGCGCGCTTGTCGTTGTTGTCGCGCAGTGAATCCGCGCTCAAGTCGGATCTTCATGCCGCCGACACCGCGCTCGGCCGGTATTTCGATCAATCGTCAGGCAAGGTCAAGGCGGTTCATACGCTCTTGCAACAAGTCGATCAGGCGTCGCTCGCGGTCACCGTGCCCGATCTGAACGCGAGTCTCGCGGCGGTCCACCAGTTCAAGCGAGGCGGATGATGACGATGCGCGGACTTATCTGGTTTGTACTGCTGTTCGCGGCAGCTGCGGGCCTGGCGCTCGTTGGCGTCTTCGACGGCGGGCAAGTGCTGCTGGTCATGCCGCCTTATCGCGTGGATATATCGCTGAATCTGTTCGTGGTGGCGCTGGTCGTATCGTTTATCGTGATCTACGCCGTGTTGCGCGCCATTCGCAGCGTCTTGAAGATGCCACAGCGCGTATCGGCGTACCGGACCCGCTCGCGGCTCGCGAAGGCAAATACCGCGTTGCGCGATGCTATCGGCCACTTGTATGCCGGGCGCTTTTCGAAGGCGGAGAAATCCGCACGCGATTCCCTTATCGCCGATGAAAACGCCGGTGCCGCCGGGTTGATCGGTGCCAAGGCGGCGCACGAAATGCACGAATACGCGCGTCGCGACGAATGGCTCGCCAAGGTTCAAGGCAGCGACTGGCAGGACGCGCGTTTGATGGCAACGGCCGACATGCGTGCCGACGGCCGCGACGCGGACGGCGCGCTCGTTGCGCTGACCGAGATGCAGGCACAGGGCGGCCGGCGCCTGCATGCGCAGCAGATTGCGTTGCGCGCGCAGCAGCAATTGAAGAACTGGGGCGAAGTGCTGAAGCTGGTCAAGACGCTGGAGAAACGCGAGGCGCTGCATCCGGCGGTCGCGGTGCGTTTGCGTCAGGTCGCGGCGGAAAATCTGCTGCGCGACCGGCGACATAACCCGGACGCGTTGCTGGAGTTCTGGCAGTCGTTATCAGCGACCGAGCGGCAATCGCCGCGTCTTGCCGATCTTGCCGCCGAACTTCTGATCGCGCTGGATCGAAGGAACGATGCACGCAAGATTGTTGAAGAAGCGTTGAATCACAATTGGGACGCACGCTTGTTGCGGCGATATCCGGATTGCGCATCACCGGGCGACGCATTGCCGTTGATCCAGCGCGCCGAAGCCTGGCAGAAGGAGCGCACCGAAGACGCGGACCTGATGTTCACGCTCGGCCGCTTGTGCCTGCATCAGCAGTTGTGGGGCAAGGCGCAGGCGTTCCTGGAGTCGGCGTTGAAACTTGCGGACAACGAACCGTTGAAGATTCGCACGCATCGGGCGCTGGCTCGTTTACATGAACAACTCGGCGATAGCGAAAAGGCGAGCCTGCACTATCGCGAGAGCGCGCTCGCCATGAACGTGGTTTGATTTTTTATGAATGTTGAAGAAAACGCGGACTTTTCTTGAAGAAAAGCCCGCGTTTTTTTATTGCGGCATAGAACGACGGCCAACCGCGTTGGTTCCACGCGCCGCCGCGCCCGGATGCGGCACGCTGGGCGCAACGGGCAACGCGGTCAACGCGGTGTCATCGGTGGGCGAGAGCAACATGTTTAGCGAGAGCACATCGCTATCGGTCAGGCTGGCCGTCGATGCCTTCAGCTTGAGCGAGTTAATCAGTGTGTCATAGCGGGCTTTCGCAAGATCGCGTCGTGCCGAAAAGAGCTGGTCCTGCGCGTTGAGTACATCGATATTGATCCGCACGCCCACCTGATACCCGAGCAAATTCGATTCAAGCGATGTCCGCGCGGATTGTTCAGCGGTTTCGAGTGCGCGGACCTGTGCAAGTCCACTCGATACCCCCAAAAATGCCTGTCGCGCCGATAACGCCGCCGAACGCCGCGCGGCATCCAGATCTGCTGCCGCCTTGTCTTCCAGCGCCAGCGTCTGGCGCACGCGGCTTTGCGTGGCCCCGCCTTCGTACAACGGAATGGTGAGTTGAACGCCGACGGTCGCGTTGGTGTAATACGCGCCGTAATTGCCCAGTTCGGCTGCAGCCGCCGGCACTTCCGGCGAGATCGTATTCGCGCCGCTGCCAAAACCGCCGCCGAAATTCCCGCCGAAGTTACCGGCGCCGGCCGCCCCCAGACTATTTCTCCCGTAACTCGCGATCAAATCGAGCGTGGGATAGTGGCCGGCCTTCGCCTTCAAAGTCTCGCGCTGCGAGTTCGCCACGGCCAGTTGCTTGAGCACGACCTGATAGTTCGCGTCGCGCGCCATCTCGACCCATTGCTGCATGTCGGCGGGAACGGGTGGTGGCAGCGTCACGCCGCGCGCGAGGCCATCCACGCGCATCACCGGGTGCCCGACGATTTGTTCCAGCGCCGCCAGCTTCACCTCGAGATCGTTCTGCGCCGCAATTTCCTGCGAGATCGACTGATCGTATTTGGCCTGGGCTTCGTTGGTATCGGTGATGGTCGACTGGCCGACATCGAATGAGCGTTTCGCCGATTCAAGCTGCTCAGCAATCGATGCTTTTTGCGAACGCACGATTGCGACGCTGTCCTGCGCGGAAAGGGCGTCGAAGTAAGCCTGGCCTAGCCGCACGATCAGGTCCTGACGGGCGGCGGCGAACTGCGCCTGAGCGGTCGTCAGCGCAATCTGGCCTTGTTGATACCCTTGCCAGCTCGCGACGTTGATGAGCGGTTGCGTGAGCGAAACGGTGTAACCGTTGCTGTTTCCCGTGGTCGCCGGGAAACCCCCGCCAAGTTCCGTGCGCTGCTCGCTGGCGGTCACCGATGCCGACAATTGCGGCAACAGTTTCGCGCGGGCTTGCGGCAATTGCTCACTGTCGGCGGTGAGACCGGCGCGCGCGCTCTGGAGTTGCGCGTCGGTTTCAAGCGCTTCATCGTAGAGCTGGTTGAGACTCACGGCCGAGGCCGGCGAGCACGCAAACCCGGCCCCGAGACTGCATAGCGCGAGTGCGAACATCGGGCGCATGGGATTCGTCCGGACCGGTAAGCGGAAGGGGAGACGACTAAAAAGGCGGCGCGAAAGCGGCCGGATCAGTACGTGGGAACGGCTGGGTCGACCTGACGCGACCATGCGTCAATACCGCCGAACAAGTTGAACACCTGGGTAAAGCCGCGCGATTCCAGGAACATGCCGACCTGCGCGCTACGGGCGCCGTGGTGGCAGATGCAGACGATCTGCGCTTCGTCGTCGAGTTCTTCGCTGCGCGCGGGGATATCGCGCATCGGGATGGCGACGATGTTGGCGAGCTTGGCAGTTTCGAGTTCCCACGGTTCGCGGACGTCGAGCAGGACAGGGGCGGGACGCGATGTATCGGCGAGCCATTCGGCCAGTTCGGGTGCGGACAGGTTTTGCATGGGATTCCGGTGAAAGTGGTTAGCGACAGCGAGCCGGGCGGCCCGATGGTGCTATCCGCACAAACAAAGGTGCAGCTTGCAACGTGATGCTTCGGACTCGCCGCACGGACGATCAAACTAACACCAGCGCGAGTCCGAATGTGAAACGAAGCCGTATCAGAACTTGAAGCGCGACGGTTGCACGGCGTTCTTGAGCGGCGGGATCAGCGTTTCGAAAATATCGGCGACGCGGAATTGCTTTTCGTCCACGCGCGTAATGATTTGCGCCTTCATGACCGGCGCGGTGCCGACAAACGCCGCCAACCGGCCGCCAATCTTCAACTGATCGAGGAATTCCTGCGGCATGACGGGGAGACCGCCCGAGACGCAGATGACGTCGTAGGGTTCGGTTTCTTTCCAGCCCAGCGCGCCGTCACCGAGCACGACCTGCGCATTCGATACACCGTTCGCGGCCAAATTTTCTGCGGCCAGCTTCGCAAGTTCGGGCTCGATTTCGATGGTGGTCACCGAACGGCCGCGCGCGGCGAGCAACGCCGCCATGTAGCCGGAACCAGCGCCGATCTCGAGCACGACTTCGTGCTTTTTCACAGCCAGTTCCTGCAGCACGCGCGCTTCGACTCGCGGAAACAGCATGTGTTGACCGGTGGGCAGCGGAATTTCGAGATCCGCGAACGCGATGTTGCGATACGCGGCCGGAACGAAGTTTTCACGCTTGACGATCGACAGCAGGTTCAGGACGTCCTGGTCCAGCACATCCCAGGGACGGATCTGCTGTTCGATCATGTTGAAACGCGCTTGCTCGATGTTCATGTTCAGTCTGCGGGTCGATCGACCGTTGGGGTGGAGTTGACGTAACGAGTTAAGACAACGAGTTGACGAAAATGCAATGCCGGAAATACGGCGAAAATCGAGGAGAGATTGTAGCAAATCACCGGCGGCTTTCGCTGGCGCGTGTGGCGAGCCCGGCGTGGCGGGGCACCGCGGGACATTGCTTCGATGAATCAGTGCGGCAAACGAATGTCCAGCTTGAGCGTGAGGAGCCGTGCAACCAGGATAAATCCGGTCGACACCAGCACGTTGTACACCCCTTGCAGCCCGAGCCAGTCCAGTCCGAGATACACCCAGCAACCCGCCAGCGCACACACCGCATAGGGACGCGAGTCGCGCAGGATCAGCGGCACCTCGTTGCACAGCACGTCGCGCATAATGCCGCCGAATACCCCTGTCACCACGCCCATCATGGCCGCCGTGAAGGCGGGCATCTGCGCGTCGAGCGCAACTGAGGTCCCCGAAATGCTGAACAGGCCCAGTCCGATGGCGTCCGCAATCAGCAACGCGCGTTGGTCGAACAGGCGTGTGGTCGTGCGCAGCAGGAACGGCGCGGAAATTGCCATGAAAAAGATGACGATGACATAGTCCTGATGCTGGACCCAGTAGAACGGCCGGCGCGACAGTAATACATCGCGCATCGTGCCGCCGCCAAAAGCGGTGGCGAGCGCCACCAGGAAGGCCCCTACAACGTCCAGCCGGCGCTTTCTCGCTTCGATCAACCCCGAGATTGCATACGCGAAGATCGCGAACGCCTCCATGATCGAGATGGCCAGCGTGAGCCTGGGATGCACGATCACGGTCCCTTTCGCTGGTCGCGCTGGTCGCGGCTGTTGCCGGAGTCATGCGGCCGGTGATCCCGGTCCTGCGGATGACTGTGATGATGCGGTGAGCTGGCCGGCTGGAGCAGCACGAGCACGGCGCCCTCGCCACCATCGTGCGGCCGCGCCTGACAGAATGCGATCACTTCCTCTTTCTGTACGAGCCACGCGCGCACTTTGCCCTTGAGCACCGGTTCCCGTCCGATCGACCCAAGTCCCTTCCCGTGAATCACGCGCAGGCACCGCAGCCCACGTTTCACCGATTCACGGATAAATTCCGACAGCGCCTCGCGCGCCTCTTCGCGCCGCATGCCGTGCAGGTCGAGTTGTGCCTGCACGATCCACGCGCCGCGGCGCAGCTTGCGCACCACTTCCTGCCGCACGCCGTGGCGGCAATAGGAGAGGGAGTCGTCGGTATCGAGCAGGCTTTCGGGATCGAATTCGTCGGAGAGCGCTTCGTGCAGGACGGCTTCTTCGTCCAGGCGCGTCTGCAACGGCAGCGGCGACGGCGGCACGCGCGGCAGCGGCATGCGGGGCGGGACTTTCAGCGGCGCCACCGCGCCGATCGAACGACGAAAAATATCCGCGTCTGCTACGGCTTCGCGCTCGGCCATTGCGGCCGCGGCGCGTTGTAGCTTGCGTTTGACCGCAGCGGCCTCGAGTGTGCTGCGTAACGCGCCGAGCCCGGCGAGGCCATCGCGTTTCAACGCCGCCGACACTTCTTCCGGCGTCGGCGCAGCGGCCTTCGGCAAGGAGGCGGGCGAACCGGATACCGACGCAGGCGCAGCGTCGCGCTGGCGTTTCGGCTTGGGTTCGTTCGGATGGGGCAGGTTCTTGGGCATTGCACGGCAGAAGAAAACGCGCGGCGGGGAACACGGTTCACGCCGCTCCAGAAACCCTTTTTAACATGGGAAGGGGAAAAATCGGCGGGGCGGGTGTTTTCTTGCCTGTTTTTATCCGGCGCCTCGTTCAACTTACATCGCGCGCCAAACGAAAACGCCGGCCGGATCCAGAGGATCGCGACCGGCGTTTCTTCGTGCCCGGCAGGCTAATACGGGCACTAACTCTCTCGCTGCTTACCGTTCCGCTTCGGCGCTCATCGAATGCACGGCGGGATTTTCATCGATGCTCTCAAGATAGCGCTGTGCATCGAGTGCGGCCATGCAGCCCGTGCCGGCACTGGTGACAGCCTGGCGATAGATGTGGTCCTGCACGTCGCCGGCGGCGAACACGCCCGGAATGCTCGTGCTCGTCGCGTTACCCTGCAGGCCGCCGTGCGTGATGATGTAGCCGTTTTTCATCTCAAGCTGGCCCACGAACAGGTCCGTGTTCGGCTTGTGGCCGATCGCCACAAACACGCCTTGCAGCGGTACGTCGCTGGTCGTGCCGGTTTCGGTGCATTTGATCCGCAAGCCGGTCACGCCGGACGCATCGCCCGTGACTTCGTCCAGGACGTGGTTCCATTTGATGTCGACCAGGCCTTCCTTTTCCTTCGCAAGCAAGCGGTCGATCAGGATTGGCTCCGCGCGGAACTTGTCGCGACGATGAACCACCGTCACCTTCTTGGCGATACCCGCCAGATACAGCGCCTCTTCCACGGCCGTATTGCCGCCGCCGATCACCGCGACTTCGCCATTCTTGTAGAAGAAACCATCGCAGGTCGCGCAAGCCGACACGCCTTTGCCCATGAACGCTTCTTCCGACGGCACGCCGAGATATTGCGCCGATGCACCCGTCGCAATGATCAGCGAGTCGCAGGTGTACTCGCCCGAATCGCCGATCAGGCGGATAGGCCTTTCGGTCAGCTTGGCGGTGTGGATGTGATCGAAGACAATTTCAGTGTTGAAGCGCTCGGCGTGCTCCAGCAAACGCTGCATCAGTTCCGGACCTTGCACGCCCAACGGGTCGCCGGGCCAGTTTTCGACGTCGGTGGTGGTCATCAGCTGACCGCCTTGCGCCAGGCCCGTGATCAGCAACGGCGACAGGTTGGCACGCGCCGCGTAGACAGCGGCGGTGTAGCCGGCGGGGCCGGAACCGAGAATCAGCACTTTTGCGTGTTTGGGCGATGACATGAGAGCAATCCGTTGTGGTTAGGGCCGAACCGTTGATCTGCGTTGATCCGATCAGCGGTTCATATCGAGTAGCGCGCGCGGACAGTGGAAAAGTCGCTCGTGACGGCGATCCGCATGCCACGCGCTGCTGCCGTTGACCTGTAGTTAAGTGCGAATTCGCCATTATAAAGGGCGTAAAGAACGCTCGCCGAGTGATCCTTTCAATCGCGGTCATAGCGCGATTCGCGGCTTGCAGCGTGTAACGCGTGTGTTACAGGGTGAAACCGCAGACCATTTTTGCTCGATCATCGCAACGCAGCGTTTACAATGCGTCATTAAACCTGTCGACCCGCTGCGCGCCGTGCGGTGGGTCAGAAAGCCTTACGGATCAATGGCAAAAGCTACCTATTCTGCAAGCGCGCAGGCATTGCCGCACCGCATGTCGCGCCTTTTCACCGAAATTCGATGGATCTTGCAGGTCGCGCTCTGCGTGTTCCTGCTCATGGCGCTGGTGAGTTACAGCCGCCACGATCCAAGCTGGACGCATGCCGCGCAAGTCGACCAGATCGCCAACTGGGCCGGCCGCGTGGGCGCGTGGACAGCCGACCTTCTGCTGCTTTTGTTCGGCCTGTCCGCCTATTGGTGGGTCATCCTGCTGGTGCGGCGAATCATCGCGAATTATCGGCGGATCACGAATCACGAAGCGGGTGACGATGAAGCGCCAGTGAAAGATCGCACGTGGCTCGCCGAGGCGTTTGCGTTCGTGCTGGTGCTGGTGGCCAGTGACGGTCTGGAAGCACTGCGGATGTGGTCGCTCAAGGTACAAATGCCGCGTCCAAACGCATCGGGCGGCGTGGTCGGTGAGGCGATCGCGCATGGGATGTCCCACGCGTTGGGTTTCACCGGCGCTACGTTGTTCCTGCTGATCGCGCTGGCGATCGGCTTGTCGCTGTATTTCAACTTCTCCTGGCTGTCCGTCTGCGAAAAAACCGGCGACGCCATCATGGCCACCATCACCGGCGCGAGGATGCGCCGTGAGGCGGGCCGTGACCGCAAGCTGGGCGAAGTGGCGGCCGAGAAACGTGAAGGCAAGGTTGTGCGCGGGCGCGTGAAGATCGAGGAGCAGGAGCCGGTGATGATCGTGCCGCCGGTCGCGCTGGCCAAATCGGCACGGGTGGAGAAGGAAAAGCAGGTGCCGCTTTTCACCGATCTCCCCGGCGATTCCACGCTTCCCCCGCTGGCGCTGCTTGACGCTGCCCCGGAAGTGAAGGAAACCATTTCCGCCGATACGCTCGAATACACATCACGGCTGATTGAGAAAAAGCTCAAGGATTTCGGCGTGGAAGTTGCCGTGGTGGCAGCCTATCCGGGTCCGGTCGTGACGCGCTACGAAATCGAGCCGGCAACGGGCGTGAAGGGCTCGCAGATCGTCGGGTTGGCGAAGGATCTGGCGCGCTCGCTGTCGCTGGTCTCCATTCGGGTGGTCGAAACTATTCCGGGCAAGAATTTCATGGCGCTGGAGTTGCCGAATCAGCGCCGCCAGACCGTGCGCCTGTCCGAGATCCTCGGTTCGCAGGTTTATGCCGATGCCGCTTCGCCTTTGACCATGGGTCTGGGCAAGGATATTGGCGGCAAGCCGATCTGTGCCGACCTCGCGAAGATGCCCCACTTGCTGGTCGCGGGTACCACGGGTTCCGGCAAGTCGGTGGGTATCAACGCGATGATCCTGTCGCTGTTGTACAAAGCCACCGCCGACGAAGTGCGCATGATCCTTATCGACCCGAAGATGCTCGAAATGAGCGTCTACGAAGGCATTCCGCATTTGCTCTGTCCGGTCGTCACCGACATGCGGCAGGCCGGCAACGCGCTCAACTGGGCTGTGGCCGAGATGGAACGCCGCTACAAGCTGATGAGCAAGATGGGCGTGCGTAATCTTGCAGGCTTCAACAACAAGATCGATGAAGCCACGAAGCGCGACGAGAAGATTCCTAATCCGTTCAGCCTGACGCCGGACGAACCGGAACCGCTTAACCGTTTGCCGACCATCGTGGTCGTGATCGACGAACTCGCCGACCTGATGATGGTCGTCGGCAAGAAGGTGGAAGAGCTGATTGCACGGATCGCGCAGAAAGCGCGGGCTGCGGGGATCCACCTGATTCTCGCCACGCAGCGGCCGTCGGTCGACGTGATCACCGGTTTGATCAAGGCCAACGTGCCTACGCGGATGGCGTTCCAGGTGTCGTCGAAGATCGATTCGCGGACCATCCTCGATCAGCAAGGCGCGGAATCCCTGCTCGGGATGGGCGACATGCTTTATCTGCCGCCGGGCTCAGGGTTGCCCGTGCGTGTGCATGGCGCGTTTGTGTCGGACGAAGAAGTGCATCGCGTGGTGGCCAGGTTGAAGGAGCACGGCGAGCCGAACTACATCGAAGGTATTCTTGAAGGCGGCGTGCTGGGCGATGGCGAGGACGGTGCGCCGGGCGGTGCAGGCGCGGGCGGCGGAGAAGGCGAAGCCGATCCGCTTTACGATCAGGCCGTCGAAATCGTGATCAAGAACCGGCGCGCATCGATCTCGCTTGTGCAGCGGCATCTGCGGATCGGTTATAACCGGGCAGCACGGTTGCTCGAACAAATGGAAAATTCGGGACTCGTTTCGTCGATGTCCTCGAACGGTAATCGCGAAATCCTCACGCCGGCGCGCGAACCCGAATAAGGTTATCTGGAGAGATTTATCTATGCAGTCAGTTTTGAGATCGGCGTTGAAAGCCGTCGTTTTGGGCGCTTCCTTGTTGGTTGCGTCGCAGGCTTTCGCAAGCGGCACCGAGCAGTTGAAGGCGTTTATCGCGCAGGTTCACTCGGCGCATGGCAGCTTCGTCCAGCGTGAAGTGAAGGCGCCGAGCAAGGCGGCGGCATCGGCTACACAGGGCATGGCCGCCCGCATTGGCGGCACGTCGAGCGGCACGTTCACGTTCGCGCGGCCGGGCAAGTTCATCTGGGCGTACGACAAACCCTATGCGCAAATTCTGCAGGCCGACGGCGACAAGCTCTATGTCTACGACAAGGACTTGAACCAGGTCACGGTCCGCGCGCTGGGCAACGCGCTGGGGGCGAGTCCTGCTGCGATTCTTTTCGGCAGCAACGACCTCGACAAGAATTTCACGTCGCGCGACGCGGGCGTGAAGGATGGCATCGACTGGCTGGAACTGACGCCTAAAGCGCAGGACACGCAGTTCCAGCAGGTCGGTATCGGCTTCAAAAACGGCAATCTCGAAGCGATGGAATTGCATGACGTATTCGGCAATGTCACGTTGCTGACCTTCTCGAACATCGAGAAAAATCCGCCGCTGAAAGCCGATCAGTTCAAGTTCGTCGTGCCCAAGGGCGCAGACGTGATCAACGGCTGACGCAGCGCACGCTGCTCGGTTTCACGCGAGCGTGAGGATCAGATGGTCCTCACGCTTCAAACATTCACTCAAGTCGCCGAAGACCGTTGTTCTTCCCGTCGACCCGACACCAACGCCAGATAAGCCAGCGCGCCCACCACGAGCGCCGGCAGCGTTGCGCCAAGATTCGGCAGCCACTGATTGATCGCGTGATACGCCGCGATTCCCAAGGCCCACGCAATAAACCCGCTCACATGCCAACCGCCCGAGAATCCGTACGGGCCGCGCGGATCGGTGAGTGCGGCGACGTCCACTCGACGTTTCCTCACGATAAAGTGATCCACCAGCACCACGCCAAATAGCGGCGCGAACACCGAGCCGATCAGCAGCAGGAAGTTCTGATACTTGCCCATCTGCACAAGCAGCGCGATCAGCGTGCACAACGCGCCGAACGCCGCCGACAGCAACGGCACGCTCGCCTTCGCCCAGAAGGTGCCGGTGGAGACGGCGGCGGAGTGGATATCGGCGAAAGCGTTGTCGATTTCATCGATGAGAATCAGCAGCAGCGCAATCCCGCCCGCCGCTTGTGCCAGCGCGACTGTCAGCAGCGCATCGCCGCCGCCCGCTGCCAGGCCGTAGAACGCGCCCAACGCGTAGAACCAGATGTTCGCGATTCCATATCCGAACAGCGTGCCGCGGAACGTGCCGCCGGCGCTGCTTCCGAAACGCGTGTAATCCGCGATCAGCGGCAACCACGACAGCGGCATTGCAACCACCAGGTCGATACCCGCGCCGAACGGCATGTCACCCGTGCCGGGGCGGTTCATCAGCGCGCCAAAGTCTTGTTTCGACAGCAGATTCCACGTCAGCCAGCCCGCGCCCCCGAGCAGCAGCCAGATTCCCCACGTACGCAAGAAGCGCCGGACGAACGAGAGCGGACCGGTGATCGCGAGCGTTGTCGCCAGCACGCCGAAGATCAGCGTCCAGATCAGCGGCATGGACAAGCCGAATGATTGTTTGGCGAGGGCATCGGCGGAATCGCGCATCACGATGATTTCGAACGAGCCCCAGCCGACCAGTTGCACGGCGTTGATGACTGCAGGCACGGATGCGCCGCGTAGCCCCAGCGTCGGGCGCAACGACGACATGGCAGCCAAGCCCGTGTCCGTGCCGATCACGCCCGCGAGCGCCAGCAGGACCACGCCAATCACCGTGCCGATCACGATGGCCGCAAGTGCATGCGGCAGCGACATGCCCGGTACGAGCAGCGCGCCGGCCTGCGCGACCAGCAAGCCGATGCCGAGCGAAAACCACAGCGCGAAGGCGTCCGATGTGCCAAACGCGCGGCGCGCGGCGGGGACCGGCAAAAGCGGCGCGTAAGTCGATGCACCGGTTTCGCCGGCCGAGTCCCTGGTATTCCTCGCTTTGTTCCCTTGTCCCATTCGCGTTTCGTCCTTATCTGTAGGGCTTGGCCCGGTTCATGCGCGTTTCTTCGGTTCGTCCGCGGCTGTCATAATCACCCGTTGCGACTCGATTCGCGTTTTTTCGAGGCGAAACGCCCATTTTGAAGCAGTGGCGGCGTCTGTCTCGAAAAGCGCACGATTATCGCTGCCTTTGCCCGAACTGCACTACTTAGATCGACCAGATCTACCAGACCCATTTGGAAACCTCCCAGAGCGCCATGTTCGAAGAAAACCGTGCCAATGTTCCGCTTGCCGAGCGTCTGCGTCCTCGCACTATCGACGAGGTTATCGGCCAGAAACACCTGCTCGGCGCCAGCAAGCCGCTGCGTGTCGCGTTCGAGTCCGGCGAAGCGCATTCCATGATCCTCTGGGGGCCGCCGGGCGTGGGCAAGACCACGCTCGCACGCTTGATGGCAGCGGCGTTTCACGCTGAATTCATCTCGCTGTCGGCGGTGTTGTCGGGTGTGAAGGACATTCGCGAGGCGGTCGAACTGGCGCAGATTCATCGGGCGAACGGGCATCAGACGCTGGTGTTTGTCGACGAGGTGCATCGCTTCAACAAGAGTCAGCAAGACGCGTTCTTGCCCCACGTGGAGTCGGGCTTGTTCGTGTTCGTGGGCGCGACGACCGAAAATCCATCGTTCGAGGTGAATAGCGCGTTGCTCTCGCGAGCGGCCGTTTATGTGCTGAAAAGCCTTGAGGCGAGCGAGCTGATCGAATTGCTCGACCGCGCGCAGGGCGAGTTGGGCGGTCTTACTTTCACCGACGACGCCCGCGACGCGCTGATTGGCTCCGCCGACGGCGACGGCCGGAAGCTGCTCAACAATCTCGAGATTGTCGCGCGGGCGGCGGCACAGCAGAAGTCGACGCATATCGACGGAGCGTTGCTGGGCAGCGCGCTTGCCGAGAATTTGCGTCGTTTCGATAAAGGCGGCGACGCGTTCTACGACCAGATCAGCGCGTTGCACAAGTCGGTGCGCGGCAGTAATCCGGACGCGACGCTTTACTGGTTTTGTCGAATGCTCGATGGGGGCGCTGACCCGCGTTATCTGGCGCGGCGCATCGTGCGCATGGCATGGGAAGACATCGGTCTCGCCGATCCGCGCGCGGGCCGGATTGCACTCGATGCCGCCGAAACCTATGAGCGGCTCGGTACCCCAGAGGGCGAGCTGGCGCTGGCGCAGGCGTTGATTTATCTGGCGGTCGCGCCGAAATCGAACGCGGGCTACAAGGCCTATAACGAAGCGCGGCAGTTTGTCGGCAAGGATCAGTCGCGCGGGGTGCCGGTGCACTTGCGCAACGCGCCGACGAAGATGATGAAGGAGCTGGGCTACGGGCATGAATACCGTTACGCGCACGATGAACCCGACGCGTTCGCGGCGGGGGAAACGTATCTCCCGGACGGCATGCGCGACCCGCATTGGTACGAGCCGACGCCGCGCGGCCTGGAAGGCAAGATCGGCGAGAAGATGGCGAGGCTGGCCGAGATGGACGCGCAATGGCGGCGTGAGAACAAGGCCGGGAAGAAATGATCTCAGGCGTTCTGAAGCAGGCATTGTTGATGAATAGCGCCGCCACCGATTTCAAGACAGGCTTTTCTGCAACGGAAAACGCCTCGAACGCCAGGCCGAACGGCTAACGTGGTTATCCCGCGCCAATAACCTTTCGGTGCTGAGATAAAATCGCGGATTCGCACCTACTAAGAACCGGCCCTGCCATGCTCGACATTCAACTTCTGCGCAAAGACCCCGACGCTGTCGCCCAGCGCCTGGCCCAACGCGGCTACACCCTCGACGTCGCGGCTTTCGCGGCACTGGAAATCGAACGTCGCGAGATCCAGACGCGGACCGAAGAACTGCAGATGCGTCGCAACACGTTGTCCAAGCAGATCGGCGCAATGAAGGGCCGCGGCGAAGACACGGCTGCGGTGATGGCGGAAGTGGGCGGAATTGGCGAGACGATGAAAGCGTCGTCGGCGCAACTCGACGACATCCAGAAACGCCTCGCCGACCTGATGCTCGGCGTACCGAACTTGCCGCACGAAAGCGTGCCGGTTGGCCGCGACGAGACGGAAAACGTCGAGCTGCGCCGCTGGGGCACACCGCGGTCGTTCGATTTCGAGGTAAAGGATCACGTCGATGTAGGCGCGCCGCTCGGACTCGACTTTGAAACCGGCGCCAAGCTCTCCGGCGCGCGTTTCACGCTGCTGCGCGGGCAGATCGCGCGGCTGCATCGCGCGCTTGCGCAATTCATGATCGACACCCATACGGAGCAGCATGGTTATACGGAGGCGTACACGCCGTATATCGTGAATCCGGAGATTCTGGTCGGCACGGGACAATTGCCCAAATTCGCCGACGACATGTTTCGGGTGGAGAAGGGCGGCGAAGAAAACACGATCACGCAATACCTGATTTCGACCTCCGAAATCTCGCTGACAAACACGGTGCGCGAAAGCATTCTCGAAGCCTCTGCGCTGCCGGTGAAGCTCACCGCGCATTCACCCTGCTTCCGCTCTGAAGCGGGTTCGTATGGCCGCGATACGCGTGGCCTGATCCGCCAGCATCAGTTCGACAAGGTGGAAATGGTGCAGGTTGTGTCGCCGGAAAAATCGTACGACACGCTCGACGAAATGGTCGGTCACGCCGAAGCGATTTTGCAGAAGCTTGAATTGCCGTACCGCGTGATCACGCTGTGCACGGGCGACATGGGATTTTCAGCGACCAAGACGTTCGACC
Source organism: Caballeronia sp. LjRoot29 (assembly GCF_964252755.1). NCBI lineage: Bacteria > Pseudomonadati > Pseudomonadota > Betaproteobacteria > Burkholderiales > Burkholderiaceae > Caballeronia > Caballeronia sp. LjRoot29. The sequence goes on along the minus strand of NZ_CAXUPU020000001.1, from coordinate 319,158 downwards.
TGGAAGTCTGGCTGCCGGCGCAGAACACCTATCGCGAAATTTCGAGCTGTTCGAACACTGAAGCGTTCCAGGCTCGCCGGATGCAGGCACGGTTCCGTAACGCACAGGGCAAGCCCGAGTTTGTTCACACGCTGAATGGATCGGGGCTGGCGGTCGGGCGCACGCTCGTTGCTGTGCTTGAGAACTTCCAGAACGCTGACGGTTCGGTGACGGTGCCGGCGGTTTTGCGCCCGTACATGCGGGGTGTGGAAAAACTGGAAGTGCCGAAGGCAGAGTGAGCGCGGCGCACAGAGTCGGCGTGTTGTAACCAGCTCACGAAAAGGGGTTGGAAATCGATTCCGAGTCGTCTATAATCTTTCTCTTCGCTGAGCATCGACCCGTTCAGCGAAGGCCGCGAAGCGCAGTAACAAGCACTAAAGCGGTTGCAGTAAATGGAAAGGTGGCAGAGTGGTCGAATGCGCTGGACTCGAAATCCAGTGTACGTTTAGGCGTACCGTGAGTTCGAATCTCACCCTTTCCGCCAAATTCAAAAACCCCCGCTGATCGAAAGATCAGCGGGGGTTTTGCATTTCCAGGGCTGCGAGAACCTCTCGTAAAGTGCGCGACTTGACTATCAAATCCATCTGCGGCGCGCAACGGTCAGCATTTCGGCAGCAAACGCTCTATGTCGAAGGTCGACTTGCCGTCAGTATTCCTGCCGGCCGAGCTCCGCGACAGGTTATTCGATGTCCGGCAAGCCCAGTTGTCCGGTTTCTCAATACTTGGCGTCGGCCTCGCTGACCGGTCATCGGAACCCGACGCGGGCAGTGGGGCAGATTCCAGTTGTGGCGCTCCGGTAATCGAGGGCGATCGATACACATGTACAGGTGCCACCGACAGCGAGAGGGGATTGTCGGCGGGCGGTGTAACTTGTTGGGCGGTCTGGGCGCCTGCAGCGGAGCAAAGCGATGCAGTGGTCACAGCTGTGGCCAGCAAGCTGCCGCCGAGGTAAAGAGCGGGGTGGTTCATACGTGCATTTCCGTTGTAAGGATCCGATAGCGGTCGCGGCCGCAACGGGCACATCCGACAAAGTCGACGCGTTTCGTGAAACGAAAACGTGAATTCGCTTATTCAGCCTGATTGAGATCGCGGGTTATATCAATATCCGGTTCAATTCATTAATTCGTTTCATTTCGTTGAATTAATCGCATTGACGTGAAGTTGACGTGTGTTGCGAATTGATCACATAACTATTGCAGCCTCTGTTCCTTTGATGCGCTCGCCAAGCAAAAGTCTATAAATAATAACGCTAAAAATATAACTAAGAGCACTCCGATTGGTCCCGCACGTCCTTGCAATTTAATCTTTCGCTTCGTTGCAAGATTCATCTCGAAGAAATTCTTTGAATCTTATTAACAGTGAATGTGCACGAACGTGGCAATTAGCGTTGCTTTTCAATTTAATGTTATGTATCAATTCCCATGTCCAATTTAAAGAAGTTTTTTGCCGCGCTGGTCATCGCGCTGACCGGTATTTCGTGCGCTCAAGCGAGCGAGTTTGCCGGCCCCTACGCCGGCGTCAAAGTCGGGGAGAACTGGTCTGACGCGTCGGGCGTCGTGAACGTCAGGTCCCACGCCACGACTTTCCCCGGCCTGACTGCAGGCTACGGGTTCGATGTAAAGCAGTTCGTGATTGGCGCAGAAGTGTTCGCGGATTTTCACCACGGTTCGACCACCTTTAAGGACGGTGGGGTGGATCTCAAGTTTGGAATGCCATTCAACACGGTCATGCCCTATGCACGTTTAGGCATGACCGGAACCTGGCCTAATGCGCGCCTTCATGGTGGTTTAGGCGTTGAATATAAGTTCGTGAAGCAATTCAGCGTCGCGGCTGAATGGACGGCCGATTCAAGTCGCCACGACGGAACCAAACGCCGTAATGACAGCGTGACGGTTGGAGTTCACTACTACTTCTGATTGGCTTAATGGTTTCTTAAGCCGGAAAAATCTAAGCCGACAAAAAATCCCCGAAGAATAATCAATCGTCGGGGATTTTATTGGTTGATGCCATTTGATTTCAGGTCGTGCAGCGCGCTATATCGAAGCGCATTTCAGGCTCGGGCAATCCGCCATAATCTTCTGAAGATTTCTGCACCTTTACCGTCGATCCATATTGCGACGGCGTGAGCGTAACCAGCCACGCGTTCGGCCCAACCAGCAATTCCGAGGCGCTACCCAGCTTCGATGTGGACACCGAAGGCAGCTTGTCCTCAAGGCAATTCAATACGTCACGTGATTGGCGATGCGACGACACGTAGATCACCGGACTAGAAGCGCGAAGTTCAGGAACGCTGGTGGAACTGCACGCAGCAAGCACAAGTGCAGACGCAACTAAGGGGGCAAACGGGACAACTCGGCGTAAGAGCATAAGCAATGGGCTTCAGTAGAGACGACACAACAAAAGAAGCAACAACGGAATCAACAAAACAGAACAGAAACAAGCCGCAAATCAAGGGCCAAAACAACCAGCGCCACGCAACCTGAATCAAGCCGGACCAAGCGTAAAGCATGACGTCGCGCACCCGCAAGACAATCGCGCAGGCCATCGAAAAAAGAGCGGAAAAGCGTGCGATGCTATCATCGCCGGCATCCTGAATTAATGCGTCCGCGATACATCGATATCAATCGATATCGCGCGCCGACACACCAACGCTCCATGGCCATTACACTCAAGTCGCCTGCCGACATCGAAAAACTGCGTATTTCCGGGCGCTTGGCCGCAGAAGTCCTCGCGATGATCGGGGAGCATGTGCAACCGGGCATCACCACGGAAGAACTGGATGCGATCTGCAACCGGTTCATTGTCGAAGAACTGAAGGCGATTCCCGCAAACGTGGGCTACATGGGTTTTACCAAGACCATTTGCACGTCGGTGAATCACGTGGTCTGTCACGGTATTCCCAGCCCTCGCGCACTGAAGGACGGGGACATCATCAACATCGACGTCGCGATCATCAAGGATGGTTATTTCGGCGATACCAGCCGCATGTACTACGCCGGTACGCCGAGCCGCGAAGCCAAACGGCTGTGCGACACGACGTATGAAGCGATGGTTGCCGGCATCCGGGTAGTGCGTCCGGGAGCCACGTTGGGCGATGTGGGTTATGCGATCCAGTCCGTCGCTAATCGCGAGGGCTATTCGATCGTGCGCGAATATTGTGGACACGGCATTGGCCGCGTATATCACGAGGATCCGCAAGTGCTGCATTACGGACAACCGGGCGCCGGAATGCGTTTGAAGCCGGGCTTGGTATTCACCATTGAACCCATGGTGAATGCGGGCCGCGCTGCAACGCAGCAATCGCGTGATGGCTGGACCGTGACTACCAAGGATCGGTCGTTATCGGCGCAATGGGAGCACATGGTTGTGGTAACCGGCGATGGCTTCGAATTGCTGACACCGTGGCCCGACGGAACGGGCGAATACGCAGCACCTTGATACGCAGCACCTTGATACGCAGCACTCTGAATGCACGTCGATGCACCGTAAAGCATCATGAGACAAACGAGGTGGCGGCCTGGGAGACCCGCGGTGAAGGCACCTCACGCCTCGGATTGCAATAATGATTTGACTCGTACGCCTGTTCGGTTGAAGCTATTAAATAGACCAAGCCGGCTTAAGAAAGCTTAAGAAGCTTGTGAAAGCTTGAGAGAAAAACACCCGCATGAGTCCTTCACTAACTGTTCGCAGGATCGCCGCGCATCAAGGTGCAGTCCTGCGCGAGCTTCGCACGGCCTCATTGCGCGAGGCGCCTTACGCGTTCGGTGAGACGCTGGAGGAGGCCTTGTCCGCCGACGTCGCAAGCTTCGACGAAACGGCCGATCGCCACGCGAATTCACCCGTCACCGCGTCGTTTATCCTGTACACCGAAGGTCATCCGGCGGGCTTGGTCGGGGCGTTTATCGATGAAGCGCCTGCACCGCGTGCGTTCGTCTATGCGTTGTGGGTGGCGCCTGCTGTGAGGCATTTGCGCGGCGGCGAGCTGCTCGTGAATGCCGCCACGCAATGGCTCGCCGAGCGGCGCGTGCACGACGTCTTTGCCTGGGTCACTGACGAAAACCGCAACGCCATGCGTTTCTATGAGCGCCTGGGCTTTGGCCCTACCGGCGAACGCCGGCGGATTCCAGCGCATCCCGAGGAATACGAAACCCTGCTCGTGCGCCGAGTGACTGATCACATTACGTAAGTGATCACGTGACCTGAGCAGCTGATCTGCCATCGTTCTTCGCAAGTGGATTCGGTCACGGCACGCGTGGCTTGGTCCTCCCGGCTCATCTCGCCGTCCCCTGTCTTGCCACTTTCGTTCACACCATGCTGCCCGCATTTGGGCGGCAATCTGAAATATTCCGTTTGCTTGCGTCACGCCTGTAAAATACGCAAAATTTTTGGCTTTACCTATGTCGCTCAAAAAAACGCCCTTTTTCGAATTGCGCAGCGGCTCTGTCGACACGCTTCTGTTTGTCGTCAAGACTACCGACCTCGACGCGCTGCGAACGGAACTTACGCGGCGCTTCGAGGCGACTCCTGAGTTTTTCGCGAACGATACTGTCGCCATCGACGTGCGCCGTCTGGCGGCCGACGAACGCATATCGATCAGCGAACTCGCGGCGTTGCTCGGCAGCGTGCGCATGCGCCCGATCGGCGTAGTTGCATCGGCGGACCAGGCGTGGGCGTCCGAAGGCGCGCTGCCGCTGCTTGAAGCGCGCGACCGGCGCGGTGCGCCGAAGCCGTCGGTGGACGCGGGTGTCGAGAACACTGAGGCGGCCGCCGTGATCGAAGCGGCCGTTGCACAAACGCCTGCGCCCACCGCGCCGGTGCCGAAGACGACCATCATCGACCGGCCGTTGCGTTCGGGCCAGCAGGTCTATGCGAAAGGCGATCTCGTCGTGCTCGGGCTCGTGAGCTACGGGGCGGAAGTGATCGCGGAAGGCAACATTCATATCTATGCGCCGTTGCGCGGCCGCGCGCTCGCGGGCGTGCACGGCAACCTCGACGCGCGCATTTTCTGCACGTGTCTGGAGCCGGAACTGATCTCTATCGCCGGCATCTACAGGACGATGGAAACACCGCTTGGTCCCGATGTCTTGGGCAAGCCGGTGCAGATCTGGCTCGACGAAGAAAAATTGATGATCGAACCGCTGCGGCTGACCTGAGAGGCCTGAGAAGAGTCAGCCAGGCGCGCCTGATGGGGACGGCGCGCTCTCGGATGGCACGCGAGCGGATTTAATTGACGAACACAAGGTACAGGAATGGCAAAAATCATTGTGGTGACTTCGGGCAAGGGCGGCGTCGGCAAGACGACCACCAGCGCGAGCTTCGCATCGGCCCTCGCGTTGCGCGGGCATAAAACGGCTGTTATCGACTTCGATGTCGGCCTGCGCAATCTCGATCTCATCATGGGCTGCGAACGCCGCGTGGTGTACGACCTCATCAACGTGATCCAGGGTGAAGCGAACCTCAACCAGGCGCTGATCAAGGACAAGAAGTGCGAAAACCTCTTTATCCTGCCGGCCTCGCAAACGCGCGATAAAGACGCGCTGACGCAAGACGGCGTCGAGAAGATCATCAACGACCTGATCGCGATGGACTTCGAATACATCGTCTGCGACTCGCCGGCGGGGATTGAATCGGGCGCGTTGCTGGCCATGCATTTCGCCGATGAAGCGCTGATCGTGACGAATCCGGAAGTGTCGTCCGTGCGTGACTCGGACCGCATTCTCGGCATTCTTTCGTCGAAGACAAAGCGCGCGATTGAAGGTAAGGAGCCGATCAAGGAACATCTGCTGATCACGCGCTACAACCCGAAGCGCGTAAGCGAAGGCGAGATGTTGTCGCTGACCGACATCCAGGAAATCCTGCGGATCGAACTGATCGGTGTGATCCCTGAATCGGAAGCCGTGCTGCATGCGTCCAATCAGGGATTGCCGGCCGTGCACCTCGATGGCACTGATGTGGCTGAAGCCTACAAGGACATCGTTTCGCGCTTTCTCGGCGAAGAAAAGTCCCTGCGCTTCACTGACTATCAGAAGCCAGGTCTGTTGCAACGCATCTTCGGCAACAAGTAAGGGGACGCAATGTCGATTCTTTCGTTTTTGCTGGGCGAGAAAAAGAAGTCCGCTTCGGTCGCGAAGGAACGCTTGCAGTTGATCATCGCGCACGAGCGAGCGGGCGGACATGCTCCCGCCGATTATCTGCCGGCGTTGCAACGAGAACTCGTTGCCGTGATTTCCAAGTACGTGAAGATTTCAAGTGACGATATCCGGGTCAGCCTCGAACGTCAGGACGATCTCGAAGTACTCGAAGTGAAAATCGAAATTCCATCGGTTTGAAGATGGATGACGGTTTCAACCTGCGCCGAAGGTTTTTCTCGGCGCGTTGCATATCTAAAAGCCGGAATCGCATGATTCCGGCTTTTTCATTTGTGCGTCTGCATTTTTAGGTCGCATCGGCGACTTACATCAATATTCCGTTGCAGTTTAGCCATCGCCGTTACACGGGCGCTGTCGGCTAAACCGTGGGCTCGCGCATTGAGTGTGTATCGCCGCGATATGCGGTGACCAACTCAAGAGGCCGATCATGAAAATGCGTTTGTTCATTGCCCAGGCGGCGATTGTTATGGCCGGCGTCGCGGCGGTAGCCGGAAGTGTGTCGGCTGAAGTGATTATCGTGGCGCCGAATGCGCCGCCGCCCGTGCGCATAGAGTCGGTTCCGCCGGCTCGCGTGGGTTACGTCTGGGATAACGGCCACTGGCGCTGGGAACACGGACAATACGTGTGGAATCCAGGGCATTGGCAAGTCGAGCGCGTGGGGTATCACTGGGTGCCGGGACACTGGATCGCACGCGGCGGTGCGTGGCGCTGGATGCCCGGGCACTGGGCCTGAGCGCCAGTAATTCGCTAGCTTCATGGGCGGCGGCATACACGCCGCCCGAATCCAATGAACGCGTTCCGGAGTTCCACATGAAAACCAGACTACTGATTATTGGCTTCCTCGCGACCTTGCTGGCAGGCTGCATTGTCGTGCCGGCGCATCCGTATGCTTATCATCCGGTGCCGCGCGTCTACGTTTATTAAGTTCGCCCGAGCTTTATTTGGTGACCGGCTCTTCGTCCTCGACGGGTGTTTCCGGCAGTTCGGGCGATGCCCGCGGCACCGCCAAGGGCAGAGGGGTCATATAGCGCTCAGCCAACGCTTCGTACAGCGGCGGCGAAAAGAAGCGCGACACCCGGCTCGCAATCAGCGCTGTCGCCATGAGCGAAATCACGAGCGCATGACCGTTGATCATTTCCATCACGATCACGAACGACATGATCGGCGACTGCGTGACGGCTGCGAGATATCCCACCATGCCGAGCGCAATCAGCATCGACAGCTGCATGTGGCTGAAGACCATATGAAGCACATTGCCGAAGCCGGCGCCAATCGATAACGACGGCGCGAAGATGCCGCCCGGAATGCCCGGCAGGTATGAGCCGATCATCGAGACCATCTTGAGCAGCGGATACAGCGGCGAGAGCTGCTCATGGCCTTCCAGCAATCCGCGCGCTTCGGCGTAGCCGCTGCCGAAGGTCGTACCGCCCGACATGAGCCCCACCACGGCGATGATCAACCCGCACAGCGTGGCGAACACAACCGGGCGCGTCGCGTGCATCTCGCGCAGACATGCCGGAATCCATTTCGACGTGTTGAGCAGCAACCAGCAAAACACGCCGCCCGCGACGCCAGTCACGATGGCCGTGAGCAGCACTGCGACCGCCAGCAGGTTGGGGAAATGCGCGTTGACTTCGATGGTGCCGAAATAGGTGTAATTGCCGTTCAGGCCGAGCGCGACGATACCCGCGAGGATGATGCCCGTGATCAGCACGCCGCTCGTACGTGCTTCAAAGCTGCGCGTCAATTCTTCGATCGCGAATACGATGCCGGCAAGCGGTGTATTGAACGCCGCGGATAAGCCGGCTGCCGCGCCAGCCAGCACGAGTTGCCGTTCGATGCGGGCGTTTGAGCGGGGAAACAGTCGTCGCAGGTTGTACATCAGGGCGGCGCCGACCTGGACGGTCGGCCCTTCGCGGCCGATGGTGAATCCGCCGAGGATGGCGATAAACGAGATCCCCATCTTGGCGATCAGGATGCCGGGCGACAACAGTCGAGTTCCCAGTCCCGGCGGACTGTGCAACACGGCAATGACCTGTGGAATGCCGCTGCCTTCCGAGCCGCGAAAGAACTTGCGGGTCAGCCAGACGGATAACGCGGCGACTGCGGGCGTCAGGATCAGCGGCAGCCAGACATGGTCGTGCTGAACGGCGCGGAACGCGTTATAGCCCCAATCGATGAGCTTGGCGTACAGCACCGCGACCAGGCCGACCGCGATAGCGCCAACCCAAAAGATCCCGTAGCGGTGCCACAGGCTGCGCGCACGTCGAAGCGTAAATCGGGGGAGAGAGCGTATTGCGCGAATCATATGCGGTGAGCCATGCGACCGGCTGTCGGCAAAGCGGCGATTATACCGACTTGTCTCAAATCGAGCCGATTGACGCCTGGCGTTGACAATCCTGCTTGTGACCCTGCTTGTGATCCTGCTTGTGATCCTGTAACTCGCTTTCAAAAAGAAAACGGGGCGCAGCTAAAAGCCAGCGCCCCAAAACACTCTCGTCGGGGTGGCGAGAGTGGAGAGAAGAGCGTAATTAAAAGGTAATGCTTTATTCAGGTATTCGAATGATTCTCAGATGGTTCGCAAACGTTTCAAAAACGGGCCAGGGAGATTGAAAGTTTTATCGATTAATGTGTATTTGGCAGGACGTGAAGTGCTTACTGAAGCTCAGGTCGTGATGACTTCAAAAGCGACCACGGCAGCGATGGCGCCGGCGTTGGCAATCAGCGCCTGCAGCACGATTCCGCGCCAGCTCGTCGTCCGGAAACGCACAGCCAGCATGAGGGCGGTGAATAACGCGATGGCAATTATCGCAACCACATCAGCACTTTGCAGATGAATTCGCATAACACCGGCCTCACGAATATTCGATCTTTTGTCGAGTGTTTGTTGAGTATAGGCAGCAGGGGCCGGTACGCAAGTTGCATAAAAATATGCGAGCGCCCGGTCGCTGTATTTATCTAATGATCTGATGGGAATTTTCCGGGCGCAGTCCGTACTAACCCGAATTGGTGTTTTCCCGTGCAGGGCAAAGGTTTATCCACGGAGTTGTATTTATGAATTCCCCGAATCGCCGTTCTCTCGAAGTGGATTTCTTCCGGGGAGTCGTGCTGCTGATCATTGCCGTCGATCACATTTCGGGGAGCGTGCTGTCCAAATTTACACTCCATAGTTATGCGTTCTGCGATTCCGCAGAGGTATTCGTGTTCCTGGGGGGATATGCATCGGCAGCCGCTTATACAACGCTCGCGGTGAACCGGAGTCACGGGGCCGCGCGACTCCGCTTTCTGAAACGCAGCTGGGAGATTTATCGCGCGTACCTCTTCACCGCCGTGATGATGTTGCTCGGCGGGGCGCTGTTGATGTGGATGCGTGTCGACACCCCGATGCTGCAGATCACTGAATGGCCATCCTTCCTGGCCCGGCCGCTGGGTCTCACGTTCGATGTCGCTACGTTGCGGCATCAGCCGTATTTATCGGCCGTGCTGCCTATGTACGCCATGTTCGCGCTCGCTGTGCCGTTTGTGGTGCCATTCGCTGAACGCAAGCCAGTTGTCGTGCTGTTCGGAAGCCTTGGCGTGTGGCTTTTTGCGTCATCGCTCGCGCAATGGCTGCCGTCGGCTTACGCGGAAGGGTGGTCGTTCAACCCGTTTGCATGGCAACTGATGTTCGCGCTCGGCATCCTGGCGCGCGTCCAGCCAATTCCCGCTGAATTCCACGATTCGAAAACCGCGCTCTGGATGACGCGGGCGGGAATTGTCGTGTTCCTGACGTTCGCGTTCGCGAAGCTGTTCCTGGAGACGCAAGCGCCGCCCGGATACATGAAGCAGAACCTGGCGAGCTTGCGGATTGTAAGTTTTGTCGTGATCGCGTGGCTGTTTGCTCAGGCGGTGCACGCCGGATGGATCAAGGCGCTGGCGAAGAGCATGCCGAGCGTGGTGAACATCGGCAAGCAAGGACTCGTGTGTTTTATTGCGGGCGCGTGCATGTCGCTGGTCATCGATACCGCTTTGCGGCTCGTGTCGTTCGGCCAATTCCAGTGGATAGCGGGACTGGGCGGCGACGCTATCGCGATTGGCAGCCTGATCTGGCTTGCGGCCTTCTGGCGCGACCGTAAAGAGGCGCAACGGGCGCGACTGCCGAAACGGCAACCGGTGCCGTTGCACGCGACACATCGGCGCGACCGGTGAGGAGTTTGAACCATGCGTGCCGGTGAGCTCCACAAAGTCTCGCCGGCACGCAATCAGTGCTAGGAAAGCTTGATATCCCGCGTTTCCCGCATGCACAGCACACCGAGCAGGCTGATCGCTGCCGCGACCGACACGTACCCGCCGACCCACGCTAAACCGCCGCGATTCGCCAGCAATTGCGCAATGTACGGCGCCACCGATGCCCCCAGAATCCCGCCCACGTTATACGCGACGCCCGCGCCGGTATAACGCACGTTAGTCGGGAACAACTCGGGCAGCAGCGCGCCCATCGGGGCAAACGTCACGCCCATCAGGAACAGTTCGATGGTGAGAAACAGCGCGACCGCGAAGGTGTTGCCGCTGCCGAGCAGCGGGGCCATCGTGAAGCCGGACAAGATGGCCGCGATGCAACCCACGATCAGCACTGGACGACGGCCGAATTTATCGCTGGCCAATGCAGAAAGCGGCGTCGCGATCGCCATAAAAATTACCGCGAAACACAGCAGGCCGAGGAATTTCTCGCGCGTGAAATGCAGCGTCGAGACGCCGTATGACAGGGAAAATACCGTCGAAACGTAGAACAGCGTGTAGCAGACGATCATCGCGATCGCGCCGAGCAGCGTCGGTTTCAGGTATTGGCTGAACAACGTCGCGATAGGCACGCGCACGCGTTCCTTTTTCTCGATCGCCTCGCGGAACGCCGGGGTTTCGGCAATTTTCAGGCGCACGTAAAGTCCGAGCGCCACCAGCACCGCGCTCACGATGAACGGAACGCGCCAGCCCCAACTACGGAACTGTTCGTCGGTGAGCGAGAGCGCCAATCCGAAGAACAATCCATTCGATGCCAGGAACCCCACCGACGGCCCGAGTTGCGGGAACATGCCGAACCAGCCGCGCTTGTTTTGCGGCGCGTATTCGGTGGCGAGGAGCGCTGCACCGCCCCATTCTCCGCCGAGCCCGATGCCCTGGCCGAAGCGCAAGATGCACAGCAGCACCGGCGCCAGACTGCCGATGGACGCGTAGCCGGGAACAAAGCCAATCAGTGTGGTCGACACGCCCATCACGAGCAGTGAGGCGACGAGCGTTGATTTTCGCCCGATGCGATCGCCGAAATGGCCGAAGATAAACGAGCCGATCGGCCGCGCGATAAACGCGATGCCGAACGTGACGAACGCCGACAACGCTTGCGCCGCGGGCGAGCTATGCGGGAAAAAGACCGGGCCGATAACTAGCGCGGCGGCGGTCGCGTAGACATAGAAATCGTAGAACTCGATCGCCGTGCCGATAAAACTCGCGAAGATCACGCGGGAACTGCTCATCTTCGCGTCGCTGGCAGGCGATGCGGGTAAGGAGCCCGAGGGTGAGGCTGATGACATGACGTCTCCGGTTCGCCCTTCGTGTCGCGCCCGGGAATGGGGACGCGCGTCGGGACATTTTGTATTCAGTGCGCAGCGTTGCGTGGTGTGGCGATATAAGCGAACGGCGTTGGACCGCGCGCGGTGTGTCGCGGAGTCGACCGGTCAGGCGCGTCGATCAAGCGCTGGATGGGCGGCAGCGACGGCTTTGCCGGCATGGCCGGCGGGGGGTATCGAAAATTATAACGACCGTGCGCCGCGGCGGGCAAGGAAACCTTGTTGATGAATGCACCAATAGTTCCACTTAGTTCCGCTTAATCGATGGTTGTCGCCTGCGGTGAATGGACGCTGCGTAGCTGGAACTGGCCGTTATCGTTGAAGAGCCAGTCTTCGAACAAATCGAGCTGGCCGTTGCCGTCGAGCAGACGCGCGGGCGGCGTGGGCAATGGCGACGAGCGCCGCAGCGACGCGAGAGCGGTGGCTTCGGCTTCGTCGTCGCCATTGGTCCGATAAACCGACGACCGGATTACACGGCCGTTGCGATCCACGGTGAATGCGACCACGACGAGCGAGCGCAGCATCGCTTGCGGCGTGCCTTTGAGTACCAGCGACGGATTGCGCTCGAAGATGTGTTGCGCGACGCGCACCTTGTACTGATCGAGCGTAGCGCCGCTGACGGCGGCGGCTGGTTTGGGTTCGAGCGCGCTGGGCGGCGGCGTGATCGTGCAGGCGGCGATGGTTGCCGCAGTCGATAAGGTGAGCGCGATGCGCGCGATTTTAAAATTGGAGGTCATGACGGGCGAGGCTCCACGAATTCGTTGCACTCATACTTAACAATACGCGGCTGGTCCGCGTCTTGCTGCCCCATTTTGCATGTCCACTGCATTTTGATGCGCAAGGAGAAGACCATGAGCAACGAATCCGTTGATGTGAAAAACCCGAAGCCCGCCGAGCACAGCGATAACGAGGCAAGCAAGATGCCGGATCGCGCCGATGACGACCGTAAGCAGGCCCCAAGCGATAAGCCTGGAAAGAAGCCGGGGGAGGGCGAGCCGGACGTGGGGTGAGGTTTGGCGGTGTGTTGGGTACCTAGCCCCGCGACGCGGGGCTTTTTATCGCTGAGGCGGCCAATACCCATTCGCCGGACGAACTGGCGGTGTGAATTGCTTGGTGGGGGCGGGGAAGTTGACGCAGAGGTTTGCAGACAAGCCGGGGCGCTGTTTTTGGCGGAAGCGGTGAGATTCGAACTCACGGACGAGTCACCCCGTCGCTAGTTTTCAAGACTAGTGCCTTAAACCGCTCGGCCACGCTTCCACGTTTCAAAAATTTTCACACACAGCAACTACGAGAAAAGTGCGCCTAAACAGCGTCGCACCTTTCCGGCAAGGCGCGTATTGTAGCGCAACTTTCCCCGCCGTCCAGCAGGCAAAACCGACTTAACCTTCCAGCGACCTGGTCGCGCGCAAACCGGGAAACAATCGCATCCATAACAACGCAACGGCGATCGTTCCTACGCCGCCAATCAGCACCGCTGGCACCGCGCCGAACAACCCCGCCGTCATCCCCGACTCGAACTCGCCCAACTGATTCGATGTCCCGATAAACAGCGAATTGATGGCGCCCACGCGTCCTCGCATATCGTCGGGCGTTTGAAGCTGAACAAGCGACATGCGCACGACCACGCTGATGACATCGGAGGCGCCTAGCGCGGCCAGCGCGATCAGCGAAACGTACAGGTTCCGCGATAACCCGAACACAATCGTCGCAATGCCAAACGCGATCACGCCGCCGAACAATGCCGTTCCGGCGCGCTGTCGCAGCGGAAAATGCGCGAGATAAATTGATCCGGTCAGCGCACCGACGGCAGGTGCCGCGCGCAAGACGCCGAGTGCCCATGGCCCGGCGTGCAGGATATCGTGCGCGAAAACAGGCAGTAACGCCGTCGCGCCGCCAAGCAACACCGCGAACAGATCCAGCGATAACGCGCCCAAAATGACAGGCTTGCGCCGGATGAAGGCGATGCCGGAAAAGAGCGACTCAAACGTCAGGGGCGTGCGCATGCGCACCACTTGTTCAATTTTTATCGATGACAACACAGCCGCCGCCCCGATGAACGCCACGGCAACCGCGCCGTACACTGTCAGCGCCCCGAGCCCGTAAAGCAGACCACCCATCGCCGGTCCGAGGATCTGTGCGGTCTGGTTCGCCGATGTCGACCACGCGGTCGCGTACTGCAATTGCGAGCGCGGAATCAGGTTGGGCAAAAGCGCGGCCATTGATGGCGACTCGAACGCGCGCGCCGATCCAGCGATTGCAGCGATCACATAGATCAGTTCCTGGCTGGTGACCCCGCGCCACGTGGCGATGCACAGCGTCAGCGCGGCCACGCCCTGGATTGCCTGACAGACGAACGCGATCGTGCGCCGGTCGTAGCGATCCGCGACATGGCCGACGACCAGCGTGAGCAAGAACATCGGCAGGAATTGCGAGAGACCGACGAGCCCGAGTGCGAACGCGCTGTGCGTGATCGAGTAGATCTGCCAGCCGATAGCAACCGACATCATCTGGAACGCAACCGATGACATCACCCGCGCGCTCCAGAAGAGCGCGAAGGGACGGTGACGCATGACGGAGCCGGTGGTCAGGCCAGGGGCGGGCGCGTCCAATTTAACGAACTTCCTTGATGTTTATCGACGGCGTGTCCCGGAGAAAGAGCGCTTGCAAGTCGTTGAGAAAATCCTGGCCGCGCTGCGTAGGCGCAATGCGTTCGATATCGCGCGTAATCAAGCCACGGCGTTCCGCTTCGACCAGTCCCGGCTCGATCGCGGACATCGCGAGTCCGGTTCGTTCATTGAACGAATGCACTGGAAATCCTTCCACTAGCCGCAACGTGTTCAGCATGAATTCGAAGGGCAAGTCGCGCGGCCCGACTTCGTGCTCTTCCTGTATCGCCGCGCCGCCAAGCGCTTCATCCATGTACGTTCCTGGATGTTTGTATCGAACCTGACGCACGATTTTTTGCGGGAACGACAGCTTCGTATGTGCGCCCGCACCAATGCCGAGATAGTCGCCAAAGCGCCAGTAGTTCAGGTTGTGCTGGCTCTTCCTGTGCGGTTTCGCATAGGCCGACACTTCGTAGCGCTCGTAACCGGCTGACGCCGTGCGCTCATGAATCCAGTCCTGCATGTCGGCGGAAGCGTCGTCGTCGGGAACGGGCGGCGGGTACTTCGCGAACATCGTGTTCGGCTCGAGCGTCAGGTGATACAGCGATAAATGCGGCGGCGCGAAACTGATCGCTGTTTCGATATCCGCGCGGCATTCATCCAGCGTCTGCTTCGGCAGCGCGAACATGAGGTCGAGGTTGAAGTTATCGAAGTTCTTCGCCGCTATTTCCACTGCCTGACGCGCTTGCGTTGCATCGTGAATCCGGCCAAGCGCCTTCAGATGTTGTTCGTTGAAACTTTGGATTCCTATCGATAAACGGTTCACACCGCTTGCCCGAAATTGCGCGAACTTCGCGGCTTCGAAGGTGCCGGGGTTGGCTTCGAGTGTGATCTCGGCGTCGGCGTCGAGCGGCAGCAGCGCTCGGGCATCGGAGAGAAGGCGGTCCAGTCCTTTCGCCGACAGCAAACTAGGCGTCCCGCCGCCAATGAAAATGGTGTGCACCTGGCGGCCCCAGACCATCGGCAACGCGCGCTCGAGATCGGCGCGCAAGGCATCGAGATAACGATCCTCAGGAAACGTCTCGCCCTTCCACTCGTGCGAGTTGAAATCGCAATACGGGCATTTGCGCACGCACCATGGGAAATGTACGTACAACGACAGTGGCGGCAGCGACGTCAGCCGAATACTGCCCGGCGACGTGAACGCCTTGACCACGTTGATCGCCTGGGGACCGCTTGAGCCAGCCGTCACGATATTTCCTTCAGCCGCGCGAGCAACTGGCGAAGCGCAATCGCCCGATGGCTGCTTGCGTTCTTCACGGCGGGATCGAGTTCGGCGGCGGTTTGTCCGAGCGATGGCACCAGGAAATGCGCGTCATAGCCGAAGCCGTTCGCGCCGCGCGGGGTATCGATGACTTCGCCGTGCCAGCGGCCTTCCGCAATCAGGGGTTCTGGATCGTCGGCATGACGTACCAGCACGAGGACGGAGAAGAAATACGCCCGCCGATCTGATTCATTGGCCAGATCCTTCACGAGCCGCGCGTTGTTCGCGATATCGTTTTTCTCGCCGCCGTTGAGCAACTGCGCATAACGCGCCGAATACACGCCAGGTGCGCCGCGCAGCGCATGCACGCAGAGGCCGGAGTCGTCGGCGAGAGCAGGCAATCCCGTCGCCGCCGAAGCATGCCGCGCCTTCGCCAGCGCATTTTCGACGAAGGTCACATGCGGTTCCTCGGCTTCCGACACACCGAGTTCGCCTTGCGTCACAAGATCGATGCCCGCGGTGCTCAGCAGAGCCGCGAATTCGCGCAATTTGCCCGGATTATTCGACGCGAGCACAACGCGTTTCAACGCGCTAACGGAATCAGAATCAGACATTAAGCAGCTCCAGCGCGATCTTCTGCTTGGCGATCAACGTTTCGATACCGCTTTGCGCCAGATCCATCAGCGAGTTCATTTCGGCGCGCGTGAACGGTACGCCTTCAGCCGTTCCCTGCACCTCGACAAAACCGCCGGCACCGGTCATCACGACGTTCATGTCGGTGTCGCACTGCGAGTCTTCGTCGTAGTCGAGGTCGAGCACCGGCTGGCCGTTATACACGCCGACCGAGATCGCCGCGACAAACTGATTGATCGGCGATTCTGCGATCTTGCCGGCGGCCAGCAGCTTGCTCACCGCGTCATGGGCTGCCACAAACGCGCCCGTAATGCTTGCCGTGCGCGTGCCGCCGTCGGCCTGGATCACATCGCAGTCAATGTGCAGCGTGCGTGCGCCTAGCTTGTTCAGATCGAATACGGAACGCAGCGCGCGCCCGATCAGGCGCTGAATCTCCTGCGTGCGGCCGGTTTGCTTGCCGCGTGCGGCTTCACGGTCGTTACGCGTATTGGTGGCACGCGGCAGCATGCCGTATTCGGCGGTGAGCCAGCCTTGATCGCGTCCGCGCAGGAATTCGGGCACGCGCTCGGAAATGCTCGCGGTGCAGATCACTTTGGTATCGCCGAATTCGACGAGCACCGACCCTTCCGCATGCTTCGTGTAGTGCCGCGTGATGCGCACGTCGCGCAATTGATCCGCGCGACGGCCGCTCGGGCGGTTGAACGGGGCGGACGGGTTCAGCGTGGAGTCGGTCATGGAGGCGGCAAAGTGAAAAAACGCAGTGAAAGGAGCTTGGGCGCGCGATAAAAAACGCGTAAAAATCGCGCTAGGTTCGAATTTTATCCGCAATCGGAGTGAGCGTCCGGGGCAGCGTCCCGTATTGATGCGCACGCGCTGCACAGCGGCATTGCGTTTCCAGGGGCGGGATCGGCAAAAATGGGATAATGCCAGCTTCCTCGCCCGGCCAACATTGCCTGCCATTTCGCGCAGCTACACGCCGGGCGTTTCGAAGCGAACTGGCCGCGCGGTGCAGGCAACAAACAAGCAGCAACGCCGCCACGGCCTTCAAATTACGGACGCGACAATGATCTACAGCATGACAGGCTACGCCAGCGCCACGCGCGAAGTAGCGTCGGACGGCGCGGGCGCCAATGGCTCGGGCGTGGGGGTATCGGTGGAATTGCGCACGGTGAATTCGCGCTTCCTCGACATGAATTTCCGCATGCCCGAAGACGTTCGCGTCTGCGAGCCGCAATTGCGCGAAATGCTGATGAACAAGCTGTCGCGCGGCAAGGTTGATATCCGCATCAACCTGAATCGTGCTGAGCAGACGACCATTGCCGGCGTGCTTAATCGCGATGCGCTGTCGCAACTCGCCGCGCTGGAGCGCTCGGTGCTAGATATTTTCCCCGATGCCGAACGCATGCGCACCGGTGAAATCCTGCGCTGGCCGGGCATTTTGTCGGAGAGCGGCGTATCGGCGGAAACGTTGCGCGACGCGGTGCTGGCATGCGGCAAGCAGGCGATTGCTGAACTTATCGATGTCCGCGCCCGCGAAGGCGCCGCGCTTAGCGCCGTGCTGATCGCGAACGTGACGGAAATGGAAGCTATCGTGGCAAAGGTCACGCCGCTCGTGCCGGAACTGATCACGAAACATCAGCAGAAGATTGTCGAGCGATTGCAGGATGCGCTTGGGATTGCATCGCCGGAAGGCACCCAAACCAGCATTCCGCGCGAGGAAATTGCGGAACGGATTCGCCAGGAAGTGACTATTTATGGCATCCGTATCGACATCACCGAGGAATTGCAGCGGCTCTCCGCGCATCTTGCGGAAACGCGCCATGTGTTGCAGAAGGGCGGGAAAGTGGGCAAGCGGCTCGACTTCATGATGCAGGAGCTGAATCGCGAAGCGAATACGCTCGGGTCGAAGGCGGCTGCGAAAGAACTAGCGGATTCGTCGATGACGCTCAAGTTGCTCATCGAACAGATGCGCGAGCAAGTGCAAAACCTGGAGTGACGCTGCCATGAACGACGCACAACGCAATACCTACGCCGGTGTTTATCCGGGCAACCTGTTCATGGTCGTGGCGCCGTCGGGCGCGGGCAAGTCGACGCTGGTCAACGCGTTGCTCGCGCAGGATCAGGCAATCCGTCTGTCCGTGTCGTACACCACGCGCGAACCGCGGCCGGGCGAGGAAAACGGCGTTCAATACCATTTTGCTTCCGTCGATGACTTCATGGCGCGCCACGCCGCCGGCGAGTTCCTCGAAAGCGCGGAAGTGCACGGGAACTACTACGCCACGTCACGCGTATGGATTGAAGAGCAGATGAAAAGCGGCCACGACGTGCTGCTTGAAATCGATTGGCAAGGCGCGCAACAGGTCAAGAAACGCTTTCGCAATGCGGTGGAAATCTTCATCCTGCCGCCGTCGCTGGACGCGCTTGAAGAGCGCCTGAAGAAGCGTGGCCAGGACTCGCCGAACGTGATCGTGCGGCGTTTGCTGGCCGCCGGCAGCGAGATGGCACATGCGCCGGAAGCGGAATACGTGCTGATCAACGAGAACTTCGAGCGCGCGCTCGGCGAATTACAGTGTCTCGTTGCTGCCACACGGCTACGTTTTGGTTCACAGTACGCCCGTCATACGCAGTTGTTTGTGGAGTTGGGCATACACTCGCCGCACGCCGAGTGAACGGGGCTTTCCGGTCACATAAGGTAGAATGAAGAACATATCGAGAAGGAATCAACCATGGCCCGCATCACCGTCGAAGACTGTCTGAAAATGATCCCCAATCGCTTCGAGCTTGCGCTCGCAGCAACGTATCGCGCGCGCCAGCTCGCTCAAGGCCATACGCCGAAGATCGAAAGCCGCGACAAACCGACTGTTGTTGCGCTGCGCGAAATCGCGGCCGGCCAGGTCGGTGTCGAGATGTTGAAGAAGGTTCCGGTCTGATTGACGGTCCGGACGTCTACGCGACTTGTTACTAACCGCGTCAGCTAACCACGGAGGCGACCATGAATCCTGTTCCATCGTCCGTCTCTGTGGATCCGCATAACGACGTCCTCAGCACAGAGTCTCATTCTCAGAATCACGCGCACGATCATGACACCGCTCATGATGCCGATTCGCCCTCGGCGGCGCGCAAGTACATCGACGCAGTCCTCGAACAATCGTTTCGCCATCTGTTCGGGCCGACTGCCACACCGGAAAAGCCACGCCGCCACGACGTCGTTTCCATTGCGAAACTGACCACCGAGCTGGCCGCGTATCTTTCGCCGGAAGAAATCAAGCAGATCAAGCTCGCTTTCCATTTCAGCGATGAAGCCCATCTTGGGCAATATCGTCAGAGTGGCGAGCCGTATATCACGCATCCGGTCGCGGTCGCGGAAATTTGCGCCAGCTGGAAACTCGACGATCAATCGATCATGGCGGCGTTGCTGCACGACGTGATCGAAGATCAGGGCGTGACGAAGACCGAGATTGCGGAGCGTTTCGGGCCGAAGGTTGCAGAACTCGTCGACGGCCTGTCGAAACTCGACAAAATGGAGTTCCGCAATCGCGAGGAAGCGCAGGCGGAAAACTTCCGCAAGATGCTGCTCGCCATGGCGCGCGATGTCCGCGTGATTCTCGTTAAGCTGGCGGACCGGCTGCACAACATGCGCACGCTGGGCGCGGTGCCGCCGGAAAAACGACGTCGCGTGGCGCGCGAAACCATCGACATCTATGCGCCTATCGCGCATCGGCTCGGGTTGAACAACACGTATCGCGAGCTGCAGGACCTGAGCTTCGCGAACTTCAATCCGCATCGATACGCCACGCTCGAGCGCGCCGTGAAGGCCGCTCGCGGCAACCGGCGCGAAGTGGTGGGCAAGATCCTTGAAGCGGTCCAGCGCACCATTGCGGACGCGAAAATCAAGGCCGACGTGACCGGCCGCGAGAAAACCATCTTCAGCATTTACAAGAAGATGCGTGACAAGCAGTTGTCGTTCTCGCAAGTGCTCGACGTCTATGGCTTTCGTGTGGTCGTGGATACCGCGCTCGAATGTTATACGTGCATAGGTGCGCTGCACGCGCTCTACAAACCGGTGCCGGGCAAGTTCAAGGACTACATCGCCATTCCGAAGGTGAACGGCTATCAGTCGTTGCACACCACGCTGGTGGGGCCGTTTGGCGCACCTATCGAATTCCAGATCCGTACGCGCAAGATGCACGAAATCGCCGAAGCGGGCGTGGCTGCGCATTGGCTGTACAAGAATGGCGGCGCGGATCTGAATGACGTGCAAAAGCGTGCGCACCAATGGCTCAAGTCGCTACTGGACATTCAAAGCGAAGCCGGCGATTCAAGCGAGTTCCTCGAACACGTCAAGATCGATTTGTTCCCCGATGCGGTCTACGTGTTCACGCCGAAGTCGAAGATCATGCCGCTGCCGCGCGGCGCGACTGCGCTGGATTTCGCGTATTCCATTCACAGTGACCTGGGCAATCAATGCGTCGCGGTGAAGATCAATAACGAGTTGCTGCCGCTGCGCACGGAATTGAAGAGCGGCGACATTGTGGAAGTGATCACCGCGCCTTATTCGAAGCCGAATCCCGCGTGGCTTGGCTTCGTGCGTACCGGCAAGGCGCGCTCGGCCATTCGTCACTATCTCAAGACCATGCGGTTGAACGAATCGGTTCAACTGGGCGAACGGCTGGTCGATCAGTGCCTCAAGAGTTATGGATTGGCGTTGTCGGAAGTGACGCCGGAAGCGTGGGAAAAACTGGCGCAATGGACGGGCAATAAGAGCCGTCAGGAAATTTTCGCGGATATCGGCCTTGGCCGGCGCGTGGCCGCGGTCATGGCGAAGCGCATCGAAGTGCTGATGACTGGCCGCGACGACGACGATTCCCCGCGCGAAAGCTTCAGCACGAACACCGCGCCGCCGGTTGTGATCACTGGTACCGAAGGCATGTCGGTACAGTTGTCGGCTTGCTGCCGCCCGATTCCCGGCGACGACATCATGGGTTACATCGGCATCGGGCTGGGTATGGCGATCCACACCACCGAATGCCGTGTGGCGCAGCGGATTCACAGGCGCGATCCGGGCCGATGGATCGACGTCGCCTGGGCACCGCAGCCAGGCCGTCTGTTCGATGTCGCCATCAAGGTGCTCGTGAGCACGTCCAAGGGCGTGTTTGCCCGCGTGGCGGCTGATATCACGTCCGCCGATGCCAATATCGTGCACATTGCCATGGACGAGGATGTGACGCAGGAATCTACCGTGCTGCGTTTCGTGATCCAGGTGAGCGATCGTGTGCACTTGGCGAACGTCATACGGCGCGTGCGCACGAATCCGGACGTGATGCGCATCGCGCGTGAGCGGCCGAGTGACGAACCGCATCATCGCAATACCGAAGGCGGCATGCGGATCGATCGCGAACGCGGCGATTATTGACGCCTGGCGTTCGCCCCTTGGCGCAGCGGCCGGCAGAGTCTGGGTTTGCAGCTGATCTGACTTGCCGCCGCTGGAAAGCGACCTGCGTGCCTGTACCCATTCTGCGTACACAGGGGCACTTATGAAAACATCAGAACTGGAAGGCGCCGAGCTCGATTATTGGGTCGCGCGCGGGCTGCACGACTTTATCCGCGAAATTCATTTCACCGATGGTGGCCAGACGCTCTCGATCCGTGGCAACGACCGTGGCCGGGCGTGGGACGGGCGCTTCCTGCCATCGACGTCATGGGAAGCGGCATCAGTGGTGCTCGAGCGCGTATGCTGCCTGGAGATGAAGGACCACGGACGCGGCGAGGTCGTGTGCACCGCGGTATTCGGCAAGGCCGGTGCGGAAGTGGAAGGGCGCGGACCGTCGTTGCGCATCGCGTTGCTGCGGGCGTTCCTGCTACATGCGTTCGGAGACACGGTTGACGATGAGTTTCCGCATCGTTCGCAGAGGTTGCTTGGAGAGCGCGCTGAGCCGATTGGCGAGCAGAGTGGGGCGGCAACCGTTGAAGATGCGCCGTTGCCAGACGGGCGTATAGGCGATATCGGGTCGACTGCGCGGCAGTAAATGCGTTTGTTGCGCCTCGCGCGCCCCGTGAAATCTTGCCGGGCGCGCTCGACGTTCTCCGGCAACGAATGCGCTTAGGCATTCCGTCCGCACAAACAAAAAGGGCCTTCCGTGAGGAAGGCCCTTCTAAAACTGGTGCGGCTGGCAGGATTCGAACCCACGACCCCTTGGTTCGTAGCCAAGTACTCTATCCATCTGAGCTACAGCCGCGCATGAAGCAGAGTAATACAAAAAACTGATGCAGGAAATGCTTGCTTGAAACAAAACAACTAAAACACTTTGAAGAAGTGGTGCGGCTGGCAGGATTCGAACCCACGACCCCTTGGTTCGTAGCCAAGTACTCTATCCATCTGAGCTACAGCCGCACGCGAGACCAAGAGTATAGCCAAGCTCTCCCAAAAAAGGAAGGGTCCCGGCTCGATTTCTGTAATGCCGATCCCCTTCGTGTTACCGTGCACTGGAGCTATCTCGCTCCTCTTCACGTCATTTTGAGCGGTTTGCACCATGAACAAAGCATTTGTCAAAGAATCAGACGAGAGCGATGAAGACCTCGACCTCGAACAACCTGTCGGCGTGCCGCCCGGCACGAAGAACTACATCACGCCGGCAGGGCACCAGCGCCTGCGTGACGAGCTGCTGCACCTGCTGGACGTCGAGCGGCCCGATGTCGTGAAACTGCTTTCTTGGGCGGCCTCTAATGGCGACCGGTCGGAGAACGGCGACTACATCTACGGCAAGCGGCGCTTGCGTGAGATCGACCGGCGAATTCGCTTCCTGACCAAGCGTCTCGACAAGGCGGAAGTGGTGGACAGCAGCCGCCAGGAAAATGTCGACCAGGTGTTTTTCGGCGCAACGGTGGATTACGCCGGTGACGATGGCGAAACGCACACGGTGACCGTCGTGGGCGTAGACGAGGTCAATCTGGATGTGGGACATGTGAGTTGGATCTCGCCCATTGCCCGTGCGCTGCTCAAGGCCAAGGTCGGCGATACCGTCACGCTGCACACGCCCGCGGGTGTGCAGCAAATCGATATCCTCGATGTGCGTTATCCGTCGAAGGCCTGATGCGGTTGATCTAAAGCGCTAACGCAGGGGAAACTCAGGACGAAAAAAAGGCGCCGCAAGCGGCGCCTTTTTCACATCGGTACAACCTGGAACAAGACTTAGAAGCGGTGGCGAATGCCAACCGTTGCCGAGACTTGGTTCGGGGTCGACGACATGCCTACGCCCGTGATCGGAGCGCCCAGGCCATTGCTCAGGTCGATCGCGTGAACGTACTCGCCTTGCAGGTACACGTCCGTGCGCTTCGACAGCGAGTAAGCCGTTTGCAGAGCAAACGTATGGAACGACGGCTTTTCACCATCAAGACGTGCGTCCGTGTACGTGTACTCACCAGCCAGGCTCAATGCCGGGGTCAGTGCGTAACGGCCGTTCACTTCATAGTTGTTAAAGCGAGCGTAGTTGTTGTTGAAATTAACGCCTGCGCCGCCGGTTGCTGCACCCGTGATGCCAACTGCGTCTTCAAGCTTCGTTTGCGTGAACACGAAGCCAACCGTTGCCGGGCCGAACGCGTAGTTCAAACCAGCACCGAACGTGCGCTGCAGGCCTGCCACGAACGTGTTGTCGCCAGCAACTGCGCCGTTAGCGTTGGAGATTGCCGCAGCAGCTCCAGCACCGGTTACGTCGTTGTTCAGTTGCAAGTAAGCAGCAGCGATGTTCAACGGACCGTAGTTATACGATGCGCCAACGCTGTAAGCACGGTTGTTCGCGAAGCCAGCTTGCTGGTTCGAGAAGCCATACTGCGCGCCGAACTTGAAGCCAGCGTAGTTCGCGCTCTGGTACTTGACCGAGTTGTTGATACGGAACGAGTTGTCGAGGTTGTCGTTGTCGAACGGGTGGGCGAACTGCGTGCCACCGTATTGCGTGCCGGTCAGAGCCAACGGGCCGAGGTAATCGACCACGGAGTCATACTGACGACCCAACGTCACAGCACCGTACTGCGTGCTCGACAGACCAACGAATGCTTGACGACCGAATTCACGGCCTTGTTGACCCAGCGTGCCGTTAGCAATGCTGAAGCCGTTTTCCAACGTGAAGATTGCCTTCAGGCCACCGCCGAGGTCTTCAGCGCCGCGCAGGCCCCAACGGCTGCCGTTCACCGAACCGCTGGTTTCCTTGAAGTTATGCGAGCCGCCTTGGTTGTTCGTGTACGTCAGGCCAGCGTCGATCAAACCGTACAGCGTCACGCTGCTTTGAGCATGAGCGGCGGTTGCAAATACGCCCGACAGGGCGGCGACCATGAGAGTCTTTTTCATCTTTGTAACTCCGAGAGCAATTTGGGTCTGACAACCCAGGCTTGAAGGAAACCTTCACTCCGACGCGCTGCGAGAGGCGCTGTCAGGTGATTTCGTGTATCGAAAGAAGACACAGTCGTTTCCGGACCAGACGAAGTGTAAAGACGGTGTTACAGCGTTGGCATTCCGATTTACGCAATAAAGTATTCTGCGATCGGCAATGATTAAGAAACGCAATCTAAGCCTTTACTGGCAAGGCTTTGCGGGAGAATGGCGGGGGTGAATGCGATGTGTCAACAGACGTTCGTTGCGCAATTGCGACATGCGCTATCGTTAAAATACAACGCCAATAATCCTAAATGTCGATTGTTGACGGAACCGCAATAGATGATTGCCAGAACTGTAGATGATCACCAGAAGACGTGCCGTTATACTTTAACTGCTGCTTTCCGAAGCAGACTTTTTCGTTGACGGAAAAGATCTCCAAACCTTGTCGGCGCGACTTCCCAGTCGCGCTTTTTTTTACCTGAACGGGCTTGATGGCCATAGCGCGTTCAGGTGCGCGTTACTTATATAGTTGCTTCCAGCACTTCTTCAGGCATCCCTTCAGCCTTATTCGCGGCGTCGGGTGATTCAGCGCCGTCGTTGCTATCGAATGTGGGTGGACTCGATATTGTCCAGTCTTCCATCACATATCGACGAGCATCCATTGGCGAGGACAGAAGGTTTTGCCAATGGTCGCCATGCCACGCCGGGTCAAAATCCAGAGCTGAATGCGATTCCACTACTGCCTGGGGAGCGACAAACGTCCTGATCCACGAAAACATGCTTTTGAGTTCGGTCGTCACAGCAATGACCTCCTTTAAAGTGTTTGCGGTACAGGTTCATGATGCCCATAGCCGATTTCGGTAACAAGGCTCGTTAACGCTTACGATTCGATAATAATGGTTACAATCTCAGTAAATATTTCCTTTTAGCGGATAGCGGCGGTTTATTCCGGAATTATTACGACTATTGTTTTCCTGGATTCGAGAGCGCATGTGGAATCGGCCTGCGAAGCTCCCCTTGCGCCGAGCCGCCTCGCGACTGGAATCGGTACTGAACTGCCGGGGCTCGAATGGACGTGAGCTAAAATGCCCGATCGATACGCCGTTGTCCTGCGCGGATCGCGTCCATTCCTCTTTTAGCGGTCAGCGTTGTGCTCCCAATCGTTACTACTAATAGTGTTAGCTCAGAACCGATGGTTTTCGTCGATCTCGAAACCACCGGCGGCACGTTCGGCGTGAATCGCATCACTGAAATCGGCGTGGTCGAGGTTGGGCCGGCTGGCGTCACGCAGTGGAGTTCGCTCGTTAATCCAGAGCAGCCAATTCCATTCTTTATCCAGCAACTCACCGGCATCAGCGATTCGATGGTGCGCCACGCGCCGACGTTCGAATCCATCGCGCATGATTTGCTGGCGCGTCTCGATGGGCGGCTGTTTATCGCCCACAACGCGCGGTTCGATCACGGCTTCCTGCGCAGCGAGTTCAAGCGCGCGGGCATCAAGTTCCAGCCCGACGTGCTGTGCACGGTCCAGTTATCGCGCACGATCTATCCGACGGAGCGCCGGCACGGACTCGACGCGTTGATCGAACGGCACGCGCTTGTGCCCTCAGCGCGCCATCGCGCGTTGGCCGACGCCGATCTGCTCTGGCAATTCTGGCAGCACCTGCACACCACTCATTCCGCCGATACCCTGCGCGCGCATATCGACCAGGTGACGCGGCGTTTCCGTCTGGCGGGCGATATCGACGAAGACACGATCGAACGGATTCCGGCGGGTTGCGGCATCTACGTGTTCTATGGCGAAAACGACGTGCCTTTGTATGTGGGGCGAAGCGTGCGCTTGCGCCAGCGGGTGCGCGCGCATTTGTCGGGCGTGAAGCGCTCGGCGAAGGAGCAACGGCTCGCGGAACTCGTCCGGCGCGTGGAGTGGAGCGCGACGGGCGGCGAGATTGGCGCGATGCTCGAGGAAGGCCGCTCCGTCGCACGGCTCGGACCGGCGCACAATCGCGCGGTGAAAACGCGGCGCGACGATCCTCGCGGCGCCCCGTGGACGTATCCGGGTGCTATCGCCATTGAGGAGGCGGACGCCACGACCGGGGCGCGAGTCTGGCATGTCGTGGACGGTTGGCAGTTCTTTGGCACGGCAACATCGCTGGGTGACGCTGCGCGCTTGCGTTCGTCCGCGGAATTGGCGAGCTTCGAGTTGTCGACTTACCGGATTCTCCGCGAGCGATTGTCGCGCGGATTGATCGTCGTACCGCTCGGAACCACCGTTCCTGTGAGCGGAGAGCCGGCTTAACCCACGGCGCCCACGCCCCCGGCAGCGCACACATGCGAGAGTGCGCGCTCGAGCGGCGCGTTCTGGGCAGAATCGTAACGTGTGAGGTGCTTCCAGCGCGCAATGCTTTCGGCGAGCCGCGACGGACAATCATCGGTGTGACGCAACGGCTCCACGCGAGCCAGCGCGGTGAGCAATGAATTCGTTATGCGATCAAGTTTCGGCCGTGTTTCGCTAGCGAGGTCCGGCGGTGTCCCTTCAGGCGGCCGCGATTTGCGCCAGTTATCGAATAGTGCGTTCTGCACGTCCTTGCTCGCCTCGATCTGATCCCGGAAGAAAGCTTGCGCAAACGCGGGATCCATGCCGGCGGATTTCGCGCGCTTGTCGATACTTGCCAACAGCGCGGCTTCGCGGGGTTCATCGGTGATCGGTTCGTGGCGCGCCCACTTCCAGCGCGCGACCGGCTCGGCCAAGGCGAGACGTTGCGACGATAAAGCAATGAGATTGGTGAGCGGTGTATCGTCGCCATCGGCAAAAGCGGCCGGCTGAAATATACCGATAAACGCCGGGACAGCGGCCATTGCAGCAATGGTCCGCAGAGTGCGCGAGATGCGAGTGGAAAGCATGATTGATCGATAGCGTGCAAAGATCTGCAGCTTAACCCATCGTGTTTGAGACATTCATCTTGCGCGATACAAGAGGGTCATTCTGGTTGGCCTGATGCAGTTGGCTTTGGCTCGACGCCCACGCGCCTTTACGCCGTTGTGACTAAGAG
The DNA here is from genome assembly GCF_964252755.1 of Caballeronia sp. LjRoot29. NCBI lineage: Bacteria > Pseudomonadati > Pseudomonadota > Betaproteobacteria > Burkholderiales > Burkholderiaceae > Caballeronia > Caballeronia sp. LjRoot29. The sequence goes on along the minus strand of NZ_CAXUPU020000001.1, from coordinate 291,446 downwards.
GATGCCGCGCTGTTCAAGCGTGCGAAAACCGCAGCCTGTTCGATGTCCGCACATAGATCGCCCACGGCTCACGCGCGTTAAGCGCACACGCGTTGAGCCCACCCCGGCAACGTTGCTCAATTACTTCGGGTCGCACTGGTTGCGCTGTTCGTCGAAGAAAGCCCGGACGTATTCGGGCAACTCCGCGAGGAATTCAACTGCGACCGGTTCTTGATCCGGACATTGCACCTTATCCGGTGTCGGGATTTTGGTCGGCTTGGCGTCCATCACTTTCTCTCCTTGTATGGGTCGATTATCAATCTCGACTCTGGATTCCTGCTAGCGCCGAATGCGCCGGTGGAACTTTTGCCGCTTGCTCTGTTGCTTTAACGGGACACCGGTGAGATGACTCAGGCATGTCACAGTTAATTAATGGCTCAGTTCGTGTATCCCCGATGACGCAATTCTCCGTCGTCTCCGTTTTGCAGTGAAAACCCGGCCATACACGGTTATCGCTATTACTGAGTTCTGCTGCTGCGCGGCAAATATTTCGCCAGGCGTTTCAAAGTCTATCGGGCGCGCTTCGAACGTCGCCGCCGATGGCGTGAGCCCCCTATCACGCACTCCTTCCTAATATTGATAACGGCAATAAATCCGCCCGGTTGACCGATTTATTATCTTTTAATGGAATTTTCTCTAAGTGATGTCCGCAAGCGTACACACGAACAGGTTTATGTTCGCAAATCGGATAAATCCGAAGCATCGGCGATGCGACGTGAAAAGATCGTTTTGCGCCGACGTGTTTGCGATGAATTATCAATCGCATCACAATCGTTCACTTGAAGCGTTACTTTAAGTTAACGGCCCGAGGCAATACTGCGAGCGGATATCGATGAACGCGACGCTCTCAGCCTTCAGCGCCAGCCCGGCTCCGTCGGCATCGAATCGATCGCACCAGTCGCCACCGCGAGCGCGGCCGCAGCCGCAGCCGAAAGCGCGCTGCTGTAGCTATCCGCGTCTGCGTTCGTTGCAGCCAGCAGTTGATTCTGTGCGAGCAGCGAGTCGGTGACCGACCCGATCCCTTGGCCGTACGCGTCGAATGCGGCGTCGTAAGTTGTCTGTGCAGCGGCCAGTAACTCCTTGGCGGCAGCGTGCGCGGTGAGGCTCGTCTGCAGCGTGTTCTGTGCGGCAACAATTTGCCGGACCGCTTCTTCGCGGCTTCGGGCGAGGCGGGTCGATGCGCTGTCGGCGTCGTTGCGTGCCTGCGCGAGTACGGCCTGACGCAAGCCGCCGTCATACAGTGGAATCGTCACGCCCACGATCACGCTGCCGCCGTACCGGCCGCCGCTCAGATTCAGCGTCGGCAATTGCTGGCCAATGGCCGGAATCCCTGAAATCGATGAACTGCCGGTGTTGTACGCGCCGTTAGCCGAGACAAACACCTTCGGCATGAATTCCGATTCGGCTGCCTTCACCCTCGCCAGGTTGATCCGCTCGGCGGCATAGGCGCTCAGCACGTCCGGCCGCCGGGCGATGGCGGAAGACACGATCTGCTCGATCGAGTCGTTGGTCGGCGCCGGAAGTGCACGTGCCGGCATTTCCGCGATCCTCGGTTTCGACAGCGGCGAGATGCCCATCGCCGAAATCAGCGTCAGATAGCTGTTGCTTTCGGCCCCCTGCGCCTGGATCAGCGCGAGCTTCGCCTGCGCGCGATTCTGATTGGCCTGCGCTACTTCAATCACAGTGCCAATGCCATGCCGGTAGCGCGACTGCGCCGCAGCGAGGATGGCTTCGGCATTGCCGAGACCTTGGGCTGCCGTGGCGACGCGGGCACGCGCGGCCTGGTATCCGTAGAACGCGACGCTTACATCGAAGATCACCTGCTGGTGAACCGCGGTGAAGCTGATATTCGCGACCACCGATGCCTGCGATGCAGCCTCGAGGCGCGCGGCACGTCCGCCGAAATCGAAGAGCAGCCATTGCAGCGTCACCGCCGAAGTCGTGCCATGTCCCGTCCCGGCGGTTGATGAAGCATCGGGCACGGACGAGCGCACATTCTGGGCGCCGGCGTATTGCCCCATTGCCGCCACGGACAGTTGGGGAAGGTAGGCGCTCTTCGCAATGCCGGCCGCGAGCGCCATGTTGCGTGCATCGTTCCAGGCGATGCGCGTCAGCGGGTTCGCCGATTCAGCGAGGTCAATCAGTTCGGCTAGTTCGTAGGCATGCGCCGGGTCGAATGCCGGAGGAGGGGGCAGCACGGCGAGCGCGGGATTCGCGGGTAACACGTAGCCACGGTTCGTTGCAGTCGATCCAGTCGATACCGCTCCCGGCACGATGGCGCCGCTCGCGTCCGTCTGCGGTTGCCACGGACGGTCAAGGCTTTCGGGCGCCATGTCCACGGAGGACGTGGCGCAGCCGGTCAAACTCGCTGCGGCCAGGATCGCTAGTGCGAATGAAGGGTCAAGCCGGAGCATGAGTCGTAAAGTCCTTCGCCGCCATGTTTGGCGCGGCGTGTTGGAGTTGAGCGAGGCGTGTGTCGCCCAGGTGTAGCAGCGCGGCAAGTGTTTCGTCGGTTGCGGCGTCGGCGTTCGCCAATGGCTGCCGGTCGGTTATCGCGCCCGTCTTGGGCGGCTGTTGCGGCGGATTGCCGGTAACCTGGCTGAGCCAGCCGGCGAACGCGGCATCGCCCGGTCGCCTCTCGGCAATCAGGAGCATGGGTGCTTCGAGCGCGCCGAGCCTTGCCAGCGCGCTGCGACGTTCGGCAAGCCACTGTGGATCCGGACGAACCCATGATGGTTCGTAGCGCATCAGCGCCAGGTCCTGTTCCAGCGCGCCGTATTGCGCCATCGCGCTCGAGGCCTGCGCGCGGCGCGTAGCGGAATTCCCCGGCATGGCGAGCCGCTCCCATTGCTGCTGCAGCGAGCTGAGAGCGGTATCGACGCGCTCAGCCACGCTGACCGGCCACACACGGGTAAAGATCAGATACACGACCACGTTGCCGATCAGGATCCCGATCGTGCGATCCCGCGCGACCGTCACGTCGAAGCCAGGCCCGGCGCCCTGGATCACGCACATGAAGAAGACCAGCGCAATCTGAAATCCTGCATAAGAAATGCGCGGCGAACCAAAGGCAATCCAGGCCGAAAGCAAGGCGCCGAGGAACACGATACCCATCAACCCGACGACAGAGGTCATCGCGGGAATCACGAACACGATCGCTGCGGTACCGAGGAGCGCGCCCGCGATGCATCCGGCGATGCGCAGCGTCATTTTCTCGACGGTTTCAGCGGTGGTGCCGAGCGACACCATGTAGACAGTGATGAAGCAGGTGTGGATGCCGGACCAGTTGAGTTGCGAATAAAGCAGATAGCAAAACACGGCCGCCGCGGTGGTTTTCACGGCATAGCGCACGTGTTCGGGATTCGTGAACGCGTCGGGCAGGAAGAATCCGCCATGCTCGTTCGGGGGCGGGGCGCTGTCGGCCTGTGGTTTGTGATCGACATCGACATCGACATCTACTACAGCGAAGAAAGTGATTGCGTGCTGCAGTTCTTCAGCGACGACGCGCGCAAGCGGCGTCAATTCTGTTGCGGCGGGCAGGCTGAGTTCGATATCGACCGGATAACCTCCCGCTTCCAGCATGCGTGCCATGCTCTCCAGCGTGTCGATGATCGGCATTACGAACGATGCCGGCAGCCGGCTCCACGGTTCCCGGGCCGCGAGATCCGCTGAGACCAGGATCGCAAATGTCGATGAAACGGCTTGCCGCAAAGGGGCGATATCGGCACGTGCCGACGATCCGCCGAGCGCCGAAAGCGTCAGCCACGAGCGCATCTGCGCATCGCCTTTGCGTAGGCAGGCGTTGAGCGCGTCGCGCGTTGCATCGGGTTCGGCGAGGCTTTGGGCCGCGAGCCGCAGGTGCTTCGCCAACGCGCGGCCGGCAAGCCGCCGCGGCGACGGTGCAAGCGCCAGGTTCACGCAGATCGACACCCCGATCGGAATCCCGACCATCACCCAGGAGTAAAGCAACGCACGGGTCGCCGCTTCGCCGAACGGCACGCTGCCAAGTTCGTCGAGCGTAAATCCGACGATCATCGCAACGATCGCACCGACCGGCCGCAGCTTGCTCGCCGACGTGACGAACAGCAGCGCGAGCGAGAGCCCCGCGATGCACGCAACCCGCCAGACCGGATCGTCGAGTGCGAATATGGCCACGACCGTTATCAGCGCGACCACCAGCGTGACCAGCACCAGCATTGCCAGACTCTGCACCACGCTGAAAACCCGGTCCGGCTGGTTCAGGAAAAACACGACGTAGGCCGAGATGGCGGCTTCCGGCGTGCCGTAGGCGCTTGTCACGAATATAGTCAGCGCGCAGATCAGCGCGACGCGGCAGGCCATTTCCGCTCTTCCCGGAAAGGGCGCAAGCAGCTTCAGCAGGTCGGCCGCGCCTGGCCGGGCAAGATCACCGGCAGGCTGCGCCATGCCGGACCTCGACTAACGCGCTCGCACCGACCCGGACCAACAGGGCGGCCGGCTCATCCAGAAGCACGCGCACGGGGAAGCGTTGAGCAACCCGCACCCAGTTCACGGACTGTTGCACGACGGGCAACGCACGCGGCAGATTGACCCGGTCGGTATCGGCCACGCCCGCGCCGATGCCGACCACCTTGCCGTGGATCGCCTGGCTCCGGTCGATCATTGAATAGACGGTCGCGCAATCGCCTGGCTGGATCGCGCCGAGCGCCGTTTCCCGGAAGTTCGCGACGGCGAACCATTCGTCGGCGGCGATGAGCGTGAATATCGATTGATTGGGCGCGACTGTCTCGCCCGCCAGCACCGAGAGGCCCGTGACAAAACCGTTGTGCGGCGCGTGCACAACGGTTGAGTCGAGGCTGTGCTGCGCGAGTGCCAGCGCTGCCTCGCGTGCGCGCACCAGGGCCATGGCGCCCGACTCGTCGCCTATGGTCTGCGCGGCCGCCCGCTTTTGTTCTTGTGCCTGCTTGAGCGTCAGCTCGGCATCGTGCTGTGCCACTTGCGCCTGGTCTAGCTGCTGGAGCGGAACGTATCCTTTTGCTGCGAGTGGCGTTAGCCGCTGAACGCTGCGCGAGCTCAGTTCGTAGTTGTGCGCTGCCTTGCCGGTCTGATCGCCCGCGATGACCGCATTCGCGCGCTCGCCGACCAAAGTCCTGCGGCGCGTGTCCAACGCCGCGCGCGCCAGGTCGAGATCGCCCTGGGTCTGCGCCACGAGGAGCTGATACGGAACGGGATCGACCTCGAAGAGCACGTCTCCTTTTGTGACCCGCTGGTTCTCCACGACGGCAAGCCTGACGATCCGGCCGCTCACCGGCGAGGCGATATGCACGACGTCGGCATCGATTGTTGCGTCGTCCGTTGACGGATACCGGCTTGACCGACTGGATGCGTAAAACAGCGCGGCAATACCAAGGGCGACGATCACGCACGCAACCACGCGGCCTTTGAAAGCGTTTTTGCGCAAGCCGGTTATTTTCATGGGAGTTGTCCGGTCATCGAAAGCCAGATAACCACGGCAACCATCAAGCCGATGGCCGCACAGACGAAGAGCTGAAACGGGACGATTTGCGCCCATCCAGTCAAGACGGATATCCGATGCGCAACGAGCGCGCCGACTAGTCCCAGCAGGGCACTTAGCAGCCAGAGCGGAAAATACGCACCAAAGATTTCATAAGACGGTGCGCCGTGCGGCGCACAACCCTGCAAGGAAAGACACAGGGATGCGACAGCCGGAAGATACTGCATGCGATCAGCATTCCGGTTGCGGGCGTTTTTTTTGTTTCGGCGTTAGCGACATTGCGGCGCGGTGTGGTGGGGCGAGGTCATTAAAGACCTGGTAGAAGCCGGGAAAATCACGGCGACTTTACCAGCGCAGCCCATTCATTTCGACGTTTTCCGCTGCCGGATAACTTTTATTACCCTTTACGGCGAAGTGTTCACGAATTAGAAATAGTTAATGATTGTGTTGCCAACTGCGAATGTTGGCTCGCGAGATTAATGCGTTGCTTAGCGCGGTGCTTTTTGCGCGCATAAATGAATATATTGACGGGGTTGACGTGACAGTTACGTCATTGGTTCAGGGTAATCCAAGAGCTCGTCGCGACTGACGGGTCCGAGCGTGAAAGTCGCTGCCGCATGACATGGGACTTTCACGCTTTCGAACGAATCAAGAACCGAAGTAAATGGGTTCCATACCGTCATTGGCATCCGGGCGAATCGAAGAGCGGATCTTGTTATCTACGCGATGCACGACCCGATCGATTGAATGAAGCGCACGATGTGAACCCGTCGCCGATGTGCCGTCCGGGGCGCCACCGTAGCTGGACGCGGCAGCGTCCAGCTGAGGCGCACTGGATTGAGCAAACGATACAGCGGGCACGGCGAGCACTGCGGCAACCACAACAGCTTGAATAAGCGATTTCATGATGAACCTCCAGTCTTGGTTTGGCGACGAACCGTTGTTCGAAGCCGGTAACCCAAGTGTAGTTAAGAGGTCTCTTAAAATTAAGGTCGGTACGCACAATTGGTTTTTGTGGTTTTTAAGGGTAAACCCTTAATCGCTACTTTGCCAGATGGAGCGCGTGTTCCGTGGGAGGATGGACAGTGACCGGTTCAATTGAGTCCGCCGGCCATCAGCGGATCATGAACCGGCAAGCCCGAGTCGAACGGCGACAAACCACAAAAACGCCGCAACGATGACTGCCGCGGCGGTCGCCAAAGCGATCTGCCGCTTGCATCGCGTCATTTGCTGCGAGGAGAGGTCGTGAGTGTCGCTCGATTTAGCCATTTTCGTGGCTCCCAGCGTGCGGTGATGTGAGGGTTTCCAGCATGACACGCTTTCGACCAGCCTGAATGTATGTGCGCCCGTGCGGTTGCGAGCGAGCAACGCTTTCTGAAATACGGTCGATTGCATTCGGAAAGCTCGGCGAATTCAGTTAATTCAACGATGTGTCAGAAAGACGAGCACTAACTCATGCTTAATTCAATCTCACCATAGCGAGTCCGATCTCGACGGGGCCAAAGCGGTAATGCGCCAATCGGTTGCATCGCGATTATTTCAGAATAGAAAACAAAAAGCCCAATCCGAGGATTGGGCTAATTTGCTTGATTCTGTTTGGTGCCGGAAAGAGGAATCGAACCCCCGACCTTCGCATTACGAATGCGCTGCTCTACCGTCTGAGCTATTCCGGCATCAGAGAAACGAGATTATAAGTACGTTTCCCCGAGTTTGGCAACACCCTGACCTCAATTAATTTCCGAGTGATAGCGCGTCACGCGTTCCACCTCGTTTTTCGATCCGAGGAACACCGGCACGCGCTGATGCAGGTTGGTCGGAACGATGTCGAGGATGCGCTGCTCGCCATCCGTCGCGGCGCCGCCCGCCTGTTCGACGATGAACGCCATTGGGTTCGCTTCGTACAGCAGGCGCAACTTGCCCGGCCGATCGGGCGTGCGCTTGTCAGCGGGGTACATGAACACGCCGCCGCGGCTCAAAATACGGTGCACGTCTGCCACCATCGAAGCAATCCAGCGCATGTTGAAATCTTCCTTGCGCGGGCCGTCCTTGCCTTCGATCAACTCGTTCACATACTTTTGCACCGGCTCGTACCAGTGACGGCTATTCGATGCATTGATTGCGTACTCGCGCGTGTCGGCGGGAATCTGCATGTTGCTTTGCGTGAGTACCCACGATCCGAGTTCGCGGTCGAGCGTGAAGCAGTTCACGCCGTAGCCGGTGGTCAGCACGAAAACCGTCTGCGGACCATAGACCGCATAGCCGGCCGCCACTTGCGCCGAACCCGGCTGCATGAATGCCTGTTCGCTCGGTTCCATGCCGTCCGGGCATCGCAGGACGGAAAAGATCGTGCCGATAGACACGTTCACGTCGATGTTCGACGAGCCGTCGAGCGGATCAAACGTGAGCAGGTAGTTGCCCTTCGGATATCGGTTCGGGATCGGGAAAATCTTTTCCATTTCCTCCGATGCCATCGCGGCCAGGTTGCCGCCCCATTCGTTGGCTTCGAGCAGGATTTCGTTCGAGAGAATATCGAGTTTCTTCTGCACTTCGCCCTGGACGTTTTCGCTGCCGGCGGTGCCCAGCGCTTCGCCCAACGCGCCCTTGCTCACTTGATAGCCGATCTGCTTGCACGCGCGCGCGATCACTTCGATCAACAATCGCAGGTCGGCGGGAAGATTTTGATGTTCGCGCTGCTGCTCGATCAGATACTTGGTGAGCGTTGTGCGGCGTGAAATAGATGATGGGGTCGACATTGCATTGGGCTCCGAGAGCGTTAGACGAATGCCTCAGATTCTACCCGCTTGGAATGTGTCTCCCGATGTCACAGCAATGTAGTGCACATTTAATGGAGTGTTGCGAGACGCCAATCCTGGTTGTCGCGCGGCGACGGCGCGTAAAAAAACCGGCGCCGTAGCGCCGGTTTTTGTGAGCCGCGGTATCGAATTAAGCCTTAATCCTCAAGTCAGCCCAGCGCTTTTTCCACAATCTCCCGTACATCGCGCGATTTCACCTTCGACGCTACCTGTTCCAGCGCCGCATGCGCCTTGTCCCGCAAGGCCGGCGTGTATCGGCGCCATTGTTCGAGCGTACGAGCCAGGCGTGCGGCCACCTGAGGATTCATCGCGTCGAGCGCCGTGACCTGTTCGGCCCAGAACGCATAACCAGAACCATCGGCGGCGTGGAATTGCGCCGGATTGGCACCGCAGAAGCTGAAAATCAGCGAGCGGGCGCGATTCGGATTTTTCAGCGTGAACGCCGGGTGTTGCATCAGCTTGCGCACGATCTCGAGCACATTGCGCTTCGGTCCACCGCGTTGCGTGGCCTGCAGCGCGAACCATTTGTCGATGACCAGTGGCTCCTTTTCGAAACGCTGGTAGAAATCGCCAAGGGCCGCATCGGCCACGGCTGTATCGACGGAACCTGACGCGCCCGCCGTCAGCAATGCCGACAACGCAGCCGACCGGTCCGTCATGTTGTTCGCGGCGTCGTACTGCGCGCTCGCCAGTTCGATTGCGCGGGTGGGATCGTCGAGTTGGCTCAGATAGACGAGCGCAAGATTCTTCAGCCCGCGCTTGCCGGCGTCGTCCGGCGTCGCGCGATATTCGCCCGGCGTGCGGTTCGCTTCGTACACGGCGAGCCAACGGTCGCGCAGGCCCGTGGCGAGGCGGCGGCTCACGAACACACGAGCGGCGTGAACGGCGGCGGGATCCGACACAGCCATCTGTTCGGCCAGATATCCCTCGGACGGCAACATCACCGCCAGTTCCTGGAATGCCGGCGTGAGCGTGCTGTCGTCGAGAACTTGGGCGAATGCGGATACCACCTGGTCGTCGAGCGTCAGTTCCTCACCTTTCGATGCCCGGTCCGCCAGCGCAAGCAATTCGCGCGTGGCGAGGCGCTGGCCGGCTTCCCACCGGTTGAACGGGTCGCTGTCATGAGCCAGCAGAAACGCGAGCTGTTCGTTGGTGTAGTCGTAATCGACCACCACCGGCGCCGAAAAATTGCGCAGCAATGAGGGCAGCGGTTCTTCGGCGACGTCGGCGAACGTGAAGGTTTGTTCTTGTTCCGTGAACTCCAGCACGCGCGTAGTGCCCTGCGGTTCCTTCTCGCCGTCAAGCTTCAACGGCAGGTCGGCGCCGTTCTTGCCAATCAGGCCGACCGAAAATGGAATCAGCAGCGGACCCTTTTGAGTTTCGCGCGCGGCCTCGGACGCCTCGCCGTAGCCTTGCGTGAGCGTCAGCGAGTAACGCTTCGCGGCTGCGTCGTAAAGCGTGCGCACCGTGATCCTGGGCGTGCCCGCCTGACTGTACCAGCGCTCGAATTGCGCGAGATCGCGGCCATTTGCATCGGCCATGGCGTGACGGAAGTCGTCGCAGGTGACCGCTTGGCCATCGTGACGCTGGAAATACAGGTCCATGCCGCGCCGGAAACCGTCGCGCCCGAGCAGCGTCTGGTACATACGCACGACTTCCGAGCCTTTTTCATAGACGGTCATCGTGTAGAAGTTGTTGATCTCGACGTAGCTTTCCGGGCGTACCGGATGCGCCATTGGACCCGCGTCTTCGGCGAACTGCATCTGGCGCAGCACGCGGACGTCGTCAATCCGTTTGGTGGCGCGCGCCGCGTCGCTGGCTGCGCCCGGTTCGAGCCCGGCGGCCATGTCGGCGGAGAATTCCTGGTCGCGGAATACAGTCAGGCCTTCCTTCAGGCTCAATTGGAACCAGTCGCGGCAGGTCACGCGGTTGCCCGTCCAGTTGTGGAAATATTCATGGCCGACCACCGCTTCAATATTGCCGAAATCCACGTCTGTAGCCGTTTCGGGATTCGCGAGCACGTACTTCGTATTGAAGATGTTCAAGCCCTTGTTTTCCATCGCGCCCATATTGAAGTCGCTCACGGCAACAATCATGAAGCGGTCCAGGTCGAGCTCCAGCCCAAAGCGCCGTTCGTCCCATTCGATGGAATGAACCAGCGAATCCATGGCGTGTTGCGTCTTGTCCAGATCGTGAGGTTCGACCCAGACCTGAAGCAGTTTTTCCTTGCCCGAACCGGTCTTCATGCGCTGTTCGAGCTTGACGAGCTTGCCGGCCACCAGCGCGAACAGGTAGCTTGGTTTCTTGAACGGGTCTTCCCAGCGCGCAAAGTGCCGGCCGTCTTCCAGGTCGCCTTCTTCAATCAGGTTTCCGTTGGACAGCAGCACCGGATACGCTTCTTTGTTCGCCCGCAACGTGACCGTGTACGTGGCCATGACGTCGGGCCGGTCGAGGAAGTACGTAATGCGCCGGAAGCCCTCGGCCTCACATTGCGTAAAGAAATTGCCGCCGGATACATATAGACCCGACAAGGTCGTGTTTTCGGCCGGATTGCACGCGCTTTCCAGCGTCAATTCGAACGCGTCGGGAATATTACTCACCGACAAACCGTTCTCAGTAACGCGGACATCCGCATGCGGGCGCCCGTTGACCGTGGCGCCAATGAACTCCATCTGCTCGCCAAGCAACTCCAGCGACGCGGCAGGCGCGGCGTCCGGGTTACGGCGCAGGCGCATGGTGTTACGCACTATCGTGCGTTCGGGGACGAGATCGAATTCGAGCGCAACGGTATCAATCAGGAAGGCGGGCGGCGTGTAGTCGGCACGGCGGATTACAGCAGGTGCGGTCGAGTTGGGCATGGTGGAAATGGTGGACATGGCGGTTCTGATTGAGTTGAGCGGGTGCCTTTGCTTTCCAGGCGGCCTTGTGTCGGACCATTGTACAAAGGCTCGCGGGATCGTGTGCTCGATTTGGGGTCGGCCGAATGGCCTGCTTCTCGAACTTCACCTGTCTGCGACGGTCTTTAAACAGATGGAGTCAGCCGTCTTTCGTACGGTGCATGCGACTCTTCAGGGTTGTTGTTTTACACATCACGTCGCAATCAAGATCAACAAGACGAATGAGGTCGGCCATGACGTTGGGACGGTGGTACGGGGAGTGGAAGGGCGCGGCGCGCGTGCTGCTGGTAGCGGGTTTCGCGTTGCTCGGGGGGTGTACGACCTATGTTCAGACGCAGGTGGCGGCGTTCTCCGACTGGTCCGGGACCGACGCCACGCGGACCTACGCGTTCGTGCGCTCGGCGCCACAGCAAAACAGCATTGAACAGAAGACGTATGAAGTGCTCGCCGCAAACGAACTCGCCACGCACTCGTTCAAGCAGGTGCCCGATGCCGGCGCGCGTTATCTTGTGGAACTGTCCTACTCCATTCGCGGCGACATGGTTACCGTGCGCCAGCCTGTCTACTACGATCCGTGGCCTATGTACGGCGGCTGGTACGGCCGGCCGTACGGATGGGGTGGATACGGCGGGTGGGGAGCATGGGGCGGTTGGGACATGGGGCCGACGGGTTATGTCGACCAAAGCTACCCAATCTTCGTCCACTCGCTGCAGATCCGCATGACCGAGCGCGAAAGCGGGCGCGAGGTGTACAAAGTGACCGCGAGCAATTCAGGCGGCGAATCGTCGCTGGTTCGCGCCATGCCATATCTCGTCCGTAGTGCGCTCGCGGATTTTCCGCTGGGTAACGGCACCGTGCGCACGGTGAAAATCCCGCTCGATAAAACCGGCGGTGTCAGCAATGAAGCGCCGGTTTCGGTCGGGACGAACACGAAGGCCGCCGCTCCAGCGCCAGTCGCAGCACCGGTGCCCGTGCAGTAGCCGTTAAGCCGATGCGTTTTCAGAACATCCGGTTCAGCAAAATTTACCGTTACGATGACGGGTTGCCCGATCCGGTCACCGCCGCCATTGTGTCCGCGATATGCTCGAATTCCGGTTAAAAACCTGCCTTATTGCGGGCGTATGGCAGCGTGCCCTTGTATGCAATTAAATTCGAAACGAGATATATTTCGAGGATGAACAAACCCCGCAACGCTAAACACCATACGCTTCCTGAGCCCGCCACCTGGGATGCGCGGCTCGCCCGGCGCCTCGTTACACCGCTCGTTGGCACCCCCGTTACACCGAACCACCTGACCACTCTGCGCCTGCTGATTGGCATTGCCGGCGCGTATTACCTGTCGGTCGGCAGTTTTTGGTTATGCAGCCTGGGCGCATTGCTGATCGCGCTGTCCAATTTCGTCGACCATACGGACGGCGAACTCGCGCGAATCAGCGGGCAATCGAGCAAAATCGGTCATTTTTACGATCTCGCGTGTGATTCGGTGGTGACCGTGCTGCTGTTCGTCGGTCTCGGGTTTTATGTGAGTGTTCATCATCCGGCGATGATTGTGTCGGCCGAATGGCTTGGCGCTATTGCGGGTGTCGCTGTTGCGCTGATCTTCTTCCTGCGGATGCGGATTGAATCCATGGCGGGCAAGAGCGGCACGAAGCAGGCGTCCATGGCGGGTTTCGAGACCGAAGACGTCTTGTATCTGCTGCCGGCGGTGACGCTGCTCAACGGCATGACGCCGTTCCTCGTGGCGGCCTCCATTGGTGCACCGCTGTTTGCTGTGTGGGTCGTCGTGGATTACCAGCACGCACTGCGGCGTTTCGCCCGGGCCACGGCACTTAACAAAGATGCTGATACTCAAGATCAGGATTTGCAGGCTGTTCAATGAATTCTTCTGTCGATTCCTTATCCCCTCGTGCGGTTGGCGGCCAGTCCGCTGAGCGCAAGAGCTCTCACGCTCTCGACGAAACCCTGGCCGCGCATCTTCAGCGCGTATTGCCCGGGCGGCAGACTGCGAAGCTGCACGAAACGTTCGATAACCAGGGCGCGTTCCTGTACCTGGACGACTTTCTGCCGCGCGAGTTCACCGAGAAGCTGGTTGCCGCTGTCCAGGCCGTCACGCCCGCAATCAACCGCAATTATTTGCCGGGGCACAAGCAGGGCGGCAGCGTCAGCCGTCACGCGATCGACGAGCTCGCGCCGTTTATCGCCGACTTGTACCGGTCACCGGCACTGATTAGCTGGCTCGAAAAAATTAGCGGCGACACGCTTCAGGAGTCGCCGGCTGACGATCCGCACGCGTACGCGCTGTATTTCTATACGAAGGCGGGCGACCATATCGGCTGGCACTACGATACGTCGTACTACGAAGGCCGCCGTTATACCTTGCTGCTTGGCGTGAAGGACGATTCGTCGTGCCGTCTCGACTATGAACTGCACACGCGCACGCCTGAGATTCCCGATCAGCCGGGTTCAGTGCAAATTCCGCCGGGCGGGCTGGTTTTCTTCGATGGCGACAAACTGCGCCATCGCGTCACGCCTGCGCGCGCGAACGAATTCCGCGTGTCGCTGACCTTCGAGTACGTCACGAATCCGAACATGCGGCCGTGGCGGCGTTTCATCTCGAACATGAAGGACTCGATCGCGTACTTCGGCTTCGGGCAGGTTTTCCGCCGCAAAGGCGGGAAGAACGGCGCAGCATGAGCCGCGCCGGAACGGTCCTCCTGTCGCTCGGCGTGGTGTTGTTCATCGCGCTGCTCGGCTGGCAGGGCTTCGGTTCCGTCGCGACCGCGCTCGCGGCCGCAGGCTGGGGTCTGCTCGCGGTGGCGGTGTTTCATGTGCTGCCTGTCGTGATCGACGCGCTGGCTATCGAAACGCTCTTTCCCCGCAATGAACGCGATGTCACCTTCCGCGACGCGCTGTTCGCGCGCTGGACCGGTGAGTCGGTGAACAGCCTGATGCCGGCCGGACAGATCGGCGGCCCCATGCTGATGGTGCGTTATCTGTCGCAGCGCGGCATGCGGGCGCGCGACGCGGCGGCGGTCATCACCGTCAGCACGACCATGCAATCCGTCGGACAAATGATCTTCGCGATGATCGGACTCGCGCTGCTGAGCAGCTATGCGTCGGGCGTGGGCATGCTGCTGCCGGTGCTGATCGTGATCGTGGCGTGCTCGCTGATGGTCGTCGGGTTCTTCTTCGCACAACGCAAGGGTTTGTTCGGCCGCGCGACCCGTTTCGCTTCGCAATTCGCCGCGCGCTTTTCGAAGAAGCGCGACTGGTCGTCGCTCGTGTCGCGTGCGGAAGCGGTCGACACCGCCGTGCTCGATCTCTACAAGAAGCCCGGACCGGTCGCGGCAAGTTTTGCGCTGAGTCTTCTGGGCTGGTTCGTGGGCACGGGCGAAGTGTGGCTTGCGCTGCACTTGCTGGGCTCGCCGGTTGGCTGGGGCGAAGCGTTGATGCTGGAAAGCCTGGGCCAGGCCATTCGGGGCGCGGCGTTCTTCATTCCGGGTTCGCTGGGTGTGCAGGAGGGCGGCTACTTGCTGCTCGCGCGTCTGATTGGCTTGCCGCCGGAGGCCGCGCTCGCGCTTTCGTTGGCCAAGCGCGCACGGGAATTACTGCTCGGCTTGCCGGGTATCGTTTATCTACATTTCGCTGAAAAGGGCTGGCAGCGCCGTCGTCTCGCGCGCGTGCCGGATATCGAATAAAGCATCATCCATAGGATCAACATGCGCGCAATTATTCTTGCCGCCGGGATGGGTTTGCGCCTGGTTCAGCCGGAAGGGCAGCAAAAGCCGAAGTGCCTGCTGCGTTTTGGCGAGTCGTCGCTGCTCGAACGTCATCTTCAATTGCTGAAGACGGCTGGCGTCGATGAAATCGTCTTTGTGCTCGGCTTTAAGCATGAACAGGTGGAAGCGGAACTTGCCGCGATCGACTGGAAACCGCGTACGGAAGTGGTCGTGAATCGCGAGTTTTCGCTCGGCAGCGTGCTGTCCGTGCACACGGCGGCCGAAGCGCTGACGCGTGGCGGCGACGTGTTGCTGATGGACGCCGACGTACTCTACGACGAGCGCATTCTCGAGCCGCTGGTGGCGGGCGCGGGACCGGTGAACCGCTTGCTGATCGACCGTGATTTCGAAGCCGGCGATGAACCCGTGAAGCTGTGTGTGGCGAATGGCGTGCCGGTGGAATTGCGCAAGCAAGTGCTGGCTGACCTGCAATTCGACGTGATCGGCGAGTCGGTCGGATTTTTCCGCTTCGATGAAACCGCCGCACGGCGCCTGGCCGAACTCGTGGCGGGTTATGTCGAAACGGGCCGCGCGAACTTGCCGCATGAAGAAGCCGTGCGTGATTTGCTGCTGGAACGCAGCCAGGTGTTCGACGTGGCCGATGTAACCGGCGCACCATGGATTGAAATCGATTTTCAGAACGACGTTAAACGCGCGGCCGACGAAGTCTTGCCGCAACTGCGTCAGCTTGCAGGAGCTCTACGATGAACGCACCGTATCAACTACCAGCAGCCTATGCCCGCAGCCTTCGCCTGCGCGAGATGTTGCAAAGCAATCAACTCGAATTCCTGATGGAAGCGCACAACGGCTTGTCTGCACGCATTGTGAAGGAAGCCGGTTTCAAGGCAATCTGGGGATCGGGTCTCACGATCTCCGCGCAGTACGGCGTACGCGACAACAACGAAGCGAGTTGGACCCAGGTGGTCGACACGCTCGAATTCATGGCGGACGCTAGCGACCTGCCTATCCTGCTCGATGGCGACACCGGCTACGGCAACTTCAACAACGTTCGTCGGCTCGTAAAAAAGCTGGAGCAGCGCGGCATTGCCGGCGTATGTATCGAAGACAAGCAGTTTCCGAAGACCAATAGTTTTCTCAACGGCGAGCGTCAGCCGCTCGCCGAGATGGACGAGTTCTGCGGCAAGATCAAGGCCGGTAAGGACTCGCAAAGCGATCCGAATTTCTCCATCGTCGCACGCGTGGAAGCGTTGATCGCGGGCTGGGGCATGGAAGAAGCGCTGAAGCGCGCCGAGGCTTATCGCCAGGCCGGCGCGGACGCCATCCTGATTCACAGCAAGCTGTCCAAGCCGGACGAAATTCTCACGTTCGCCCGTGAATGGGCCGGCCGCGGCCCGCTCGTGATCGTGCCGACCAAGTACTACAGCACGCCGACCGACGTGTTCCGCCAAGCCGGCATCAGCACGGTGATCTGGGCGAACCATTTGCTGCGCGGCGCAGCGTCGACCATGCAGGCCATCGCTAAGGAAATTCACAGCAGCGAGACGCTCGTGAACGTGGAAGACCGCGTGGCGACGGTGAACGAAATCTTCCGTCTGCAAGACGCCGAGGAATATTCAACTGCCGAGAGCGTGTATTTGTCGTCGGCGAGTGCATCGCGCAATGCTGTCGTGCTCGCGGCAAGCCGGGGCGCGGGGCTGGAAGCCGTTACCGCCGATAAACCCAAGGTCATGCTGCCGATCGCAGGCAAGCCGCTCTTGCGCCGTCTGGTCGAAGCGTTCAAGAAAGAAGGCATCAACGACATTACGGTGGTCGGCGGTTATCGCGCCGATGCCATCGATACATCGGGCATCCGGTTGGTCGTGAACGAGAAGCACGAGAAGACGGGCGAACTGGCGTCGCTGGCATGCGCCGCGAAATCGTTCACCGCCGACACCGTGATCTCGTACGGCGATCTCTTGTTCCGCAGCTACATTCTTCGTGATCTCGTTGAGTCGGACAGCGATTTCTGCGTGGTCGTGGATTCGTCGCAGACGCTGGCTGCCGGGGTGGTATCGACGGATTTTGCTTATTGCTCGACCGCGGACGACCGGGCGCTGTTCGGTCAGAAAGTATGGCTCGAAAGCGTGACGAGTTCAGCCGGTCCCGCAAACTCGAAGACGCCGCAAGGCCGCTGGATGGGCCTGCTGAACGTACGCGGCGCGGGGCGTGAACGCCTGGTCGCCATGCTCGAAACGCTGCAGCAACGCGATGACTTCGACAAGCTCGACATGGCCGCGCTGCTCAACGCGCTGGTCGCGGCCGACGAAAAGATCGAAGTGCAGTACGTGCACGGTCACTGGCGCGGCGTGAACGACCTTGACGAGTTGCGTCAGGCCGGCGATTTCGCCCACGGACAAGCGCCGTACGGATCGAACGGCTCGGGCTCCTCGGAGGCCGGCGCGTGATCGAAGCTGCGCAATTTGTCGAAGCCGCGCGCGAGCGGGGTTTCGATTGGTACGCGGGCGTGCCGTGCTCGTATTTGACGCCGTTCATCAATTACGTGCTGCAGGACGAGTCGCTGAATTACGTGTCGGCGGCCAATGAGGGCGATGCCGTCGCGTTGATCGCGGGGGTGGCGCTGGGCGCGTCGGGCGTGCATAAGGCGCGTCGGGGCATTTCGATGATGCAGAACTCCGGGCTTGGCAACGCGGTCAGCCCGCTGACGTCGTTGACGTGGACGTTCAGGCTGCCGCAATTGCTGATCGTCACATGGCGCGGTCAGCCGGGTGTCGCCGATGAACCTCAGCACGCGTTGATGGGGCCCGTCACGCCGGCCATGCTCGACACCATGGAGATTCCGTGGGAGTTGTTCCCGACCGAAGCCGATGCAATCGGACCCGCGCTCGATCGCGCGACCGCGCATATGGACAGCACTGGGCGTCCGTACGCGCTCGTGATGCAGAAGGGCAGCGTTGCACCGTACAAGTTGAACAAGAAAGGCTTGAGCGGCGTGCGTCAGCGCGCGTTGAACGAGCGCGCCGAGGTTGAGTCGTTTGAAAGTGCAGGCGAACGTGTATCGCGTCACGACGCCTTGCAGCGCGTGATTGCGCATACGCCGAAAGAGTCGACGGTCGTGCTGGCATCGACGGGATTTTGCGGACGGGAACTCTACACTATCGATGACCGCGAGAACCAGGTGTACCTGGTCGGATCCATGGGATGCGTCACGCCGATGGCGCTTGGCCTGGCGTTGTCGCGGCCTGACCTGAACGTGGTGGCGCTCGACGGCGACGGTGCCGCGCTGATGCGCATGGGCGTGTTCGCCACGCTCGGCGCTTACGGCCCGGCCAATCTCACGCACTTGCTGCTGGACAACGGCGCGCATGAATCGACCGGTGGTCAGGCGACGGTGTCGCAAGGCGTCGAGTTCGCGCGGATCGCTTCAGCATGCGGTTACGCGCTGGCGCTGGATGGCGACGATCCGAGCGTCATCGACCGGTTGTTCGAGGCGAATGACGTCGATGGTGTGCGTTTTGCGAGGCTGTCGATCAGCACCGGCACGCCAGACGATCTGCCGCGCCCGAAGATCACGCCGGAAGACGTGCGTCGCCGGTTGCAAACGCACATTGGACGCTAGGTTGTCGCGCTGATCTTGCTTCGGATGTCACGTTGTTCACCCAAAGGCCGCACCAACTCGATGTTGGCGCGGCCTTTGACTTGGCGGACGCGTGTTAATCGTGACTGACCGTGGCGAATTGCGGTAAATCGGGCTTGCAGAAGATCGCGGTGATAAAAGGCGCGACGCGACGAATCACGGCGTCGCTGCCGGCCGCGCGGACCTTTTGCTTGACCGATTCTTCCCCGCCGATCACAACAGCGCCATAAGCCGAATCGGCGATGGGATCGCCGTTGCCCTGCTTGAAAATCGCGTCATTCTTCTGGAAACCGACCACCGCGAATACGCCGAAATCGAACGCGGTGAGATGGCTATCGCGGGTTGGTTTAAACGCGTTGATTGAATTGGGCTCCACGCGCATGGGAGTGATTTCTATCGCGTGGTTTTCCTGAAGCGGCGCGATGAACGCATGCGCGGTCGATTTACAGTCGAGTTGAGCATCCAGCGCGTAGGCCGAAGCGTGCGCGGACGATGCTCCAATCAGGATGAGTAAGCCGATGCGGACGGCTTGTACGAGTGGCTTCATGTTTCCAATCCGCGCGCCTGTGAAGGACGCGACGTACGCACGTGGCGTTGCGAAAAGCCTAGACTTTAGCCGGAAGCAGAAAAGTGTGCTTAACCAAGTGCTTGGAGCCCGTCCGGCGGGAGCGGCGCGAGGAGCGGGTTCCGTTTGGTTTGAAGCGAATCCTGTGAGTATGTAATCCTCAGCGGATTTAAGGTGAGCTGTGCGAATGGGTTCGAAAAATTCCGCAACCCACTTCTTCGATAAAGATAGTTAAGCGAATCAAAGCGTCCGCGCCGTTGCGGGCCCGCACGCCAGAGTTCACGTCAAGCCGCTGCCAACTCCGGTACCGTCCCGCGTCGCGTGTCTCTCCGATGCACGCATTTCCCCGCCGCATACGTCTCGAACACGGCGCGGTCGTCGCCGAGCATCGCGAACGCGAACAGCAGTTCTTCCAGCGATTCCGCACGCGAAGTCCGGCGATCAAGCAGTGGCGTTCCAGCCGGATCCAGCACCACAAAATCCGCCTCGCTGCCGGGCCTGAGCGTCCCGACCCGGTCCGCCATGTCGAGCACTTCAGCCGCGCCCGTAGTCGCCAGCCAGAACATGCGCGCGGCGGTCAGGTGATGCCCGGTCAGCCGCGCGATCTTGTGGGCTTCGCCCATGGTTTGCAGCATCGAAAACGTGGTGCCGCCGCCGACGTCGGTTGCAAGCGCCACCGGCATCTTCGCCGCGCCCGCTTTTTCGATATCGAACAGCCCACTGCCGAGGAATAAATTCGATGTCGGGCAATGCGACGCCACCGCGCCGGTTTCGGCCATGCGCTGGCGGTCGGTATCGTCGAGATAGATGCAGTGACCGTACACCGCGCGCTGACGCAGTAAATCATAGTGATCGTAGATATCCAGATAGCTCCGATGCCCCGGAAACAGGCTTTCCACCCACTTGATCTCGTCGGTGTTTTCGGCAACGTGGCTCTGGATGTACACGTCCTGGTGCTTGCGCGCGAGGACCGCGCAGGCTTCGAGTTGCTCCTCCGTCGACGTCGGCGCAAAACGCGGCGTCAGCGCGTATTCCTGCCGGCCGCGGCCATGCCAGCGCGCGATGAGTTCAGCGCTGTCGTCGTAGCCCGATTGCGCGGTGTCCTGCAAATACTCCGGACAGTTGCGATCCATCAGTACCTTGCCCGCGATCATGCGCAGGTCGCGCGACTCGCTCTCGCTAAAGAAGGCATCGGCGGATTGCTTGTGGACCGTGCAATACACGAGCGCCGTGGTCGTGCCGCAAGCCAGCAGTTCATCGATGAAAAACCTCGCCGTCTCGCGCGCGTACGCCGGGTCTTCGAACTTGCGCTCGGTCGGAAACGTGTACGTGTTCAACCATGGCAACAACCCCGGCGCAGGGGAGGCGATCATGTCGGTCTGCGGATAGTGAATGTGCGAGTCGATGAAACCCGGCACGATCAACTTGTCCCGCAAGTCCTTCCGGATTGCATCGGGCGCGACGGCGTCATGCAGCGCCGAATACGCGCCCGCCGCCACCACGCGGCCATCTTGCACCAGCAACAAGCCGTCCGTTTCATACACGGCGTTGTCATCGGAAAAAGCGGGATCGTCGCGGAAAGTCAGTAACTGCGCGCGGTAAGCGGTTTGAGTCATGGTGAAACGTCTCCAGTAAAGCGGGTCAGCGCCCTTATAGCTGTGTCAACAACAGCAACGACAGCGCGGCGACAATCCACATCGCCGGCTTGATTTCTTTTCTGCGGCCGGTGAACGACTTGATCACGACAAATGCGAGGAAGCCGTACGCAATGCCATCGGTGATCGAGTACGTCAGCGGGATCAGGATCATCGCGAGGAAGGCGGGAATGGCCTCGTCGAAGCGGCCCCATTCAATCTTCGTGATCGACTCCATCATGAACACACCAACCAGCACGAGCGCGGGCGCGGTTGCAATGGCGGGCACCAGCGAAAGCAGCGGCGAGAGGAACAGGAAGGGCAGGAAACACAGGCCGGCGACGACCGCGACCAGCCCCGTGCGGCCGCCCGCCGAAATGCCCGCCGCGGATTCGATGTACGCATTCGCCGGGCTCGTGCCAAGCGGCGCGGAGACCAGCGCGGCGAAGGAATCGACCATCATCGACTGGCGGATGTTGCGCGGGTTGCCGTCTTTATCGAAGAGCTTGCCGGCTTCCGAGATCGCCATGAAGGTGGAGAGCGCGTCGAAGAAGGACGTGAACAGCATCACGAAAATAAACGGCCAGTAGATCACCTTCAGCGAGCCGAGCAGGTCCAGTTGGCCGACGGCGGAGAAGTCCGGCGCGGAGAACAAACCGTTCCAGTTCACGAGCGTTTTGGTCGCAATGGCGGCTGGCCAGTAAGCGGTGCCGTCGCCCCAGAAACGGCCGATGGGAATCGCAATCACAGTCGTGAAAATGATGCCGATCATCAACGCGCCGGTTACTTTTCGTGCAACCAGAATAGTGGTCACGGCGAGGCCGATCAGGAACGTGATGACCACCGGATTCAGCGATGCCGAATGCACGATCGTCACCGGATCGCTGACAACAAACTTCGCGTTGACCAGTCCGATCAGGCTGATAAACAGTCCGATGCCGCACGACACCGCATGCCGCAGGTTCGCCGGAATTGCATCGACGACCAGTTTGCGCGCGTTGAACGCCGCGAGCACCGCGAAGATCACGCCGGCCCAGAACACGCAGCCGAGCGCGGTCTGCCACGGCATCTTGCCGCTATGAACCATCACGAACGCGAACAGCGCGTTCATGCCCATGCCGGGCGCGACGAGCACAGGGTTGCGCGCGTAGAGGCCCATCGCGCAACTGCCGAGGAAACTGACAATGACGGTGGCCGTCAGCGCTGCGGGAAATGGCACGCCTGCCTGCGACAGGATGCCGGGATTGACGACGATGATGTACATCGCCGTGAGGAAGGTCGTGATGCCCGCAACTATCTCGGTCTTCGTGCGCGAACCCGCCGCACGGATGCCGAAGAAACGCTCGAGCGTGGTGCTGTCGTTGGTAATGGTCGCCATGACGTTCTCGCTCAAGCCGCTTGCCCGTTGTACCAATAGGCATCGAGTTTCGCGACCATCGCGTTACGTTCCGCATCCGTCACGAACGACGCTTCGAGGCTGTTCTTCAGCAGCGTGTAACACTCGGCATCGTTGAGATTCAAGGCGTCGAGAATCGCGAAGTAATTAGCGTTCACGTAGCCGCCGAAATACGCGGGGTCGTCGGAGTTGATCATTACCGCCACGCCCTGATCCAGCAGCGCCTTGAGCGTGTGTTTTGCCATGTCGTCGAACACGCGCAGCTTCAGGTTCGACAGCGGGCAGACGGTCAGTGCGATGCGGGCATCGGCGAGACGGGCGACAAGCGCGGCGTCCTCCATGCTGCGCACGCCGTGATCAACACGGTCCACTTTCAGCACGTCGAGCGCTTCGTACACGTACGCAGGCGGCCCTTCCTCGCCTGCGTGCGCCACGAGCTTCAGGCCCTTCTCACGCGCTTTCGCGAACACACGCGCGAACTTCGAAGGCGGATGGCCGCGTTCAGAAGAATCCAGCCCGACACCAATCAGCCGATGCTTGTATTGATCGAACAAGGGCAACGCTTCATCGAACGTTTTAAGCGCGTCTTCTTCCGGCAGATGACGCAGGAAACACAGGATCAGCTTGCTCGTCAAACCGCGCCGCTCACCTTCAGCCAGCGCGCTTTCGATACCCGCAACCGCCGTGGCAATCGAAACACCGCGTTCCGTGTGCGTCTGCGGATCGAAGAAAATTTCGGTGTGCGTGACATGATCGGCGAGCGCACGTTCAACGTAGGCCAGGGTCATGTCGTGGAAATCGCGCTCGTGCAGCAGCACGCTTGCGCCTGCGTAGTAAATGTCGAGGAACGATTGCAGGTCGGTGAACGCGTAAGCCGCGCGCAATGCGTCGATAGAGTCGTACGCGAGCGTCACCCCATTGCGTTTTGCGAGTTCGAAGATCAACTCGGGTTCGAGCGAACCCTCAATGTGAATGTGAAGTTCGGCTTTGGGCGCGCGAGCGATTTTGTCAGCGAGAGTGGAATTCATACTTGTTTTGTGCTTTAAAAGGTCTGATCACGCGGTTTGCGGATGCTGCGCGGAATTGTAGCTGTGCGCGGCGCGTTCCTCGACCTTCTGCAGCAACTGAGCGGCGACTGATACGGCAATCATTTCAGGCGCTTTATCGACAATGCCGGGTACGCCGATGGGGCAAGTCATGCGCCCGATCAACATGGCGTCCAGCCCTCGCGATGCCAGCCGGCGCTCGAACAGCACCTTCTTCGTATGCGAGCCGATCATGCCGAAGAACGCAAAATCTCCGCGCTTGAGAATGCGCTCGGCAAGTTCGAGATCGAGCGCGTGGTTGTGCGTCATCACCAAAAAGTAACTATTGGCCGGCGCTTCATCCACGGCGGCTTCCGGGATTCCGCTGGCGTCCAGCGTGACGTTTGGGGGGATCCCGTCCATCGGCGGGAATGTTTCATCGCGTTCGTCGACCCACACCACGCGGCAAGGCAAATTCGCGAGCACCCTGACGAGCGCCGCGCCCACATGGCCAGCACCGAACAGCACCACCGGAAAGTCGCGCACCGCGATGGTTTCGGTCAGCAGCGAGCCGCTTTCGTCGAAACCTGCGCCGTCCCAGAGCAGGCAATCGGGGCCGGTTACACCGGGTTCCGGGTCGGAGATCATCACCCCGTCCGGAATCGGGCCGAAGCCGACGCTGCGCACCGTGGATAACCCCTGTGCCATGCGTTTGTTCAACGATGTGACCCAGGCGAGATCGCCGATATCCAACCGTTCAAACGCCACCACGACCGCGCCGCCACAGCATTGACCGAGGCTTGGGCCGAGCGCGAAACGCTCGAGCCGCCGCATGTGCGGACTGCGCGCGCCGTCCTTGAGCACTTGCCGCGCGGTTTCAATCGTCTTCCATTCCAGATGACCGCCGCCGATGGTATTGCGTGCATCGTCGCGTGTGACGATCATCTTCGTGCCCGCTTCGCGCGGCGCCGAGCCTTCCACGCGCGCGACCGTCACCAGCACGACGGGATCGCCGTGTGCGAGGAGGTGTTGCAGATCGTGCAGCCAGGCTTGCATTAATAGGCCTCTCTAAAGGCTAGTTGACTGGTACAGGCTGGGCGATGTCCGGCGTAGCCGCGGCTTGAGTTTTCGCGGCCTGTGCGTCCAGTGCGTTCAGGATCGATTCCGGCGTGGCCGGAGCGCGCAGTACGGGCGCGTCGGTTGAATCGGGTGCGACCGACGCCACCGCGGCGCGAATAGCCAGCAACACCGAGAAACCGAGCAGCAACGGCGGTTCGCCCACAGCTTTCGACCGGAACACGGTTGGCTCGACGTTCTGGTTATCGTAAAGCGCGACGTTCATTGCAGCGGGAATGTCGCTCACCGATGGAATCTTGTACGTCGACGGCGCGTGCGTCATCAGGCGGCCGTCACGATTCCACCAGAGTTCTTCGGTTGTCAGCCAGCCCATGCCTTGGACAAAACCGCCTTCCACCTGGCCGATATCGAGTGCCGGGTTGATCGACTGCCCCGCGTCGTGGAGAATGTCCGCGCGCAACAAACGCCACTCGCCGGTGAGCGTATCGACGACCACTTCCGAGACCGCCGCGCCATACGCGAAGTAGTAGAAGGGCTGGCCGGTCAGCGTTTTCGAATCCCAGTTGACCTTGGGCGTGGCGTAAAAACCATCCGACCACAACTGCACGCGCGACAAGTAGGCCGCGCCGACCAGTTGATCGAAAGGCATCTGGCCGCCGTTCGACTCGACCACGCCATCGTGAAAACGCACGTCTTCCGCGCGTCCGCCGAGCTGCTTCGCGGCGAGTTCAGCGAGCCGTCCGCGAATGGTGAGCGCAGCGGCTTCGGCCGCCTTGCCGTTCAGGTCGCTGCCGGTGGACGCAGCAGTCGCCGATGTATTCGCGACCTTCGAGGTATCGGTGGCGCTGACCCGCACACGCGATAACGGCACGCCCAGCGTATTCGCCACGACCTGCGCGACCTTCGTGTTCAAGCCCTGGCCCATCTCGGTGCCGCCGTGATTGACGAGCGCGGAGCCGTCTTTATAGACGTGCACCAGCGCGCCGGCCTGGTTCAGGAACGGCACGTTGAACGAGATGCCGAACTTGACCGGCGTGAACGCGATGCCCCGCTTGAGCACCGGACTCGTTGCATTGAATGCGGCAATCGCGTTGCGTCGCGGCTCATACGCACTCGATGCCAGCAGTTCGTCCGTCAGCGGCGCGATGATGTTGTCTTCCACGGTCTGGCCGTAGGGCGTGACATTGCGCTCGGTGATGCCGTAGTAGTTCACGCGGCGGATATCGACGGGATCGCGCTTCAGCCGATGCGCGATTTCATCCATCATGATTTCCATTACCAGCGCGCCTTGCGGTCCGCCGAAACCGCGGAACGCCGTGTTCGATTGCGTGTTGGTGCGGCAGCAGAGCGCGGTGATATCGACGTCCTGCAGGTAATACGCGTTGTCGAAGTGACAGACGGCGCGCGTGGCCACCGCGCCCGACAAATCCGCCGAATAACCCGCGCGCAACGCCATTTCCACACGCGCGCCTTGCAAGCGGCCGTCGTCATCGAAACCGGCTTCGTAGGTGTAGATCGCGTCGTGGCGTTTGCCGGTGATCATGAAGTCGTCGTCACGATCCGCACGCAGTTTCACCGGCCGATGCAGCAAATGCGCAGCCAGCGAAGCGATGCACGCAAAGATGCCCGACTGCGATTCCTTGCCGCCAAATCCGCCGCCCATCCGCCGGCATTCGCAGATGACGTTGTGCGTCGGCCAGTCGAGCATATGCGCGACCAGATGCTGCATTTCGCTCGGATGCTGCGTGGAACTGTAGACGAGCATGCCGTCCAGTTCCTTTGGAATGGCATACGCGATCTGCCCTTCGAGATAGAACTGCTCCTGTCCACCAACCTCGAATTCGCCCTGCAACCGATGCGGCGCCGACGCGATTTTTCCATCCGGATCGCCGCGCTTCAAATGCAGCGGCGGCAGCACGAACTGCTGTTTCGCTTTCGCATCGCGCGGCGTCAGGATGGCTTCGCGCGGTTCGTATCGGATCACTTCTTCGCTCTTCGCCAACGCTGCCGCGCGGCGCGCGAGATCGTGCGTTTCCGCGATCACGACGAACACCGGTTGGCCCAGGTACAGCACTTCGTCTTTCGCGAGGATCGGGTCGTCGTGGAGCACGGGACCGCAATTGTTCTCGCCGGGGATGTCGTCGGCGGTGAACACCGCGATCACGCCGGGCGCGGCCAGAACGAGGTCGAGATTGATCGAGACGATGCGCGCATGCGCATGCCGCGATAAACCAAGCGCCGCGTGCAGCGTGCCACGCAATTCGCCGATGTCATCAACGTACGTCGCTTCGCCGCTCACATGCAGCGTCGCCGATTCGTGCGGCAAGCCGACGCCAATGGCTGCGGGCTCCGGCTTTTTTGCGCCGGCGTGCAGCGCCAGTGCATCGGCGGCGGCACGGTCGATATGGTGTGGATCGGTACGCTTGTTCATCGCGTGGTCCTTGGGGATTGGTGTGGCGTCATGTCGCGCATTGCACGTCGAACGCGAACGCGTTGACGTCGCGCAGTGCGAGCGGCGAATCCTCGCGGGTCTCGAGGAAAAAACGCCACAGCACATTGCGCGCCACCTTGCTGCGGTATTCGCTCGACGCACGCATGTCGGTGAGCGGCTGGAAGTCGACGTCCAGCGCGCGCATGGCCGCTTTCACGTTGGCCTCGTTCCACTCCTCGTTCACCAGCACGGCTTCCGCATTCGATGCCCGTTTGGGCGTGGCTGCCATGCCGCCGAATGCGAAACGCGCGGCGCTTACCCGAGTGCCGTCGAGCGTCACGGCGAACGCCGCGCAGACCGCCGAGATGTCCTGGTCGTATCGCTTCGATACCTTGTAAGTCCGGAAGCGCAGATTCGCCGATGGCAACGGAACACGAATTCCCGCGACGAATTCGCCGTGCTCCAGCGCGGATTTTTGATAGCCGAGATAGAAGGCATCGAGCGGCATCGTGCGGACCTTGCTGGCGTTTTGCAGCACGATTTCAGCATCGAGGGCGATCAGCGCGGGCATGGAATCGCCGATGGGCGACCCGTTCGCCACGTTGCCGCCGAGCGTACCGGCGTTGCGAATGGGCCGGGACGCAAAGCGCGTCCACAATTCGGCGAGTTCCGGATAAACCGCCGAAAGCGCGGCATATGAATCTTCCAGCGAGGCTGCAGCTCCTATGGTCAGCCATTGGCCGTCGCGGGTAATGGACTTGAGTTCGGTCACATTACCGATAAACAGGATGTCGCCGAGATTGCGGAATTGCTTGGTGACCCACAGGCCGACGTCGGTGCTGCCGGCCAGGATGCGCGCGTCCGGATGGGCGGCGCGCAAGCGGGCGAATTCGGCGAGGGAGACGGGTGCGAAGAATGTCGGGCGGCCGAATGCGGCGCCGCGCGCGTCGGGCGCGGCGTATTCGAGCGTCTCCTTGCGCTGGATGGATTCGAGCTGGCGTTTGAGGTGGTTGCGATCAAACGGCGTGCGAGGGTATTCGAACATTTTCTGCGACGCATCCACGATCGGCCGATATCCCGTGCACCGGCAGAGATTGCCGGAGAGGGCGGCGTTGATTTCGTCGCGGGTGGGCAGGCCGGCATCGGCGGGCTGGTTCTCGTACAGCGCCCACATCGACATCACGAAACCGGGCGTGCAGAAGCCGCACTGCGAGCCGTGGCAATCGACCATGGCTTGCTGGACCGGATGCAGCGTGCCGTCCTTGGCGCGCAGGTCTTCGACCGTGAAGAGCGCTCGACCGTCGAGCGTCGGCATGAACTGGATGCAGGCGTTGACAGCCTTGAGGACGGGTTGGCCTTCCGCATCGAGTTCACCGATTACCACCGTACAGGCGCCGCAATCGCCTTCCGCGCACCCTTCCTTGGTCCCGGTGCATTGATCGTGCTCGCGCAAGTGCTGGAGCACCGTGCGGGAAGCGGGTATGTCGTGGACTTCGCGCAGTGCGTTGCGCTGGAAGAACCGGATGGTTTGCGTTGTCATAAAGAAGTCCGAGACATTGCGGATCGGGCGCGCGTTACGCGAAAATCGGCGTCAGGATTCAAAGAAACCAGGCCGAAAGCGCGCACGTGGATCGCCATCCAAAGATAACGATATCACCGCAATATCTCAAAAAGATTCTGGCGAACGTATCAAGACTATGCGAATAGGCGGATGTGAGTGGGCGGAACAAGCGCCGAAACGAGCACGGAGGAGACGCGAGGGGCTTTGTATTCGCTGGCGCAGAGGTCCAGCGGATCAGACAACGGCGCTGGACGTTCGTGCGCCGTGGTGCAGCAAAATATCGGACCGGCCGCAGCGGATTGCGGCTTTGGTTTTCGCGAAAAACCGGACCAGGGCGGCAGTTCCGAACCGCCCGCCTCCAAATTCAACTAGCGCGCAACCTGCGCTTGCCCCACAAACTGCCGGCGACGAACAGGAAAATCACCGCGAACGCGATGAGACCCCATTGCGGAAGTGATAGCCCGAGAATGGGCGGGTAGGGCGTCTCGCAAAGACCGGCGACCTTGAATACCTGAGGCAGCCACTGCGCGGGCGGAAGCGAATCCACAACGGGCTGGAGAGCATCGAAGCCGCAGCTAAACCCCGGATGCGCTTGCACATAAACGTGCCGTCCGGCGGCTACCACGCCCCCGAGAGCGGAGAGTGCAACGAGCGTTTCGAGCAACGCGATCCCGCGCCATCCCCGGAACGAAGCGCCGAGCAACGCAAAGACCGCGATCAGCACGAAAAAGTAGCGTTGAATGATGCAAAGCGGACAGGGATCTTCACCTTTGACGAACTGGAGATACAGTGCTCCGCCAACGAGCCCCAGACAGATCACCGCGAGCAAGACCAGCAATCGCCGTTCGCGGCGAATCGTCCGATCGTCGTGGTGCATGGTGAAATGATTCAAGGAGTTATTCATATTTTCCGAATTGTTCGAGAAAAAAGCGTCTGAAGGGCACATCCGGCGTGGGAATTCTATCGCGATCACAGTCGCCGGGCGGTTTCAGGCGCGGTGTGCAGCGTGGACGGCTCAGCGAGTGGCTTCGAGTACGGCTTCCACTGCGCGACCGATGGAGAGCAGCGCGTCGTCGCCGAACGGCGCCCCGGCCAGCATGAGGCCGACCGGCGCTTCGCCCCGCGGATGGCACGGCAGCGACAACGCGCAACTATCGAGGAAATTGAAAACGGAAGGGTTGCGCAGGATCAGCGCATTGATCCGGCCGAACGCTTCGTCGTCGTGTTCGAGGTCAGCCACGCGCGGCGGCACGATGGGCACGGTCGGACACACGATGGCGTCGAACCGTTGCCACAGCGCGCGCGCCTGCTCGATCATCGTGGCGCGCGCCTGCAACAAGTCGATGTAATCAGCCGCGCTCGCAGGCTGGCCTTTCAGGATCCGCACGCGCACGCGCGGATCGTATTGATCAGCGTGTGCCTGCAATAACGGCCGATGCCACGCATAGGCCTCGATTGACGCGAAGCTGAATCGATTGACCCCGGCGAGTCGTTCGAGCGGCGCAAAGCGCACGTCTTCCACCAGCGCACCCGCAGCCGACAGATGCCCGATTGCCGCGGAGTAGGCACTCGCAACCGTCTCGTCGACACCCTCCATGACGAAGTTCGTCAGCACGCCGAGACGTACGCCGTCCAGCGGCCGGGTCGCGGGCACGCCGGAGTCGCGGCCCGCCAGGATACGGTCGACAAGCGCGCAGCACGCCACCGACAGCCCGATCGGCCCGAACGAGTCCAGCGTGGTGGAAAGCGGCACGCCGCCTTGCGTAGGCACGCGGGCAGCGGTCGGCTTGAAGCCGGTGAGTCCGCAGAGCGCGGCCGGGATGCGGATGGAGCCGCCGGTGTCGGTGCCGAGCGCGATGGCGGCCATGCCATCGGCCACCGACGCCGCCGCGCCTGATGACGATCCTCCGGCAATCCGCTCATCGCCCGCCACATTGCTCCGATACGGCGAGCGCGGCGTTCCGTAGTGCGGGTTCAGTCCGAGCCCGGAGAACGCGAACTCGCTCATGTTGGTGCGCCCGACGATCACGCCGCCCGCGCGCCGCAACCTGGCAACGGCGAGTGCGTCAGCCTTGGCCGGCAGCGCGTCGGCCAGTACCCGAGAACCGGCGCGTGTTACCTGGCCTTCGATATCGAAGAGATCCTTGATCGACACTGGAATGCCCGCCAGCGGCGAGAGGACGGTGCCCGCGCGGCGCAACGCGTCGTGGGCATCGGCGGCGGCGCGGGCGCGCTCTGCATCGACGTGCAGGAAGGAAACCGCTCCCTGCCCCGAAGGATCTGCAATGCGTTCGAGCGCCTGTTCGACCAACTCGCGGCTGGTGGTTTTACCGTCGCGAAGCGCGGCGGCGAGTTGGGCAAGAGGCACGAATTGAGGCGAAGTGATGGGCATGATGTCGAGAGAAAACGGTGGCTTGGCGGGCTGCAAAATGGGCAAAGTCGGACGTCCTGCACTAAGCGCAAATGCGGCGCGGTGAGCGATCCGTTCTCATTGTGACGTTGTGGCCTTGCCGTGCCGACGAGCGCAATGGAGCACCTGATGCAACCTGCCCAAAGGTGGCTGTCATTCTAAGCCAGCAAAGTAATAAATACTCGAAGCGACGCGCGTAGCGCTTGATAAACCGGGCTTCTCGGCCATCCGGCTGATAGCGCCGCCATTGGTTCCTCCCTAAGCTTGGCGGGTCCCCTGCAGGCAGTCTTTTGCGGCGGAAAACAACAGTTGCAAGTAAACCCAAGCGTTTGGGTTTACTTGCCTGAAGCTAACCGATAGAGTGACTACATGCCAACGATTTTCCGCATCGGCGCTGCCCGCGTCGTGATTTATCTGAACGACCATCAGCCTGCTCACGTGCATGTGCTTGATGGCAAGCAGCACGCCATCTTCAACCTGCAATGTCCGGGCGGACCGCCGGCCTTGCAAAAGAATCACGGTTTCTCACGTGTCGATGCAAATACCTTCGCTCGCCGGATGCAAAACGTAGTCGGCTCGCTGTGCACTGAATGGAAAACACTTCATGACTGCTTTTGTTGATATCACCGAACACCAGATGCGCGAAGCCGAAGAGCGGATGCGCAAGCACGTCGCCGAACATCCGGTCGCCGTGTTTGTCTCGTTCAACCCGGCGGACGGCAGGGTGGCTATCGAACTGTCGAATGGCGCGTTGTTCGCAATTCCTGCGCGGATTATTCAGGGTTTGGAAAATGCTTCGGACAGTGACCTGAACGAGATCGAAATCACGGCGTCTGGCACGGGGCTGTATTTCCCTATCGTCGACGCCGACATTCTCGTGGCGCCGCTACTTGCCGGTGTGCTGGGGTCCCGCTCGTTCATGGCCAGGCGGCTGGGCAAGCAAGGAGGGGCAAGCCGAAGTGAATCCAAAGCGGCTGCGGCGCGCGCGAACGGGGCGCGTGGCGGCCGGCCCCGCAAGATCACGGTGGAAAGCGAGGAACGTGAAGAAGTTGCTGCGCTTGCGAAGGAATAGCTGTTGGGGTAATAGCGCAACCTGTACTCAATGCAACGCAAGCCCGGCGGCGTTCTTGCCGGCGCGACCTCGAACGTGAAGCGCGATTACGCTGCGTCGTAATCGCATCAGGGAACGCGGTCCGCCTCGGCTGCCATATCGCGAGAAGCTTCGGACGGAGGTGCGGTGAGCGCTTTTCCCTTCGCACCACGCCTCCATTTTCTCGCGACCCACGCGCCGAAATCATCGAGGACCGTATAAGCCACGGGCACGACCACCAGCGTCAACAAAGACGAGGTGATCACGCCGCCAATCACGGTCTGGCCCAGCGGCCCCCGTTGCTCGCCGCCTTCGCCCAGGCCCAGCGCGAGCGGCAGCATGCCGAAGATCATCGCGAGCGTGGTCATCAGGATTGGCCGCAACCTCACGCGTGCCGCTTCCAGCAACGCGTCGGTGCGGGTCATCGGATGGCCTGTGCCCGCTGCATCGAGCAGGGTGCCGCGCCGTGCCTGATTCGCGAAGTCGACGAGCAGGATCGCGTTCTTCGTGACAAGGCCCATGAGCATGATGAAACCGATGATCGAGAACATGTTGAGGGTGCTGCCAAACAGCAGCAACGCAAGCAGCACGCCCACCAGCGTAAGCGGCAAGGACGTCATGATCGCGAGCGGTTGCAGGAAGCTGCCGAATTGCGACGCGAGGATCATGTAGATGAAGATCACGGCGAGCATCAGCGCCTGGACCGCGTAGATGAACGACTCGTTCATGCTTTTTGTGGAGCCGCCGAAACGGTATCGGTAGCCCGCGGGAAGGTGCATCTCGTCGAGGGTTTTCTGTACGTCGGCGGCGACTTCGCCCGGTGAACGTCCCAGGACGTTTGCCGAAATCTCGACTTCCCGCGACAGATCCCGCCGGCTGATCACGTCCGGCCCGGTCGTCTCGGTGATCGCGGCGACCTGCCGCAAAGGCACGAGTAGCGGCGCGCCATTGGCGTCGGTGCGACTGGTGGCAATCATCAGCTTTGACAGGTCATCGACGTTTCGGCGTTGTGCCGAGGGCAAGCGCACGCTCACGTCGTAATCCTGATCGTCCGGCGCGCGCCATGTGCTGATGGCGTCGCCGGACAGCAGCGGGCGCAGCGCCTGACCGACTTCGGCTACGCCCACGCCAAGGTCCGAAGCGAGTTCTCGACGGATGTCGATAGCAACAATGGGTTTGTCGTCCTTCAGGCTCGCGTCCAGGTCGACGAGCCCGGGAATCTTCCGCAAGCGCTGCTGTGCGTCGTCGGACAGACGCCGGAGTTCGTCCAGATTGTCGCCTTGCAGGCTGAACTGCACAGCCTTGCTTGATCCAGCGCCGTCAGGCATGCCGATCTCGGTCACCACGATTCCGGCAATGCTCTGAAGGCGGGTGCGGAACACCTGGTTCAATTCAAGCACGCCGCGGGTACGTTCGCGCCTTTCTTTCAGACGCACGGTGATCAGCGCGTTGTTCTTGCCTTGCGCATTGCCGGAGTTGATCGTGGCGTAGCTATAACGCACCTCGGGGTATGACGCGAGTGCTGCTTCGACTTGGCGGACTTTGTCGGCGGTCGCTTCCAGCGACGTTCCCACGGGCGTGTTCAAGCCAATCTGCGTGGTGGAAAAATCGGCATTGGGTACGAACTCGGTGCCGATCAGCGGCACGAGGAACAGACTGCCAATAAAGGTGGCTGCCGCGACAGAAAGGGTCGCGACGCGATGCCTGAGCGACCAGCCAAGCAGCCGCTGATAGAACTGCGCGAGCCGTTCCACGCCGCGCTCGAAGAAGGCGAGCAAGCGCGCGAGATGGCGTGTGCCGCGCACGTGCAGTGCGGGATCGGGCCAGATCGACGAGAGCATGGGGTCGAGCGTGAACGAGACAAACATGGAGATCAGCACGGCGGCCGCGACCGTCACACCGAACTGGTGAAAGAACCGGCCGATGATGCCGCTCATGAACCCGACCGGCAGGAACACCGCGACTATCGAAAACGTTGTTGCCAGCACGGCGAGGGCGATTTCCTTCGTGCCATCGAGTGCTGCCGTGCGGTGATCCGCGCCGAGTTGAACGTGCCGGACAATGTTCTCGCGCACCACGATTGCGTCGTCGATCAGCAAGCCGACGCACAGGGACAACGCCATCAGCGTGATGACATTGATCGTGAAACCGGCGGCGAACATGAGTGCAAACGTGCCGATCAACGCGATGGGCAGCGTGAGCCCGGTGATCACGGTGCTGCGCCACGAACCCAGGAACAGGAACACGATCGCGATGGTCAGCAGCGCGCCCTCGAGCAACGTGCCTTTGACTTCGTTCACACTGTTTTCGATATCGAGCGACGAGTCGTCTGTGATATCCAGTTTGACGCCCGGCGGCAGCGCCTTTTGCAGCGCTTCGACTTCGGCCCGGATGCCGTGCGCGACGTCGACCGTGTTCTCGCCCTGCGCCTTGACCACCGATAAAAACAACGCGCGATTCCCATTCAGCAGCGCCATGCTGTCGGGCTCTTCCTGCCCGTCGACCACTTGCGCCACCTGATCCAGCGTGACGGCGTGCCCTGCATTCGACACGCCGCGACGCGCGACAATAATGCGTTTGAAGTCATCGGGCGTCTGGAAACGGCCCTTCACCTGCACGGTCTGCTCAACGCCGGCCGACGTCAGCGGCCCCGCCGGAATCTCCTGATTCTCGTTCTGCACGGCGCGAATCACCTGGTCCACGCCAACGGACAGTGCTTGCAGCCGATCCGGGCTGACATCGATGCGAACCTGCCGCTTCACGCCGCCCACAATGCTCACCGAGCCCACGCCGCGCACGGTTTCCAGGCGCTTGCGCACGACCTGGTCGGCGGTAGTCGTGAGGTCGCGCGTGCTCAGCGCCGCGCCCGGCGCGTTGGAGACGGCAACCGTGACTATCGGCATGTCGGCCGGGTCATAGCGCAACACGCGCGGTTCCTTCACGCCGTCGCGCAGATCGGGCCGGATCAGCGCCACCTTGTCGCGGACATCCTGCGCGGCCTGCATGACGTTCACCGAGAGATCGAACTGGACGATCACCACCGACAACGCGTCATAGGAGTGCGATGAAATTTCGTCGATACCGCTAATCGTGTTGACGGCTTCCTCGATCTTGCGGGTCACGTCGGATTCAACCGATTCCGGCGATGCCCCCGGATACGCCGTCTGCACGACGACCACGGGAAACGTGATATCCGGAAACTGGTCGACCTTCAGGCGCTCGTACGAGAACAGTCCGATCACGAGAAACGCCGCCATCATCATGGCGGCGAACACGGGGTTGTTGATGCTGATGCGCGTGAACCACATGGCATGCGGCTCCGCTATTGAGCAGCGGGCATGGAAGCCGCTGGGTCCGGCGTTGCGGCCGTAGGTAGACCAGCGGCCAGCCCGACCATCCGCACGGTGCTGCCGATGCGCAATGCGCCGAGATTATTCTTCACGACCTGCTGGCCTTCCTTGAGCGGCGGATTGACGAGCTGAGTCCAGCTCGCGCCATCGGCGTCGCCGGTTGCCCCGGTGGCGACGGGTACTTCAACGAGTTTGCCGCCGGAGAGGGCGTAGACGCTGTGGCTCGCGCCGTCCGTGCGCACCGCCGATGCCGGCACCACCAGCGCGTTCGGGGTGCTGCCCACCGTCACGCTGCCCGTCCCAAACATGCCGACGCGCAGTGTGGCATCCGGATTGGGCACCCGGATATAGACCATGATCGAGCGCGAGCCTGGTTGCGCGGCGGGATTGATGCGCGTGACGCTGGCAACAACCGGTGCGTCGATGCCATCGAAACGAATCGACACCGGCTGGCCGATCCGGACACGGCCGATTTCCCCCACGGGCACGGGCGCTTCGAGTTCGAGTTGGGTCAGGTCGACGACATCGAACAATTTGCTGTCCACCGCTACACGTTCGCCGGGTTCAATGCTGCGCGATGCAATCTGACCGCTGAACGGCGCACGCACGATGGTGTCCGCCACCGACAAATTCGATGACGCCAGCGCCGCGCGCGCGGCCGCGAGATTGGCGGCGGCGATGGTGTACTGGCTCTGCGCGGTATCGAAAGCGTTCTTCGAGATGAAGCCTTTTTCGACCAGCACGCGATTGTTCTCGAGCGTTTGTTTCGCGATATCCAGCTGGCCGGCCATGGCGGCCATTTGCCCACGAGACTGCTCGGCCCGCGCGGTGTAGTCGCGGGCGTCGATGGAGGCGAGGATTTGTCCAGCCTTGACGGTGTCCCCCTCGCGCGCACGGACATCGAGCGCCGAGCCTGCCACTTTCGCCTTGACGGCAGCTTGCGTGACGGCCCGAAGTGAACCGGTGAGCGGCAGCGTTTCAGCGAGGGTGTGGCGCGTGAGCGCGGCAAGGTCGCCAGGCGTGAATTCGATGACGGACTCGTTCGCGGAAGCCGGTGATGCTGCTGAAGCACTGACTTTTGCGCGTTTTCTGAGCGTGTGCGTGACGCCGAGCGCCAGCACGATGACTACCACGATCGCCGCGAGAAAGAGGTTCCGTTTTTTCGATGAATGCATTGCGTTTAAGTGGAGCGTGAAGCACGCCGCACGATAGCGCATTTACGGCTGGCCGGCGTCAAAGTTGCTGAAGCAAGCGCGGGCGGCCGACCGCGACTACGGATCAAATCGTCCGTGAAAATCGCCGTGTAGTATTCCCAACGACGTTCCTGGCAAGATATCGATCGAAGATCATGGCCACGTTACGCACGAGCAGGCGGCCGGCGGGAAGCACCTCAATGCCATCGTGACTTACCTTGACGAGCCCATCGGCTTCCAGCGATTTCAAGCGCTCCAGCTCGTTTGCAAAGGCAACTTCGAATTGAATCCCGTAAGCCGCTTCCATTGCATCGAAGCGCAGTGAAAACTGACACATGATTTCAGTGATGATGTCACGCCGCAGACGGTCGTCGGCGCTTAGCTGGACGCCTCGCGCAATAGCAAGCTCACCGCGATCGATCGCTGCGGCGTAACCGGCCATGTCCTTGGCGTTCTGCGCGTAGACATCGCCTACTTTGCCGATCGAAGAAACCCCCAAACCAATCAAATCGCAATCCGCCTGCGTGCTGTACCCCTGAAAATTTCGATGCAGCGTGCCCGCTCGCTGCGCAATGGCGAGCTCATCGTGTGGCAATGCGAAATGATCCATCCCGATGTACACATAACCCGCTTCGGTCAGTTTCTCGATAACCCGTTCGAGAATCGCGAGACGCATAGCCGGCGAGGGTAACGTAGCTTCGTCCATCTGCTGCTGCATCTTGAAAAGAGTTGGCATATGCGCATAGCCGAACACGGAAAGCCGGTCGGGTGCGAGCGTGATAATGGTGTCGAGCGTGCGGCTAAAACTCTCCACGTTCTGATGCGGCAAGCCATAGATCAGATCGACGCTCACCGACTTGTACCCTTCGGCCCGCGCCGCCGACATGACCGTCTTCGTGATTTCGAGCGGCTGAACGCGATTGATCGCTTGCTGCACGCGCAGATCAAAATCCTGCACGCCGAAGCTCAGCCGGTTGAAACCCAGGTCGCGCAATACGCCGATGGTTTCCGCCGATGCCTCGCGCGGATCGACTTCGATCGAATACTCGGCCTTTGCGTCGGGCAGCAGGTGAAACGACTCGGCTGTCGCGGCCATGAGCTCGCCCATTTCGTCGTGCGATAGAAACGTCGGTGTGCCGCCGCCCCAATGCAATTGCGACACCGGGCGGTTGGTATCGAAACATTTCGCCTGCAACACAAGTTCCCGTTTCAGCCGATCAAGATAGGGACGCGCGTGCGCACGATTTTTTGTAGCGATCTTGTTGCAACCGCAGTAGAAGCAGACGGTGTCGCAAAACGGAATATGGAAGTAGAGCGAAAGATCCGACGATGCCGCGCCCGAGTCCGCCGCCGCTCGGTGGTAATGGGCGGGATCGAAGGTATCTGTGAATTGAACGGCAGTGGGATACGACGTATAACGCGGACCGGCCGTGTCGTATTTAGAGAGCAGATCGGGACGGAAGAGGGACATTGCGGACAGACTCGGACAGGGTGCTTCGAGTCTAGCGGACCCATACCCCTGTTTCTTGCGTGATAACGCCGCAGTCCCGCGGTGGCACAATGCCGGGTTGCGTAATGTATTGCATGCGGCGTCGCATGTGCCCGAACTGCCGAACCAATGCTCATCCAGGATCTGAACCCCGCCCACGCGTGCCGCGAAAGCTGCGGCGCTTGCTGCATTGCGCCGTCCATCTCGAGCGCGATTCCCGGCATGCCCGACGGCAAGCCGGCCGGCGTGCGCTGCGTCCAGCTTGGGGAGGATCTGCGCTGTGCGATTTTCGGCGATCCGCGCAGGCCGGCGTGCTGCTCGGGCCTGCAGCCATCGGAGTCCATGTGCGGCGACACGCGTGCTTACGCGCTGGCCTGGCTCACGCAACTCGAAGCAGATACACAACCTGATAAGCGACCCGATAAGCAACCTGAGCGCGCTTAGCCGGTCGAACGCTCAGTTTCAAATCCAAATCCAAGTTCAGATTCAAGTCACTGGAGAATTTCGCATGAATCAAGCCGTTGCGCCGAAGCGGCGCCGGTTCCTGCTCGTTGCCCTCGGCGGCGCGAGTGCGGTGGCGCTAGGAACCCAGGGATGCGCCGCCGCGATATTTCCGTTCATCCCCGATCACTACACGTTCAGCCAGGCGCAAGTCCAGGACGCGGTGCAGCGCAAGTTTCCGCTGCAGCGCACGGCCTCGCAGATCTTCGATGTCATGCTGAGCAATCCGCTAGTGGGTCTCTCGCCCGATCGCAACCGGGTGACCATTCGGCTGGACGCACGGCTTGCCACGCCGTTCATGCCGAATCCGGTGACCGGCGTGTTTACTCTTTCCAGTCAGCTTGCTTACGATGCCCCAAGTCATTCGGTCATCCTGATGTCGCCGAATGTCGACGATGTCCAGGTTTCCGGCGATGCTGCGCAATATACCCAGCAGATCAACGCGGTCGGCGCGGTCATGGCGACGCAGTTCCTGGACCGTTACCCAATCTACACATTCAAGCCAGAACAATTACAGTTTGCCGGTGTTAACTACGAACCCGGTACAATCACCGTCCTTACAAACGGCATACGTGTGCAGATCGTCGAGAAGTAGTATTTTCCCGACGCAATCCCAGGACGCGCGTGCCCGAACGATTGGCTGGCGACGGCCAGACTATGCCAAAAGGGCGGAGCGATGGACTGGATTCTGTTTTGCAAAGCGCTGATTCTGGGTGTGGTGGAGGGTTTGACTGAGTTTTTGCCGGTATCGAGTACGGGACACCTGATTGTTGCGGGCAGTCTGCTGAATTTCACGAACGCTCAGGCGAAAACCTTCGACGTCGTGATCCAGTTCGGCGCGATTCTCGCGATCGTCTGGGAATACCGGCGCAAGATCGGCTCGATCGTCGCCGGCTTGCCCACGCAGCCCAAGGCGCGCCGGTTCACGCTGAACGTGATCATCGCGACCATTCCGGCAGTTGTGCTCGGCCTGCTGTTCGAAAAGCACATCAAAGCCGTGTTGTTTGCGCCTGTGCCGGTGTCCGTGGCGCTGATCGTGGGCGGTGTCGTGATCCTGTGGGCGGAAGCGCGGCATCGCGAGCGCAATGTCGCGGCGCGGGTGACGTCGGTGGACGATCTCTCTTACGCCGATGCCTTCAAGGTCGGTCTCGCCCAATGCTTCGCGCTGATTCCCGGCACGTCGCGTTCGGGGTCAACGATTATCGGCGGGATGTTATTCGGGCTGGAACGTAAAGTTGCTACCGAGTTTTCCTTCTTCCTCGCCATTCCGATTATCTTCGGCGCCACGCTTTACGAGCTTGCGAAGGACTGGCGTACGCTGTCCGTCGATTCGGTGGGCTTGTTTATCGTCGGGCTGCTGGCTGCTTTTGTCAGCGCATTTATATGTATTCGATGGTTGCTGCGCTACGTCGCCACGCACGATTTCACGGCTTTCGCGTGGTACCGGATCGGCTTTGGGCTGCTGATCCTGATCGTGGGATATAGCGGCGGGTTGAGTTGGGCGGATTGATTTCGATGTTGTCTTGCCCTTGGGGCAAGGTCTAAAAGTCCGCAAGCGCATACCAAAACAGGCCGTTTCAACGTGAGTTGGAACGGCCTGTTTTTTCGTTGGTGTCGTTCAGCGGCGCTTGAACACGAGATCCCAAACGCCGTGCCCCAGCTTTAAGCCGCGCCGCTCGAACTTGGTCACAGGCCGATAGTTGGGACGTGGCGCGTAATCCGAGGCGGCTGTATTTTCCAGCGCCGCCTCCGCCGACAATACCTCGAGCATCTGTTCGGCATAGTTCTGCCAGTCAGTGGCTAGATGGATATACCCGCCCGGCTTCAGCCGCGACACCAACTGCGCCACGAACTTCGGCTGGATCAGCCGGCGTTTATGGTGACGTGCCTTGTGCCATGGATCGGGGAAATAGATGTGGACGCCATCGAGGCTGTCTGCCGCGATCATATGTTCGAGCACTTCCACGGCGTCGTGCTGGACAACGCGAATGTTGGTCAGCGCTTGTTCACCGATCAGTTTCAGCAACGCGCCCACGCCCGGTTCATGCACCTCGATGCCGAGGAAGTCGTCGCCGGGACGTGCCGACGCGATTTCCGCCGTCGTCCCGCCCATACCGAAGCCAATCTCCAGCACCCGCGGCGCATGGCGCCCAAACGCGGCGTCCCAGTCGAGCGGCTGCGGCGCGTAGGGCACGATAAAACGCGGACCGAATTCATCGAGTGCGCGACGCTGTCCCGTGGATACCCGCCCCGCACGCGTGACGAAGCTCCGAATCCGCCGATGACGAAGCGTGCTGGTCGCGTCCGCGCTGTCGGCGGCTTCGTCGCTTTCGTTGGTCTCGTCTGGGTTGGGAGTGGGATCGTGGATCATCGGAAAGGACGCGGGTTTTGAGGTTGAGCGGAGTTTGCGGCAAACCAACGCGAGGCAAACCTGGCGCTGCTGTAAATCAAAAAGCCGCCTTTTGGAAGGCGGCTTTTTGTGAACGAAAACTGGAGCGGGCGATGGGAATCGAACCCACGGCTCTAGCTTGGGAAGCTAGGGTATTACCATTATACGACGCCCGCAGAGACCGCGATTTTACGCGGAATACCGCGTCTACCGCAACTTAACCCGGATCGACAGCTGATTAAAGCGTCAACACCGATATCACACCCCGAACATGGTCATGGTCACGGCCAGCCGCGTCACGACCATCAGCAGTACCTGAACGATCACGAACAGCAGGATAGGCGACAAGTCGATACCCCCCATGCGCGGCAACACGCGCCGCAGCGGCTCGAGAAAC
The DNA here is from genome assembly GCF_964252755.1 of Caballeronia sp. LjRoot29. NCBI lineage: Bacteria > Pseudomonadati > Pseudomonadota > Betaproteobacteria > Burkholderiales > Burkholderiaceae > Caballeronia > Caballeronia sp. LjRoot29. Next base: position 250,321 of record NZ_CAXUPU020000001.1, on the reverse strand, counting down.
GGCGCCGTGAGTTGGTACAGCAGCGGCATGGCCGGGGATTGCGGATTGAGCCATGACAGCAACGCCATCAGGATCGTCATCCAGATAATGAGGTTCAGCGCCCATTTGATGACGGTGATTACCGCGACCAGCAACAGCGTGGGCAGCATGGGCACGAGTCCGACGGGATCGACGCCCGCGAGCAGGACCAGCAGGATCACGAATACCACCGCCGCAAGGACCGCCGCGACAATACTCGCCCAGTCGATGGTCTTGGACGCCGGCAGGATCTTGCGCAACGGCAGGACGAGCCAGTTCGTGGCTTGCATCACGGCGTTGGACACCGGGTTGTACGGCGGCATGCGGACGACCTGCATCCAGGCGCGCAGCAACAGCGCAGCGCCGAACAACGTGAAGATTGTGTTGAGTAGAAAACGGGCGATCTCGCCGAACATCTCAAATCCTTTTCAAGGCAAAAGCGCGGCGTTCATGGCCGCGCGAGGTGATATGAGGGCCTGGCAAAGCCGCGACGGAAACCGCCCGGCCTTATCAATAAATTAGCAATAAATCAGCAACGGCCGGTCAGCTGGCGGCGCGCACGTCGCTGACCTGCACGACCGGCGCAACGCCGTCCGGGTAATAGTTCTCGATGTCCGCGGAGAAGGCTTTCGCATGTGGCGAGACCGCGGTGGTAAAGGCATCGACGGAATCAAACAGCAGGTGGCCCGCCGCAATATATGTGGGCGTTGAACCCGGCGCGCCGCCCGCGAGGCCTGCATCGACCGACCAGCCTTTCAACGCGCAGCCCAGCAAACCGGCCACCCACGGCATGTGGCTCGTGCAGTAGTAGTCGATGTCGAAGGGCGCATTCTCGCCATACGGATAAAAAAAGCTCACCTTGATCATTGTTCGTTCTCGTAGCTGGAATGGGTTGGCGTCGAGGGCGGCGGCCGAAGCCGGAGCTTCGCCTGGATCAACGTACGGTCCACGTTCTGAACCCGGCTCCAAAAACGCGGGTTGGAACTTATGTTGCTCGCTTCCTGCCCGTGCCCGAACCCTCGGCGGCTTTGCCACACTGGCGCGCCGGGCATCACGATAGCATGGCTTGGTGACGCCTTGTGCCGCTTGGCGTACACCGGCGTACGGGTGCCCCCAAACGGCCTGTCATGCGGCCCTGATCAGGGCAATCAAACGGCGCTCGGTCCGATCGCGTTCAACACGACTTCGATGGCGTGTGACATCGCGTCCAGTGCGTCCGCAGGCGGTGGCGACGTCCGCCGTTTGGCCAGCGCGACCGCGCGCCGCGTGAGCAGAGCGTAGAGGGCGGCGTGATCGCCGCCGAGGTCTTGCAGCAGCGCCAGTTGCCTGACAACAATGCTGGCGTCGCCGCGCGACACCGGGCCGGCAAGCGCACCCGGCAAACCCTTTTCACGCGCGGTTTCGATAGTGCCGGCGAGCATCGGCAGGATTGCGCGCAACGCGTCGTCCTCGTCGAACCCCAATTCTTTCCAGAGCGTGACCGTCTCCGACAGCGAGCACAGCGCGAAGCTTGCCGCGTAGTGCGCGGCGGCGTGATAGAGCAGGCGGCCGCCCGGCGGGATCGACAACGGATGACAGCCGAGCGCCTCGCCCAACGCGGTCAGCGTGTCACGCAAGGGCCCGCTCGCTTCGATCGTGACAGAACAGCCCGCAATGCGCGTCTGGTCGCTCGGCAGGCCGCCAAACAGGAACAACGGATGGAATCCGCCGATATCCGCGCCCTGCGCTCGGGCTGCGGCGAGGACATCGACGGGCGTGGCGCCGCTGCAATGCACGACCGCTTTTGCACCGCCATGGGCATGATCCAGTCGCAAAGCGTTCGCCGTCGCACCGATGGCGTCGTCGGGAACGGTTAAAAATAGGATATCGGCGTGTTGTGCAACGGCGCTGGCGTCATCGGCGACCAGGCATTCGGGCAATTCGCCGGCGAATTCACTTGCCGATGCCGCCGATCGGCTCGCTACTGCGGTGACTGGATAACCCGCGCGGGACCAGACGGCCGCCAGGCAGCGCGCGAGGCGGCCGGCGCCGACGAAGCCCAGACGGGGTGTCGTTGAAAAAGGCACGGTTGTTGCTCCATAAGATTCGTTGCGATGCGCGGTTCGCGCTCGCGGCGCAAGATGAAGTATCGCGCAACGGCGTTGGTGCCATAAAAGACGGCACAGGGCGCCGCCGCCAACGGTTTTGCGAGGCTCGAGCAAGCTGGTATATCGGGCCTAATAGTCAGGGCTGGTCATTTGGCCGATGTGCGCCACTGCTTGTTTTGCAACGTTTGGGGGTCGCCATGAGTATTTTTGCGTATCGGAAACATCTGCGTTTTCTCAGCCAGACACATCGCCGGCAGTGGTGGGATCAGCGCAAGCGTCTTACGCCACGGGTGAAGATAAGTGGCGCGTACGTGCCGCCCAGCGTTACTCGCGAATTCGCCTACGTAAAGGTGGGTTGAGCGGAGGTTTGCGACCGCGCTCCAAGAGATAGAACCGTCTGAGTTTGAAAACAGTTCGAACATGCCCCGCTCGACGCTTTCAGGTCGGCGGGGCTTTCATTTTTTCAGGCGCTAAAAGCAAAGTGTAATGAATCATTACTTTGGTGACAGGCGGAAAGGGCGCAGGACTCCAACAATCTGGCGGCCGCTTTCCCAGCAAACCCTTAATCCGTCTCGTTAAGCCTGTGCGCCAAGGCTGGCGCGGTTATCCGCCCGCTTGAAATTCGGCAGACAAAACCCATTCCTAGGACTGTAGATATTGCAATTTGCAACAAATGCTTAAGGTGGGATTCAGGGTTTTTAGCTACATTGAAGGCATGTCGCTGCGGTAACCGGTCGTGCGTACCGGACTGCGGTACGGAGAATAAAAGTGAAAAAGATCGTCCAGATTCTAACTGCAGCCGCGCTTGGTGTTGGCGTTGTCAGCGCCGCGCAGGCGCACGTTTCGGTGGGTATCGGCATCGGGGTGCCGGCTTATCCGGTTTATGCCGCTCCGCCGCCGCCCGTGTATTACGCACCAGGCCCGGTGTACGCCGCGCCGCCCGTGGTTTATGCGCCGCCGCCCGTTGTGGTGGGCGGGTATTACGGCGGTGGTCCGTATTATCGCGGTCATTATCGCGGCGGTTATGGGTATGGATACCATGGCGGATATCGCGGTTATCACGGCGGTTATGGTGGCTGGCGCCATTAAGATTCGCGGCATGAGCGGCGTGGCTTGCTGATTATTGGATTGGCTGGAAAACAGCGCAACGCCGGCATGGAACCGGGTTGCGCTGTTTCTTTTTGCGTGGGTTTGTTCAATCACGCCGACCGCGCTCACCGCGCGGCACGCATGAAGCCGGCAGCGTCGGCCATTTGGCCAGCTTTCCAAAGACTCCACGATGCTGGGACAATAGGCATTCCTCAACCGCCGCCCTTGAGTCTCGATGTCAATCCTTCCCGCTCCCACCTACGCCGACGTCGCCGACGCCGCAGAACGAATTGCTGGCGCTGCGCATCGTACGCCCGTGATGACTTCCCGCACTGCAGACGCGCTCACTGGCGCGAACCTGTTCTTCAAGTGCGAGAACTTCCAGCGCATGGGCGCTTTCAAATTTCGGGGCGCGTTCAACGCGATTTCGCATTTCTCCGAGTCTCAGCGCCAGGCCGGCGTCCTGACGTATTCATCAGGAAATCACGCGCAGGCAATTGCGTTGTCGGCGCGTATCGCTGGCATCAAGGCGACCATCATCATGCCGGAGGACGCGCCGGCCGCGAAGATGGAGGCCACGCGCGGTTACGGCGGCGAAGTGATTACGTACGACCGGTACACCGAGAATCGTGAGGCAATTGGCGCGAGGCTTGCGCAAGAGCGCGGCATGACGCTGATTCCACCCTACGACCATCCGCATGTGATTGCGGGGCAGGGGACGTCGGCGAAAGAACTCATCGAAGAAACCGGGCCGCTGGATTATCTGTTCGTGTGCCTGGGTGGCGGAGGTTTGCTCGCCGGCGGCGCGCTGGCGGCGGCGGAGTTGAGTCCGTCATGCACGGTGATTGGCGTGGAGCCGGAGGCCGGTAACGACGCACAACAATCGCTCGAACGCGGCGAGATTGTCCATATAGAAGTGCCACGCACGATTGCCGACGGCGCCGCATCCACCCACGTGGGTGAATACAACTTTCCCATTCTGAAGCGCTACGTGGATAGGGTCGTCACCGTCAGCGACGACCAGCTTGTGCAGACCATGAAGTTCTTCGCGCAGCGCATGAAGATGGTCGTTGAGCCAACGGGTTGTCTGGCTGCGGCCGCCGTGTTGCAGAACATCGTGCCGGTGAAGGGCAAGCGCGTGGGCGTGATCATCAGCGGCGGCAACGTCGATCTGGCGCGACTCGCTCAGTTCCTGGCTTGATGTCCTGACGTCATAACGTCTGTGCGCCCTTGAGGATCAGGTCGTGATAACCGTTCACGATCACGCTGTACGCAAAGTACGCGAACAGCACCGCAGATAACACATGGCAAGCGCGCAGCAGCGCCGTTCCTGCGCGTTTGCGACCGTGGCTGGCGAGCGTGCAGATGAAAAGCGTCCAGGCAAGGCCGCCGCAAAAGAAGCCAATGAGGAACACCGACGCGCTCGCCGGGCCGGTTGCGCCGGCTTTCGCGATCAGTGCGCCACCCACGGCGGCGAACCAGAGGATGGCGCTGGGTGACGAAACCGCGAGCAGCATGCCACGCGTGAAGCTGCGCAGATGAGAGGGCCGCGCTGTAGGGACAAGATCCGGTTCCCCCGCGACTGGCGGCGCCGATGCCGGAAAGAGCGCTTCGCGTGCCATTTTGAAGGTCAGGAAGAGCAGTACGATTGCGCCGCCTATCCATACGACCCAGCGCACGGTATCGAACTGGAGTAATGCAGCCATGCCCGCGAGTGCGAGCGCTGCGTAGACGAGATCGCCGAAACAGGTGCCGAGGCCGATCATCATGCCCGGCTTGAAGCCGTGGGAAAGCGTTAGCGAAATAACCGCGACGTTTGCAATACCAATATCCAGACACAGCGACAACGACAGAAAAAATCCATCAGACAGCAATGACAACACGTGCATCCCGGCTTTCCTTCTTGATCTTTTTATATTGAGCGAAGCCGGTTGTCCGGCTTCACGTTTTCATCTTGCTGTTGCGTGTGGGGTAGCACTAGACGCGTTCAAGCGGCACAGATACGACCAGCCGTCCGGTCTCAATACCCATCGTGTTGCGCATCGGCGGATTGCTGTAGGCGGCGAGTTGCGCGCGCTGCGTTTCGTGGCCGATGTCGAGTTGCGCCAGCACATGCGTGACGATTGCGTAAAGCACGGCGGTGTTCCCATCTTCGACCTTGACCGCGATGCCCAGCGATCCGCGCGTAGCGGTGCCACGCACACCGATTGCATAACTTGCATCGGCGCCTACTTTGCCCACCAGATCGCCGCCGAATGCTTGCATCAACGTGGTACAGAAACGGCCGTCGCCCGCGACGAGTTCCGGGTAGGTCGTCATCGCGCGGTAGATTCGGGCCAGGGCTTTCGAGCGCGGCGTGTCTTCAACCTCAGCATTCGCGTGCGCCATCTTCATGAAAAGCCGGGCGAGCCGATCCAGCGGAAAGGCGGGCGTCGGCAGATTACAGCCATCAATGGCCCAATGCACGCCATCGTCCGGCAGGTCGCAGAGCTCGGCAACGGTGCGTTTCACCCGAACCTGCAGCGGATGCTCTGGCAAGTGGTAGTCGCGAACGGCGGCGCCCAACACCTGCGCGCCCGCCAGCATGCCGGCATGTTTGCCCGAGCAATTGCTGCAGACGCCGGTTGGCGTGAAGTCACGCTTGATCCACTCTTTCCAGACCGCGTCCGACAGAGGCGCGTGGCCGCCGCATCGAAGATCGGCTTCGGTGACCTGCGCCTTTGCCAGCATGGCGCGCGTGCGCTCGATGTGGCGCGGCTCGCTGTTATGCGATGCGCACATCAGAGCGAGATCGGCGTCGTCGAAACCGAAGCGGTCCGGCGCGCCCGTTTCCAGCACCGCGAGCGCTTGCGCCGGCTTCGCCGCCGAGCGCGCAAGCGTCATGCGTGACGGATCACCGAACGCGTAGATCAACCGGCCTTCGGCATCGACGACCGCCACATGCGCGGCGTGCGTGTTTTCAACCAGATCCCCACGATAAACCGTCGCAGCAACGTTCATGAGCGCTTGCCTCCGGAAAAGCCGATTTCATCCCATAGCGCATCGACGCGCCGTTTCACCGCATCGTCCATCGTGATCGGCCGGCCCCACTCGCGGTCGGTCTCACCGGGCCATTTGTTGGTGGCGTCGAGCCCCATCTTCGATCCCAGCCCTGCCTTCGGCGACGCGAAATCGAGATAGTCGATCGGGGTGTTATCGACCAGAACCGTATCGCGCGACGGATCGATGCGCGTGGTGATGGCCCAGATCACTTCCTTCCAATCGCGGATATTGACATCGTCGTCCACCACCACGATGAACTTCGTATACATGAACTGCCGCAGGAAGCTCCAGACGCCGAACATCACGCGCTTCGCGTGGCCGGGGTAACTTTTCTTGATCTGTACGATCGCCATCCGATAACTGCAACCTTCGGGCGGCAGGTAAAAGTCGGTGATCTCGGTGAACTGCTTTTGCAGCAACGGCACGAACACTTCGTTGAGCGCGACGCCGAGCACGGCCGGCTCGTCGGGCGGTTTGCCTGTATACGTAGAGTGATAGAGCGCATCGCGACGCATAGTGATCTTCTCGACTGTGAAGACCGGGAACCACTCTTGTTCGTTGTAATAGCCAGTATGGTCGCCGTACGGACCTTCGAGCGCGTGTTCGTACTTCGAAGACGCGCTATTGGTGGGTCGCGGCGGCGCGCCGGCGGGCAGCGGCGGAACAGGACCATCCTGCGGATAGATGAAGCCTTCGAGCACGATCTCCGCGCGCGCGGGCACCTGCAACGTATCCACCCCCGGCGTGAGACATTTCGCCAGCTCGGTTTTTGCGCCGCGCAACAACCCGGCAAATTGATACTCGGAGAGCGAGTCCGGCACCGGCGTCACGGCGCCGAGAATAGTGGCGGGATCGGCGCCGAGCACCACCGCCACCGGATACGGTTTGCCAGGATTGGCGAGCGCGAACTCGCGAAAATCCAGCGCGCCGCCCCGATGCGCCAGCCATCGCATGATCAATTTGTTGCGCCCGATCAGCTGCTGCCGATAGATACCAAGGTTCTGACGCGTCTTGTTCGGGCCGCGCGTGACCGTCAGTCCCCACGTGATGAGCGGACCGGCGTCGCCCGGCCAGCACGTCTGAATGGGCAGGCGCGCCAGATCAACGTCTTGTCCTTCCCACACGATCTCCTGGCAGGTTGGCGAGCTGACCGTTTTCGGCGCCATGTCCCAGACGGCTTTCGCCAGCGACAGCAACTTGCCCGCGTCCTTCAGGCCCTTCGGCGGCTCGGGTTCCTTTAGCGCCGACAACAACCGGCCCACGTCGCGCAACGACTCGAGCGCGGCTTTATCGCTGAGAAGACTGGGATCGGCTGTCTCCTGCGCTTCCGTCTCGATACCCATGCCAAGCGCCACGCGCCGCGGCGTGCCAAACAGATTGGCCAGCACGGGCATGGTGTGGCCTGTCGGTGCCTGGAACAGCAAAGCCGGACCGCCCGAACGCAGCACGCGATCGGAGAGTTCGGTCATTTCAAGGACGGGCGAGACCGGTTGGCTGATGCGGCGCAATTCGCCGAGCGTTTCGAGGCGGGCAGTGAAGTCGCGCAGATCTTTGTATTTCATCGGCTAGTGGGAAGGTGCCTAAGAGAGGGGCAGCGGGAAGCGCGGTCTGCGCTCGGGGCAGCAGAGGCTGATGGCGCGGTCCAAAATTCATATGAGGAACTTTCGCGCGCGGGCGATTGTCGATTTTACCTGTGTTGATGTCGGTACGTCATAGCACACAACGGCACAATTCCCGCGTTTCCGCCGGAAAGTGGCTTGGCAGGCCGCTCTAGCCATCCTGAACACTGTTCATAATTACTGGAAGTAATAGCTTTTACATTTACCAGCATTGACGGATCATTTGAGCCTGCTAAAATCCTTTGGCATTGACAACACCAATTGAAACTTTTTACCACTGCCTCAGGTCTTTTGATATGACGCGACGCGTCGCCTGCACCGATTAGTTCGGTGAATCAAGGCTTTGGTTTTCTTGCCGGCGCTCTTCTTCGCCGGTTTTTCGCGTGGTGACCTGTGTGCGCGCCCCAGCATGTCCTTCGTGCTGCGCGTACCCGGAAACGTAATGTTCCGGTCAGGTTTCCCCAACGGTCTGTGCCGTTTTCCCGATACCGCTCGTGGCTAACCCAGGGCTGGCGGTGTCGATTTCTGCGTGGTGGCCCAGTTTTTCGGGTTTTCATCTGCGGAAATCATGCAATTTGGGAGATCCATCCAATGAATGCTTGGTTGTCGTGGCGTCCCGACGCTCGCCTGGCGCTTCATCTACGCGCTATGCTGCGTCGCGCCAAACACATGAGTCTTACCGTTTTTAGCTTGGTCGGTTGTGCTGCTGTCGTGACCGCGCTCGCACTTTGGCTGCTGCCAGCCTGGCGCGGGTCCTTCGCCGCCAAACTCATGCCCCTCGTCTCGGCCGCGGTACAAGCGGGGCCGGCCCGGTTGCTCTCCGGACAACCTTTCCCCCCGTTTGCGCTCGGTCATCAGCGCGAAGAGGAACTGCGTAATGGCAGTAACGGCACCGCCGAGACCACCTCGCTGGGCGCCGCAGCCACCGACGACGACAGCACTCGTAAGCTCACCGGCGGGCTGAGTCTTGCCGTATCGCCAAATGGGCTCGATCCCCGCACGTTGCCAAGCGTTTCGACGCTGGCCAGCGCGATTTCATCGCAGAAGGTGGTTGCCGATGCCCGCGACGATCGCGTGCTCGTGTCGGATCGTGAGCAGAACCTGGTGGCGAATTTCATTGCGCGGCGTTACCACGTGGCGCAAGAGCCGGTCAGCGAGCTCGTAAAAGCGGCCTTCGATACCGGCCGTGAGGTCGGCCTCGATCCTCTGCTCCTGCTGTCCGTCATGGCAATCGAATCGGGTTTCAATCCGTATGCTGAAAGCGGTGTGGGTGCGCAAGGGTTGATGCAGGTGATGTCGAAGGTTCATTCCGACAAATTCGAGTACTTCGGTGGTTCGCATGCCGCGCTTGAGCCGCTCGCGAATATCAAGGTTGGCGCGCTGGTGCTGAAGGATTGCATCGCGCGTGGCGGTTCGGTGGCGGGTGGCTTGCGTTTCTACGTGGGTTCGACAGCACAGGACGACGGCGGATACGGCGCGAAGGTGTTGGCAGAACGTTCACGTCTGCGCGATGTAGCGCGCGGCCGCAATGTGCCGATCATCACGCCGCCGGCGCCAGTGCCAGTGCCGTCTGCGCCGAAGCAAGTGGTGGCGTCGGCTTCGTCGTCAGCTTCTGGAACAACCGAAAAACGCGTGCACGTGACGCTTGCCGGTGCTCCGGCGATTACGGCGCCGGCCAAATCGTCTACGCCGCAAGCCAGCGACCACAACGAGACCGACGACGCAGACGCGCAAGCGAAGCATGTAGCATCGACGGAATTCGGCGCTTAAAAGTCAGGTTGTCAGCAGAAGCAGGACACTCAAGCTGTAGAGGAAACACAAAAAAGCCGTTCCAACTCGCGTTGGAACGGCTTTTCGATTTTCTTCACTCTGATCAAACCCGAAACAGCGTTCCCAGCCGTTGCACCGCCTCTTCAAGCTGCGAGTACGCCGTCGCATAAGACAGCCGAATATAATCCTGCGGTGCATGAAAGCCGAAATCGGTACCGGGTACGAGCACCACGCCGGCGTCATGCAGCATGGAACGCGTCAACGCGTTACTGTCGCCGGCTGCGGGATGCGCGACGTGGCGCGTATCGGCATAAACGTAGAACGCGCCATCCGGCACGACGGGCACTTCGAAACCAAGCGAACGCAGCGCCGGCACGATGAAATCCCGCCTGCGTCCGAATTCCAAGCGCCGGGATTCATAAATGGCGAGCGTCGCCGGTTCAAAACATGCCAGCGCCGCGTGCTGCGCCAGCGCCGAGGCGCAAATAAACAAGTTCTGAGAGAGCTTCTCCATGGTGGCGACCATCGCTGGCGGCACTACAAGCCAGCCGAGCCGCCAGCCAGTCATGTTGAAGTACTTCGAAAAGCTGTTCACCGTGACCACGTCATCGCCTAACGAAAGCGCTGATATGGGCTTCGCGTCGTAGCTCAAGCCCTGATAAATCTCATCGACGATCGTAAAACCGCCGTGCGCACGCACGACGTCGACAATTTTCGCCAGTTCGGCGGGTTCAATGGACGTGCCGGTCGGATTGGACGGCGACGCGAGCAGCACGCCGCGCGTGGCGGATGTCCAATGCGCTTCGACCTGAGCGGCCGTCAACTGGAACCGCTCGGCCGGACCGCTTGGGATCAGGACCGGACGGCCTTCGGTGGCCGCCACGAAATGGCGATTGCACGGGTAGCACGGATCGGGCATCAGCACTTCGTCGTCGCGATCGACCAGCGCGGTGCACGCCAGCAGCAATGCCGCCGATGCACCCGCTGTCACCACGATGCGCGCCGGATCGACACTGAGCCCGAACGTGTCGCGATAGTGAGCTGAAATAGCCTCGCGCAACGAAGCCAGGCCGAGCGCATTCGTGTATTGCGTGACGCCGCGGCGCAAGGCGTCGGTGGCGGCCGCGATCACCGGCTCCGGCGCTGTGAAATCCGGTTCGCCGATACCCATATGAATGATGCTGCGGCCCGCGCGTTCGAGCGCCTGCGCTTCTTTTGCCAGTTCCATGACATAGAACGGCTCGATGGCGTCAACGCGGGCGGCGTATCGGATGGCTGCGTTCAACGGTTCTTTTGCAAAGTTCATGAATAGGAGAAACCGTCTGCTTAGCTGCGTTGCCCGCGGCCTTGCGCTTCCGTTGGCCGCAACTGGACGGCGAGTTTATCGAGCACGCCGTTCACGTATTTGTGGCCGTCGGAGCCGCCGAACGTCTTCGTCAGTTCGATTGCCTCATTGATCACCACGCGATAAGGAATATCCAGGTGATGCTTGAACTCGAACGCAGCGACCATCAGCACCGCGCGTTCGACTGGCGAAAGCTGCTCGAGCGGACGGTCGAGGCACGGCTGGAGTTCGGCGGAAATGATGTCCGCTTCCTTGATCACGCCGTGCAGGATGGCGTCCAGATGTTCCTGGTCGGCTTTGTCGAAGCCTTGCGCGCCGCGCAACTGCGCGTCGATCTCGCCGCCGGGCGCGCCCGACAGCAACCATTGGTAAAGCCCTTGTGTCGCGAGTTCGCGCGAGCGTCGTCGAGCGCTTTTCATGCACGGTCCTCGTCGTCTTCGTCTTCATCGTCACCGCCGAGCTGTTCCAGCGCGACCGACAAGTTCGCCATTTCCACCGCCACGCGTGCAGCGTCGCGGCCTTTTTCCGTCATGCGGGCAACAGCTTGCTCGTCGTTTTCGGTCGTCAGGACTGCATTCGCGACCGGCGTGCCGAAGTCCAGTGCGATACGGGAAATGCCCGCGCCGCTTTCATTCGATACCAGCTCGAAGTGGTACGTTTCGCCACGAATCACGGCGCCAAGCGCGATCAACGCATCGAACTGACCCGATTCAGCCAGCTTTTGAAGTGCCAGCGGAATTTCGAGTGCGCCCGGCACGGTGACGAGCAACACGTCTTCACCAATCACGCCGAGGCGTTCAAGTTCTTCCGTGCAAGCATCCACGAGGCCATTGCAGACCGGTTCGTTGAAACGCGATTGCACGATCCCGATGCGCAATCCGTCGCCGTCGAGGTTCGGTTGGTATTGTCCGATTTCCATTATTTATCCGTTTTCAGTGTGATGCAGTGTGGTGGTTGGCGCGGGTCAGACCGAGCGTAAATGGGCGATGGAAGCGGGATCTGCCGATTCCGTGGAACTCGTGGCGGGACAACCCGGCATGGGGATGAACCCGGTCACTTCGAGACCGTAACCCGACATGCTGCCGAGCTTGCGAGGATTCGACAGCACCTGCATCTTGCCCACGCCCAGTTCGCGCAAGATCTGCGCACCGATGCCGTAGGTCTTGAAATCGATTGGGCGGCGTTTAAGTTCGGCCGCTTTGTCCTCGCGCTCGAACGCCTGGAAGACATCGACGAGATGCTCTTTCGTGTCGCCGCAATTGAGCAGCACGATGGCGCCCAGGTCGCGGGCCGCAATTTCCTTCATTGCTGCGTCCAGCGTCCAGGAGTGCGTGGACGAGTCCACTTCGAGCAGATCCAGCACCGACAGCGGTTCATGCACGCGCACCGGCGTTTCCCGATCCGGTGACGGCTGCCCGCGCACCAGCGCAATATGCGGCGAGCCGCTTGGCTGATCGCGATACAGCACCGCGCGAAACGCGCCATGCGCCGTTTGCATGGTGCGTTCGGCGACGCGCTCCACAATCGATTCCGTGCGTGAGCGGTAGTGAATCAGGTCGGCGATCGTGCCAATACGAATGCCGTGCAGCTCGGCGAATTCGATCAGATCAGGCAACCGGGCCATTTCGCCGTCGTCGCGTATCACTTCGCAGATCACCGACGCTGGCGTCAGGCCGGCCATTGCCGTCAGGTCGCAGCCCGCTTCCGTATGCCCGGCGCGGACCAGCACGCCGCCCGGTTGCGCCATGATCGGAAATACGTGACCCGGCTGGACGATATGCTCGGCTTTTGCGTCGTGCGCGACCGCCGCCTGAATGGTGCGTGAGCGGTCTGCGGCGGAGATGCCGGTGGTCACGCCTTCGGCTGCCTCGATGCTCACCGTGAACGCCGTCCCGTACTGGGTGCCGTTTCGCTGTGTCATCAGCGGCAGGTTCAGCTGGCGGCAGCGGTCTTGCGTGAGAGTCAGGCAGATCAGTCCACGGCCGTGGCGCGCCATGAAATTGATCGCTTCCGGCGTGACGAAATCGGCGGCGATGACGAGATCACCTTCGTTTTCGCGGTCTTCTTCGTCGACGAGGATCACCATCCGGCCAGCCTTCAGCTCGGCGATGATCTCTGGAGTGGAGGCGAGCGTCATAGCGTTGGTCGTCCGGTGCGAGAAAGGGCGTATTTTACGCCACCGCCGATGTCAACGCGCTGGTTTTGCCGGTTTTGCGCTGGCGTTGGCCATCTGGCTGGTTATTGGCGGGATCCCACACACGCGGCGTCAGACCTCCCCCAACCTAAATCCGCAAATTCTCACTCACGTAATCGATAAAAACCCGCAGCTTCGGCGAGGCGTAACGGCTTGCCGGCCACAAGATCCAGAAGGTGACGGTCTGTTCGATGAAATCACCCAGCACGATCTGCAGCTCGCCGCTCGCCAGCGCATCCCGCACGAGGAAGGTTGGCAGGAGGGCCAGGCCCTTGTCCTGAAGCGCGAGAAAGCCCAGGACTTCGATGGTATTGCTGACGAAGGTTTGCGGTAACTCCGGCTCCGCTTCCGATTCAGCAAGCCGGAAGGGCCAGCGTTCCAGCTTGCCGCTGGCGGGAAATTTATGCAGCAAACAAGCGTGCTGAACGAGTTCGGAGGGATGCGCGGGAACACCATGTTGCTTGAGATATCCGGTCGAGGCGACCACTACCTGTCCGCACGAACCCAGGCGCCGCGATATCAGCCTCGAGTCAAGCTGCTCGCCTGTGCGAATGACGGCATCGAAACCTTCTTCGATGATATCCACCATGCGATCGGAGAAATCGACATCGATCTCGATGTCCGGGTATTGCTTCATGAAGCCGTCCAGCATCGGCATGAACAACCCGGACAGTTGCGGCGTGCTGATCCGCAGCCTTCCGCGAGGACTGCCCACCGCGCCGGACAGTTCTGCTTCCGCCGCTTCGACTTCGTCCAGAATGCGCCGGCACCGCTCCAGGAACAAGGCACCTTCGGCTGTGAGCGTGACGCTACGCGTGCTGCGGTGAAAGAGCCGAACGCCCAAGCGTTCCTCGGTGCGCGCAATGCTCTTGCCGACCGCCGACGACGATACGCCCAGCAATCGTCCCGCCTCGGTAAAACTGCGGGTCTCCGCGACCTGCACGAACATCGAAATGCCGCTGAGGCTATCCATCAACGCATCCCGAAAGCAATTGCAGACATATTCATCCGATATGCCCGATACCTGAGCGTGATTTTCTTGGGTCTGAAGAAGGCGGCATCGATGGGCAATGCTACGGCGACCCGCTCGATTGCGGACATTTTAGTCCAATATATTCGGAACCTTAGCCCATTTTTCTTTTCCCGGACAGTCCATACACTCTCCTCAAGGTCAAAAACCCGCTGCTGATCAACATTCAACAGCCACTGAATCTTGAGGAAATCATGTCCAAACTTCATTCCAGCATCAACGTCGGTCCTTTTGAATTTTCCCATCGCGTTGTGTTGGCGCCGCTCACCCGCATGCGTGCCGAAGACGGCGCGAAACCCGGCCCGTTGATGGCCGAATACTACGCACAACGTACTTCACAGGGCGGCTTCCTGATTGGCGAAGCGACCATCGCTGCGGCCAACGGCAACGGTTACCTGGGCGCGCCCGGCCTGTACGACGATAGTCAGATCGCCGGCTGGAAGGTGGTGACGGACGCCGTGCACGCCAAAGGCGGCCGCATCTTCCTGCAGCTTTATCACGCTGGACGCCAGTCCAACAGCCAGTTGCAGCCGGGCGGCGCCGAGCCGGTGGCACCTTCCGCCGTGTTGCATGGCGGCGTTGCCTACACCGAAGCGGGCTGGGTCCCGAACACGCCGAGCCGCGCGCTGACCATTCCCGAGATCGCCGATCTGGTCGAGAGCTTCCGCACCGCAGCCATTCGCGGCAAGCAGGCCGGTTTCGATGGCGTTGAACTACACGCCGCCAACGGCTACTTGTTCGACCAGTTCCTGCAGGACGGCAGCAACAAGCGCACCGATATCTACGGCGGTTCGTTCGAAAACCGTGCGCGCTTTTTGATCGAAGCGACTCAAGCCGTCATCTCGGTGTGGGGCAGCGAACGTGTGGCCGTGCGCCTTGGCCCGAGCGGCACGTGGGGCGACATGTCCGACAGCAATCCTGAAGCGCTCTTCAGCTATGTCGCGGAAGAATTGGACAAGCTGAATCTGGCGTATCTGCACCTGATCGAGCCGCGCGTACTCGGTAACGTGGATGACGAAAGCAAGGACCAGAACCCGGTTGCCGCGCAACTGATTCGCAAGCACTACAAGGGAATCATCATTGCTGCCGGCGGTTTCAAGAGCGGAACGGCCGAAGCCATCTTGCAGGCGGGCGATGCCGACCTGGTTGCATTTGGCCGCGACTTCATCGCCAATCCGGATCTGCCCGAACGCTTGCGCCGCCAGTTGCCCTTGAATCCGTATGACCGCCCCAGTTTCTTCGGCGGTACCGATGTCGGTTATACGGACTATCCGTTCTATGACAAGGACCTGGTAGCAGCTTAAGCGGAACATAAGCGGAGCATGTGATGAACGCGACTCACTCGACGGGCGCACGCATTTCGCTTGCGCCGCTTTACTGGCTGGCCCTCGGTACCTTCGCAGTCGGCACCGAGAGCTTCATGATCGCCGGCCTGCTGCCCGACATGGCGGCAGACCTGCACACCAGCATCGTTGCCACGGGTCAGCTGGTGACCGTGTTTGCTTTGGCCTACGCGTTCAGTTCGCCGGTCCTGACGGCTCTGACTGGCGGGTTTCATCGGCGAACGCTGATGATCCTGTCGCTTTCGGCCTTCACGCTGGCTAACCTGATTGCGTGGGGCGCCCAGAATTATTGGGAATTGATGGCGGCTCGCGTCTTGCTCGCCGCGGCTGCCGGTTTGTACGTTCCCGGCGCGAATGCCCTGGCGGGCGCTATCGCCGGTCCGGAACGGCGTGGTACAGCACTGGCTATCGTCAACGGCGGCATCACGGTCGCGGTGGCGTTCGGCGTGCCGCTTGGCGCGCTGGTCGGTGACAGGCTTGGATGGCGCATGACGTTTGCGGGCGTCGCTGCATTGTCCGCGATGGCTACGGCTGGATTGTTGTTCGGCTTGCCGCGCACGATCGGCGCAGGATTGCCGTCCGCCACGCTGCGCGAACGTATCCATGTCGCACGTCAGCCAGTCATCCTGATGACCTTGCTTGTCACCACGCTCTGGGCGATGGGCGCTTACACGATCTACACCTTCCTTGCCCTGTTCATCGCCAAGACGACGCCGTTGCATGGCGCGCAGATTGGCTATGTCCTATTCACGTGGGGCGTCGCGGCGGCGGTTGGTGTGTTCATCGGCGGCAAGGCTGCGGATCGCGTTGGCCCGCGCCGCGTGATCGTCCCGTGCCTGATTGTGTCGATCCTCGCTTTCTCGATGATGTCGGCAAGCGCGCACTGGTTGCCGACGTCGATGGCATTGGTCCCCATCCTGCTGGGCGTGGTGGCCTGGGGCGTGGCGCACTGGTCGTTTTACCCGGCGCAGCAAGCGGGGCTGATCAGCATCGCGGGCATGCGTGGAACGCCGATTGCCTTGTCGCTGAACGCTTCGTTCATGTATCTCGGCTTTTCGCTCGGCGCCGCGCTGGGTTCACTCACGTTGAGTCTTACATCGGTCAGCGATCTTGGCTGGACCGCTGCTGCTTGTGAAATAGCAGCGTTTGTCCTGACGGTTGTCATCGGGAGGCTTGCGGCGCAGGAGCGGAAGCTGGCTTGCGCTGCTGCCTGATCGATGCATGAAGTCCTCCGGCACCATGGCGAACGGTTATAGGTTCGTTGCTTTCGATGTCCCGTCTATTCCGGGGCTCACGTAGGTATCGCCGACCATCAGGTGGACGATTTCATCGCCATTGGTTTGCTGGACTTGCCGCTCCCCGGCCACTTCGCCACGTCGCAGCACGACAATGCGATCGGCGATTGCAAAGATGTCATGCAGATTGTGCGAGATCAGGAGAACGGCGACACCTTCGGCCTTCAACGTCGATATCAACTCCATGACCTTGCGCTGCTCGGGCACGCCCAGCGCCGCGGTGGGCTCATCCATGATGAGCACGCGGGCGTTCCAATAGATGGCGCGGCCAATGGCAATGGCTTGTCGCTGTCCGCCCGATAGCATCTTCACGGGACCGCCAAGCTTGCGCTCGGGAATCACGATGTCGAGACGCTTCAGCACTTCGCGCGCGACCTGCGCCATACGCGGCCGGTCGATGACCTGAAAGCCGAGTTGCCGGCGTAGCGGTTCGCGGCCCAGGAAGATATTGCTGCCAACGTCCAGGTTGTCGGCCAGCGCCAAGTCCTGATAGATCGTCTCGATCCCGCGAGCGCGCGCGTCCTGTGGATCGCGCAACTGCAACGGCGCGCCGTCGAACAGCAGTTCGCCTTGATCGGCCCGGTAGACACCGGAAATGATCTTGATCAGCGTCGACTTGCCTGCGCCGTTGTCGCCGGCGAGCGCCAGCACTTCGCCCGGCAGCAATTGCAATGAAACGTGCTTGAGCGCCTCCACGCCGCCAAAGCGGATCGAGACGTCGCGCACTTCAAGGATCGGCGTGGTCATTGAGCGCCTCCGAGGCGGTCCTTGTATTGATCGATCAGTACCGACAGGATGATCACAATACCCACCACGATGAATTGCCAGAACGCGTTGACATCGACGAACACCAGTCCGAACTGGATCACCGCGATGATCAGCGCGCCGATCAGCGTCCCGATCACATTGCCGGTGCCGCCGAACAGGCTCGCGCCGCCGATCACGACAGCGGCGATCGAATCGAGCAACATCGGCTCGCCGGCATTGGCAGCGCCTGCGGCGAAACGCGCGGTATAGATGATCCCGCCGACCGCGGCGAACGCGGCGGCGATCAGGTACACGACCAGCAAGTGACGTTTGACGTTGATGCCCGCGCGCACGGCCGACTGCGGGTTGCCGCCGATTGCGTAGGTGTACTGCCCGAAGCGCGTCTTCGATAACAACAGATGCATGATCACCAGCAGCACTCCGGTCAGCACCACGGGCGTCCACCCGGCGCCGAGCCACGCAAGACCTGTGTTGTCCACCGACACGGTCATGCCGCTGCCGGCCGCGAGAAAACCTGCACCGCGCGCCACGCCATACATGCCGAGCGTGCCGATAAACGCCGGCACGCCAAGCCACGCGATCAGCACTCCGTTGACCAGCCCGGGAATCAGGCAAACCACAATCGTGAGCGGAATGGACACGAACAGGATCCATGGCGAGCCGCTGCCGAACAGCGTGAACTGCGCGACGCAGACGGCCGCGAGTCCCATCACGAAACCCGCCGACAGATCGATGCCAGCCGTGATGATCACGAAGGTCTGGCCGATGGCGAGCAACAGCGGAGCGGCGGCGGCAAGACCAATCGATTGCAGGTTGTAGGCGTTAAAAAGAAATGACCGATGAGCCGAGATCTGCGCATACACCTCGAAGAAGGCGAGCAGGGCGGCCAGGAACAGCCACGGCCATAGCTTGGTAATCAGCGCGATCTTGTCGAGACGCGAGTTATCCATGGAGTTATCCGCGTTGTCATGAGCAGAATCCGCGTGCGCGGAGGCGCACGCGGTGGAGACGATCTATCGTTTAAGCCATTCTGTTGCGGCTAGTTCGAGTAGATGTATTGCTGCATGTCGGGCTTGTCGATATTGTTTTTATCGAGAACCTCGAAACCCGTGCTCTTGAGGGTGGGAATCTTCTTGCCGTGAATGACATCGGCGGCGTACTTGACGCCGTAATAACCAATTTCATCCGGACGCTGCGCAATCGCGATATCGACGAGGCCACTCTTGATTTGCTTGTCGATGCCCGGCACAGCATCGAATACGACCACCTTGACGACGCCTTGTTTGCCCGCCGCCTTGACGCCCTGAGCCGCGCCGCTGCCGGAGAATGTATTCGCGCCGAACACGCCCGCAAGGTCCGGATTGCGCGCCAACACCGCCGCTACGTGCGCAGCGGCCTGGTTTGCATCGTCCTCGTTGTACAGCGTTTGCAGCACTTTGACGTTGGGGTGCTTCTTCATCTCGTCGGCGAAACCTTCGGCACGCGCGTCGGTGCTTGATATCCCCGGCTTGTTGTTCTCGCAATAAACCGTGCCTTTGTCGCCTATCGCTTTAGCAAGCGCGCGTGCTGCGACCCGGCCGCCTTCGAGATTGTCCGAAGCAATATACGAGAGCGGGAAATCAGCGTCGCCCTTGCCCGTCTGATAGTGTCCATCGCCGATATAGGTGTCGACGGTAATGACCTTGATGCCGGCGTCCGCGGCTTCTTTCAGCGGTCCAATCAGTTGTTGTTTATCGACTGGCGAAATCAGCAGTACGTCAGGATGCTTGGCGATGAACGCCTTGAGGATAGGCACTTGCTCACTGGTGTTCCACGCTTTGGGAACCTGGAACAGCAGCTCGACTTTCTCTTCCTTGGCCGCCCGTTCCGCGCCGCGATGCATTGTGAAGTAGAACGGATCAACCACGCCGGGCAGGAGAGCAATTACTGGATGCGCAGCATCTGCGTGCGCGAGTCCGGACAGCAAACAAACGATGATCGTTGAGGCCGCAACCGTACAGCGGGAAACGAAAGGCTTCATTTTGTCTTCCTCCAGTTTTTGAGTCCGACTCGCGCCGCCCGACTTGTTTTGCACGCTTCATGGCGACGGCAACCGGTTGTCCGGCAGTATAAGCGCGAGTGGTGTCAGTGACTATTGGAATGGAATGGCAACGCTGGTGACGGTGCATGTTCGGTGTCATCCGGCTGATGAAGGAGTGTTGCTCACCTCGTAGATAGCTTACGTGCAAGCCACCCCCTTCGCGCGGCCTCGGCATGACCCAGATCGAAATGCGTGACGCTAGCTGGATTTCCAAAACGGGATCCGCTGATTGCGTTCCACGCGCTCAAGCAATTCGACGGGATGCGAACGCCGGCTAACCAGAGGCGACGGTCGTCGTTTTACAAGTTCGTGCGGACATCGTGAGAAGGGGCATTCGGTAACATCAATGCGGCAATCGTGAAAACCGGTCGAATTGACCTTGCTGCGGGCGCTTACCGGTCCGTATTGGCTCGAAAAGGCCGTTGATAAAATTTGATTCAAATCTGAAACATCGTACAAATACGGACTAAATAAATTTAGTAGATTTACTGCCAAATTTTGATATTTCGCCATTTTTTTCGGGAAATAGGGGAAAAATTTCCTTAAAAATAGGATGTTAAGGTAACTATTGCCATATCTCACAGAAAGTTACAAGATGGATCGAGTCATCAATGATTAAAAACGTTTCTTTAATGTAACATTCCGCTCAGCATCGAGATTGCAAGTGCGAGCGCAAAAACCTTTTATTCAAGTAAGAAGTACTGACTAATTTGTCTGGTAAATAAAAGGACGAGCGCTCTGGTCCGCGCACGGCGAACTTCGTTCGTCTTGGCGAATTATCGCCGGCAGATCTGTAAGGCCGCGTGATCGATATGTAGCAGTCGTCCCGTTGTTCGCCTTCGTCGCACGCGACGTTCTGCGCAGGATCCTTTGTGCATAAATCCCCGTCCGTCAGCCCGGTCACGGCACCCACGGACTATTCGACAACCGGATTTGTGTACGCCGTAGTGGGCGCGTGACGCAAACCTCCGGGGTAAGGAAATTGAAATGACTTCCGCAACGGGGAGATTTGGTAGTACCCCTAATTAGATGGATTCGAAGCCGTATCGCATCGGGTGTGACCAAGATCCATGGCTGAGGGATGGAAGGGCTCGTGTTGGTCCGACCGCTAAGTAGTCGATCCGAGTGCTTTTTCACAAACATTTTCGTCGAGGTCCCTCGGCGATGGAGAAACTTGCGATGTTAGTACAACGAAAATTTAGAGCCGCATCCATCCTTTACCGTCGAGCAAACGATGAAGATGCCGGCCGTCTGACCTTCCAGGCGAGCACGAAGCTCGCTACTTCACTGCAGGCGCACAAAACCAGCCAGAACGGATAACGACCTGGCCGTTGAGGTGTCTCGTCTTTTTGATAAATTCTAAGGATTCCAAATGAACGATTTTAATGCGCGCCGCAAGGTTCTAGGTTGTCTTATCGCTGGCTGCATTGCGCCGCTCGTCAGTGCATGTGGCGGCGGTGGTACTGATAGCAGCGGCGCTGCTGTCGACGGCGCCGAAGCCAATGCTCAGAAGGCTGCAACGGGCAGTACGACTGCCTTCGCAGTCACATCGCCCGCGCAGAATGCCAGTGCAACGTCCACGTTCACCGTGAGCGGCACCGCAGGCACGCAATGGGTCAACGTCGCGGTCTATAGCGGCAGCACCAAGCTCAGCTCCGACGTGACGCCTTCTGGCGGGAAGTGGAGCGCGAGTGTCAAGATGGGCACGCTCACGGGCGCCCAGACGCTGACCGTGATGGCCTTCAGCGTCGCGGCAGGGAAATCAGGCGGTACGTCCACATCGGCCTCTTTGAGCGTGACGATCGGCGCTGCAGCGCCGGCGACTCCCGCTGCGGGCGTCTTGCCGTTCTACGGTATCAATGCCCATTACATCCAGGGCGGCCTGTATCAGTCAACTTCGCTGGCTCAGCAGGTTGCGTTGATGACGGCAAACGGGATGAAGACGTGCCGGCAGGACTGCTATGACCAGGCGGGCATGACCACGCTGGCCAATACGGTGATCCCGGGCATGAAGGGCATCACGGTGCTGCCGGTGGTCGCTGCGACGCCAACGGGTTCCTCGGTCTCCAGCGCCTATACCCAAGGCTACCAGTTGGGCGTTGCGGCCGCGAACACCTTTGCTGGCCTGGTGCCCGTGATCGAGATGGGCAATGAGATGGATATTGCCTGCGTGAACAACAACGTCGATGGCAATCTTCCGTCGCACTACAATTCCACCGCTCCGTTGTACATCGCCTTCCAGGCCGGCCTCTGCAATGGTTTCCGCAGTGTCGACACCACCGGCAAGACCAAGGTAATGCTGGGCGGCATCGCTTATATCCATTTCGGTTTCCTGCAAATGATCGTGAGCAACACCCAGCCGAATGGTTCGGCGATGTCCACGGCACCGGCAAACTTCGACATGATCGCGTGGCACTACTACTACACCGGCGGCAACATGGAATCGGTGTATGGAATTAGCGGCACGTACAACGTCTTCACGTCCATCGCGAAGATCAGCACGAAGCCTCTTTACTTCTCCGAGTGCGGTATCGGCCAGTCGTCGACTTCGGTTTCGGCAAGTACCGGCGTGGCATACGTCAATCAGGCAATGGCACAGATGGTCGCGCAGCCGCAAGTGGTCGGCTTTAACTTTTACGAGATGTACGACTTCACGGATGGCTACGGCCTCTATAACAACAGCGGCAAAGCCTATGGCTGGCAGTCGGCGCTGGCTTCGTTCATCGCAGCGAACCCCAAGGGTTAATCATCCAACCGCCTTCGGGCGGTTTTTTGTATTGAAGCGCTTTTCGCCCAGGCGACGCCATGGAGCTTCCATCCACGACCGGTCTGATCGGTGTGCTGAAAGCTCCGCCGGGCGGAGTGCGTGTGTTTTTGAATTCCCTGACCTGGCTTTGAGGCGACGGGAGACAGCCGATTCTCGGGGAATCGCGCTATGCCAATGGCTTGTAGCCGTCCTGAGACGTGCTGAGAATCCGCTCCACATACCGCGCGATCAAATCGATCTCCAGATTGACCTTCGCGCCGGCCAACAAATGCCGCAACGTCGTGACTTCCACCGTATGCGGAATCAGGTTGATCGAAAACTCGCAGCCGTCGGGCCGATCGTTCACGGTGTTGACCGTCAGGCTCACGCCATTCACGGTCACAGAGCCCTTATAAGCCAGATATTTACCGATATCGCGCGACGCGAGAATCCTCAGCTCATGTGACTCGCCAACCGGCGCGAAATGCGTCACTTCGCCAAGACCATCAACGTGTCCCGATACCAGATGCCCGCCCAGCCGGTCATGCGTACGCAGCGCCTTCTCTAGGTTCACATCGCCGGGTTCGGAAAGTCCTGCCGTCTTGTTGAGGCTCTCGCGCGATACATCGACGGCAAACGACGCCGCTGACTTCTCGATCACGGTCATGCACGCGCCTTGTATCGAGATGCTGTCGCCAAGCTGCACATCCGCGAGATCCAGCCCGCCGGAAGCGACTGTGAGACGCACGCCGGTATCGGCATCGGTAGCTGAACCCAACGGCGTAACTGCTTCGATGCGGCCGACCGCCGCGACAATTCCTGTGAACATCGTCGTGCTTCCTTAAATTGTGTGAGTTTTGCTGCGCGTCAGATGACCGGTTTTGCGTCCGTGGGCGCATCGGTTTTTACCACCGCGAAGCGCGCCAGAATCCGCAGGTCATCACCCAACCGGTCGATCCGATGAAACCGCAAATGCGGCCGGGCGTTGAGTGTATCGGGCGGAGCGAAATCGAACATGCCCGGCGCGTTGCCCAGCAAACTGGGCGCGAGATAGACCAGCAATTCGTCGACGCAGCCCTCGCGCAACAGCGAGCCGTTGAGCTTGTGGCCCGCTTCCACATGCAATTCGTTAATCCCGCGATCCGCGAGAATACCCAGCATGGCGGGCAAATCGACCTTGCCGTGCTCGTTCGTCAACGACGTGAATTCGATACCCCGTTCACGCAGCGCATCGGCTTTCGCCGGGTCGGGCTCAGCGCCGCAAAACACCCACGGCGGCGTGCTTTCCAGAATCCGGGCGGTGAGCGGCACGTCCAGGCGGCTATCGATCAATACGCGTTGCGGCTGGCGCGGCGTTTCCACTGCCCGCACGGTCAGTTGCGGATCGTCCTCGCGCACCGTGCCAATGCCCGTCAGGATCGCGCACGCGCGAGCACGCCATGCGTGACCATCGGCACGCGCCGCTTCGCCTGTGATCCACTGGCTTTCGCCAGTCGGCAAACCCGTGCGGCCATCGAGGGTGGCCGCGACCTTCATGCGTACCCACGGACGGCGGCGCGTCATGCGCGACACAAAGCCGATGTTCATCTCGTACGCTTCATTGGCCAGCAGACCGCAGCGCACATCGATACCCGCATCGCGCAGAATCGCCAGTCCGCGCCCGGACACCGCCGGATTCGGATCTTCCATGGCGGCGATAACCTTCACGACCCGCGCGTCGATCAACGCATGCACGCACGGCGGCGTGCGGCCGAAATGGCTGCATGGTTCGAGCGTGACGTAAGCCGTTGCGCCGCGCGGATCGTAGCCCCGCGCCCGCGCATCTTTCAACGCGCGAACTTCGGCATGATCTTGACCGGCGGGTTGCGTGAAACCTTCGCCGATCACATTGCCGTCTTTCACCAGCACGCAGCCGACGCGCGGATTTGGCGTCGTCGTGTACATGCCGCGCGCGGCCAGCGCCAGCGCGCGCTCCATGTGCGAGAAATCGGTCTGCGAGAACATGGCGGCGGCGCTTAGGCGGCGAGGCGGGCGAAGGCGCCGCGGGCGGCGTCGAGCGTCGCATCGATCACGGCGTCGTCATGGGCAATCGACACAAATCCCGCCTCATACGCCGATGGCGCGAAGTACACGCCGGCGTCGAGCATCTCGTGGAAAAACGCGTTGAAGCGCTTCGTGTCGCCCTGCGTGACTTCAGCGAAACTTCCCGGGATGGTTTCCGCGAAATACAAGCCGAACATGCCGCCGATAGCATCCGCCGAGAACGGAACCTTGGCTTTCTCGGCGACGGTAGCGAGGCCGTCGGCGAGACGGCGCGTTTGCTTTGTCAGCGTCTCGTAGAACCCCGGCGCCTGGATCAGTTGCAGCGTTTTCAAGCCGGCCGCGACCGCGATTGGATTCCCCGACAACGTGCCCGCCTGATACACGCCGCCGAGCGGCGCGAGATGCGCCATGATGTCCCGGCGTCCGCCGAACGCTGCCGCCGGCATGCCGCCGCCGATCACCTTGCCAAGACAGGTCAGGTCCGGCTTGATGCCATAGACTTCCTGCGCACCGCCGAGCGCTACGCGAAAACCGCACATGACTTCATCGAAAATCAGCACGGAGCCGTACTCGTCGCAACGCGCGCGCAGTGCTTGCAGGAACTCGGGCGTGGCTTTCACCAGATTCATGTTGCCGGCTACCGGCTCCACGATAATCGACGCGATTTCCGCGCCGAACGCGGCAAACGCGTCGTCAAGCTGTTCGACATTGTTGTATTCGAGCACGGTGGTGTGCTTGGCGATATCGGCGGGAACGCCTGCCGACGTCGGGTTACCGAACGTCAGCAAACCCGATCCCGCTTTCACGAGCAGACTGTCCGCGTGACCGTGATAGCACCCTTCAAACTTGATGATCCGGTCGCGCTTCGTGAAGCCGCGCGCGAGACGCAGCGCGCTCATGGTCGCCTCGGTGCCGCTCGACACCATGCGAACCTGTTCGATGGATGGCACCAGTTTGCAGATTTCTTCCGCGATCTCGATCTCGGATTCGGTCGGCGCGCCAAACGAAAACCCGTTCGCGAGCACGCGCTGCACGGCGTGGAGTACTTCGGGATGAACGTGACCGAGGATCATCGGTCCCCATGAACCAATGTAGTCGATGTACTGCTTGCCGTCGGCGTCCCAGAAATACGGACCTTGCGCGCGTTCGATGAACCGCGGCGTGCCGCCGACCGAGCGAAACGCGCGCACTGGCGAGTTCACACCGCCGGGAATGGTTTTTTGGGCGCGTTCGAAGAGAGCTTCATTTCTGGACATGACGGGGCCTGCGCTGAATGACGGGTTCGGCTGAAGAGGGCTGCGGCCGCTGGCTTCGTTTTCAAACCTGGATCAGCGCCGAAATCGCATTCGGCGGGGTCCGGCTGCTTTCGACGCCCGGCTCGCGGCAGCAGGAAATCAAGCTGAAATTGTACCGGAGTCGACTGCTTCGAGCCCGCGACGGTCCGCCCCGGCGCCGCATTCAAAAGAACAACCGTGAGGCCAACGAAAGCGGGGCGCGTACAATGCACTGTGTTTTAAGGCTTTGTTTAAGCTGTTCGACGGTACGCCGGACATGGCCTTTGCGAGGTTTTCGCACTCGTTTCGCCAGTCGTTGCTCATTGCTCGCCGGTTTCGAAAACCGCGCCTTTTGCTCAAGCTTCCTTTCGCCTCTCATGCCCGAAATCATTAAGCGCCGTTCCGACCGCCGATTGATCCTGTTGCTCGGCGCGCTGGCGGCGTGCGGACCGCTTTCCATCGATATGTATCTGCCGAGCCTGCCCGCGCTCGCCGCCTCGTTCGGTACGACCGCCGCCGCCGCGCAGATCACGCTGACCAGTTTCATGCTCGGGTTTTCGCTCGGCATGCTCGTGTACGGTCCGCTCTCCGATGCCTATGGCCGCCGGCCGGTGCTGCTCGGCGGCATCGTGCTGTACACGCTCGCGAGCGTCGGATGCGCGCTGTCGTTTTCCATCGATTCGCTGGTTTTCCTGCGCTTTCTGCAAGCGCTCGGTGCAGGTTCGGCCTCAGTCCTGGCGCGCGCGATTGCACGCGATGCACACGCGCCGTCGGATGCGGCCCGCGTGCTTTCGATGCTTGCCATCGTCACGTCGATTGGGCCGCTGCTTGCGCCGCTGATAGGCGGCCAGTTGCTGCTGCTGGGCGGATGGCGCGCGGTGTTCATCACATTGACGGTGTTCGGTACGCTGTGCGCGGTGACCACGTATTTGCGCGTGCCGGAAACGTGGCCGCGCGAGAAACGCGCGACGTCGGCGCTTGGCCGATCGTTCGCCGCTTACGGCCGTCTTCTCACCGATCCCGTCACGTGGGGCCACACGCTATGCGGCGGCATGGCGTTCGCGTCGATGTTCGCGTACATCACCGCCACGCCGTTTGTGTATATCGACTACTTTCATGTGAAGCCGCAGCACTACGGGTTTTTCTTCGGGCTGAACATCATTGGGATCATCAGCTGGAACGTGGTGAACACGCGGCTGGTCGGGCCGCTGGGATCGCTGAAACTGATTTCGATAGCGTCGTTTGTCAGCGTGATCGCAGCGCTCGCAACGGCGTTTGTTTGCATCACCGGTTTTGGGGGCCTGTGGTCGATCGTCATCTGTCTGTTCTTCGTGGTCGGCGTCGTCGGTTTGTTATCGGCTAACTGCACGACTGACCTGATGCATCGATACCCGCACAACGCGGGCGCCGCGGCCGCAGTATTTGGCGCGGTGCAATTGGCGCTTGGCGCGCTGGCGAGCGTCGCGGTCGGGATGTTCCACGACGGCACGCCGCAAGGAATGGGAATCGTTATCGGCGTGACGGGCGTGCTGACGTTCGTCGGCCGGACGCTGGTGTTGCGCTGGCACGGCACGCCGGTGAGGGCGAGCGGGGCGGGGTGATGAAACAGCCGCGCCCCCCTTGCTTCACGTTAGCGGTTGCCCACCATCTGCCGCAGGAACGTGAACGCGGTCGCTTCCACGCGGGCGATGCTTTCGGCCTCCACGCCCGCACCGTGACCGCCGTCGCGGTTCTCCAGATACCACACGCGGTCGTGCCCTTGCGCCTGCATCCTTGCCGCCATCTTGCGAGCGTGGCCGGGATGCACGCGGTCATCGGTCGCCGATGACGTGAACAACGCCGGCGGATAAACCGCATCGGCTTTCACGTTTTGATACGGCGAATAGGTCATCAGGAAGCGCAGATCGTCTGCTTCCTCAGGGTCGCCGTATTCATCGATCCACGATGCGCCTTGCAGCAGCAAATGAAAGCGCGCCATGTCGAGCAGTGGCACTTCGGACAACACCGCGCCGAACAAATCCGGCCGCTGGACCAGCATGACGCCGGTGAGCAAGCCGCCATTGCTGCCGCCGCGAATGGCAAGTTGTTTCGATGTCGTCACGCCCGACGCCACCAGCGCTTCTGCCACCTCGATGAAGTCATCGAACGCGACCTGGCGCTTTTCACGCTGCGCCGCCTGATGCCATTCCGGCCCGAACTCGCCGCCGCCACGAATGTTCGCGACGGCGTACAGCCCACCGCTTTCGAGCCACGCAATGCCCGTGGTCGCGTCGTAATGCGGGTCGAGCGCGACTTCGAAACCGCCATAGCCATAGAGCAGGCAGGGCGCTGATTGATGACCCTTGACGTTCGCTTCGCGACCGATCAGCCAGTAGGGAATGGCCACGCCATCGGTTGATATCGCGTGCCGACGCTCAGCAATGAGACCACTCGCATCGAACTGAGCGGGAAGGCGTGCAAGGAGTTGCCATTCGCTGTCCGGTTGCGCGAAATCAGCGTAGTACAGCGACGGCGGCGCGAGGAAATGTTCGACGTGAACGAGCACGGTGTCGTCGCGTTCGCTGTCGATGGAATCAACGTACGACTGGCTGGCGGCCGGCAACGCGAAATCGCGGCGCGTCCATTCGCCTTCGAGATCGGCCGGCGCCCCGAGTAATTCCACGCGCGGCGAACCATCGTCCATTAGCGACATCACCAGCCAGTGCTTCGTGAAGTCGATATCGGCGAGAACGTTGCGGCCCGAGGGCGCGAACAGCACGGTGAAATTGCGTGCGCCTTTCAGGAAGGCATCGCGGCGAATGACGAGCAGCGAACCGCTTGCGTAGGTCGTGGCGCCCGATGTTGTATCCGCTTCGTAGGACTCGCGCGGCGTGACGAACAACCAGCCGTTCCAATGCTCAAGTTCTGCGTGCAGCGGGACATCGTATTGCTCCCACTCGCCCGTGGTTTCATCGAGCCAGTATTGCAGCGTCTCGTAAAAAGTCACCGCGCGCGAAGCAAGGTGCAGCTTTTCGAGTTGATCGTAATCGACGCCTGCCGATACATCGCGACGCTTGCCTTCGAAGACCACGGGAGCATCGGCCAGCTTCGTGCCGCGCTTCCACTTGCGTGCCTGGCGCGGGAAACCGGACGTGGTCAGTGCAGGCTTCTTGCTGTGCGCGCTGTCGTCCCAGCCGACATACACCGTGTCGCGATCGATCCACGAGATGCCATGCTTGCCGACATCGGGAAGCGTGAAACCGTCTTCAACGAAGCGTTGTGTTTCGATGTCGAATTCACGGACCATGCACGCGTCTGAACCACCCGGCGACAAGCTCACCAACGCCCGGTCCCAGGTCGGGTAGAGCATGTCGAAGTCGTGTAGCGCCCAACGGATGCCGTCTTTGGCGGCGCTCGTATTCAAGTCGATCTGATCGACATCGAGGATGGTTTGCCACTCGGGCGTGCCTGCGAGCCATTTTTGCCAGAGTGTGCGCCTGACGATCCCGAGCGGATGAGTCTCGTCCTGCCACGTGTTGTAGCCCCAATCGTTGTAACGCGAGCACGACACGATCCGCTCCTGCGACGTGTACGCGGTTTTCAGGCGAGCGGTCAGTGCATCTGTTTGCGGCGTTTTACCGAACGCGGTTGTCGTGCGGGCGTTTTGCGCGTTGACCCAGGTGTCGACGTGGGCGTTATCGAGTGCTTCGAGTTCAATGAACGGATCCTCGGGGCTGGACTGTTTCTGCGTAGAGGTCCACGCAAGGTTGGGATGGCTGTCGAGGAAGCTTTGGGTCATGTCGGGAGAGTCTGCTGAACGGCAAAGCGCAGCATGGCGCCGCCGCCGATATTGTCGGTAAACAGCGATTGTGCCTGTTCGACGCATGGGCCGTGCGGCGATGTCGGTGACCCACGGCCGCAACCTGAACCTTGGCCGACGTCGAGCGCACAGTTTTTCGAGATGATTTATTCGGCTAGGATGCCGTTCCGCTCGTTCCGTCAGGTATCAAAACGGATCGGGATCGGGCGCATGAAGGCCAGGCACGCAGGACCATGGATTTCACCGTTTCCGGAGCAACCTTGACTACCGATGTAAAAATCCCCGCCAATGTATTTGTGGCCACACCCAGTTACGGTGGCGTAGTGACCACGAGCTACGTCCAGGGGCTGCTCGATCTGTACGACACATCTGACCGGCACGAATTCGGTCTCAGGATAAATTTCAACAGCTTCGACAGCCTGATCACACGTGCTCGCAACACGATGGTGGCGGAATATCTCGCGGACGAACGATTCACGCATCTGATGTGGATCGACGGCGATATCGGTTTCAAGGGTTCGGATGTCGTTCGCCTGCTTCTGGCGGATCGTCCATTGGTGGCGGGCGTCTATCCGTTGAAAACTGACGGCTGGCCGTCGGAGGGCCTACCTGAGGCCTTGCCAGCCGGCACGACGAAGGGCGATTTTCAAGCGCGCTTCGCCCGTTATCCAGCCTCCGCGATCGCGGGTGAACTGGAGCCGGATGAGAACGGTTTTCTCGATGTCATCGACGCACCAACGGGATTCATGCTTATCAAGCGCGAGGTGTTTTTGAAGCTCGCGAACAGCTTTCCCGAGCTTCGCTACCACCCTGGCCTGGTCGGCCGGCCGGAACACAACGCCGGAAAAATGGCTGGGCTCTATTACGCGTTTTTCGACACCATGATCGACCCGCAATCCGGGCGCTATCTCTCGGAGGACTATGCGTTCTGCCGGCGGTGTGCGGCGATTGGCATTACGCCTGCAATCGATACGAAGTCGAATTTGAGCCATCAAGGTTCGGCCATGTTCGAGGGTGATCTGGGCCGGAGGCTGGAGCGCCGGCGCGCTGAGTATCACGCACGCGAGGCCGGGCGGTAAGCAAGCAGTGGCAATAAGCAAGCGTGCCCGCTGAGCGCCCAAAACAAAAAGCCGCGCACCCCTTCGGGTGCGCGGCTTTCTAGTTCAGAACGCGTGACCTCAAGCCAACCGTTCTTCCGTCTTCGAATCGAACAACACTGCCTTCGATACATCGAACAACAGCGTCATGTTCGTCAGCGGTTGCGGATTGCTCGCCGGGTGCACGCGGCTCACCACGCGCTTGCCGTTCACTTGCGTGAACACCAGCGTATCCGGACCCGTCGGTTCGATCACATCGATCTTCACTTCAATCGGCTGCAGCCGTGCATCTTCAACATTATGCGCACTGCGTGCGTCGGTGATCCGCTCCGGACGCAACCCAAGAATCACGTTCTGACCGATCTTGCCGCGGACCGCTGTTGCATCGAACGGCAGGTTCAACACGTTACGCGCCACGCCCGTGTCAATTTCCAGCCCGATGCCCGACCCGGCCTCGACCAGCTTGCCATCGATAAAATTCATCGGCGGCGCGCCAATGAAACCCGCCACGAACAAATTCGCCGGCGAATCATAGATGTCCTGCGGTGCGCCGAACTGCTGCACCACGCCGTCCTTCATCACGGCAATCCGGTCGCCCAGCGTCATGGCTTCGATCTGATCGTGCGTCACGTACACAATCGTCGTCCCAAGGCGCTGATGCAGCAGCTTGATTTCCGAGCGCATTTCGATCCGCAGCTTCGCGTCCAGATTCGACAACGGTTCGTCGAACAGGAACATGACCGGATCGCGCGCGAGCGCACGGCCCATGGCCACACGCTGACGCTGACCGCCCGACAACTGGCCGGGCTTGCGATCCAGCAAATGCTGGATCTGCAATGTGTCCGACACGCGCGTGACAATCGCCTTCTGCTCGTCCTTCGGGACCTTACGAATGTTCAGGCCGAACGAAATGTTCTCGCGCACGGTCATGGACGGATACAGCGCGTACGACTGGAACACCATCGCAATGTCGCGATCCTTCGGCGAGAGGTTGTTGACCGTCTTGCCGTCGATCATGATGTCGCCCTTGGTGACTGTTTCCAGCCCGGCGATCATATTGAGCAACGTCGATTTGCCGCAGCCCGAACCGCCCACGAGGATCAGGAACTGACCATCCTCGATGTCGATGTTCACGCCCTTCAGAACGGGGACGCCGTTCGCATAAGTCTTGTATACGTCGCGGATTGAAAGGCTTGCCATGCTATGAATCCTTTAATGTCTCTCGCGCTGAGACTCTTCGTCCGCGCTTCAGTTGATCTTCTGTCGCGAGCGCCGTTCAGCAACTGAAGGCACCCCGCGCAAATCAGCCCTTCACCGCGCCCGCTGTCAGGCCGCGCACGAAGAACCGGCCGGCAACCATGTAGACGAGCAGGGTAGGCAGGGCAGCAATGATCGCAGCAGCCATGTCGACGTTGTATTCCTTCACGCCCGTCGATGTATTGACCAGGTTGTTCAGGGCCACCGTGATCGGCATTGAATCGACGCCGGAGAACACGATACCGAACAGGAAGTCGTTCCAGATCTGCGTGAATTGCCAGATCAGGCACACCATGAAAATAGGCAGCGATACCGGCAGCAGGATCTTCGTGAAAATGGTGAAGAAACCCGCACCGTCAATCCGTGCCGCCTTCACCAGCTCCGCCGGAATGCTCACGTAGAAGTTGCGGAAGAACATGGTGGTGAACGCAATCCCGTAGACCACGTGCACGAGCACAAGACCGGTCGTGGTGTTAGCTAGTCCCAACATGCCTTGCAAACGCGCCATCGGCAAAAGGATGGCCTGGAAGGGGATGAAGCAACCCACCAGCAGCATGGTGAACACGGCGTCAGCACCACGGAAACGCCAGTGCGTGAGCACGTAACCGTTGAACGCGCCGACTATCGACGAGATCAGCACGGCCGGGATCACCATGCGCACGGAGTTCATGAAGAACGGTTCCATGCCGTCGCAACGCACGCCGGTACACGATTGCGACCAGGCCTTGACCCACGGCGCGAACGTGAACGAGGTCGGCGGCGTGAGCAGGTTGCCGGTGCGCAACTGGTCGAGGTCCTTGAAAGACGTCGAGAGCATCACGTAGATCGGGAACAGGAAATACAGGGCAAACAGGATCAGTGCCGCATAGATGACGGCGCGGCTGATCGTCATCTTAGATTCCATTGCGCGTGCTCCTCGATTCCAGATACATGAGCGGCACCAGCACGGCGACGACGGTGGCGAGCATCATCATCGACGAAGCGGCGCCCAGGCCCAGTTGCCCGCGATTGAACGAAAACGTGTACATGAACATGGCTGGCAGCGACGACGACGTGCCCGGACCGCCCGCGGTCAACGCAACCACGAGGTCGAAGGTCTTGATGGTGATGTGGCAGAGAATCAGCAGCACGGAGAAGAACACCGGCCGCATGCTCGGGATCACGATACTGCGATAGATCCGCGGCAACGACGCGCCGTCCATCTGCGCAGCCTTGAAGATTTCCGCATCCACGCCGCGCAAACCGGCAAGGAACAACGCCATGACAAACCCCGTGGATTGCCACACGGCGGCGATCACCACGCAGAAGATCGCCTTGTCGGGGTTGCCGAGCCAGTCGAACGAAAAGCTCGTCCAGCCCCAGTCGTGGAAAATCTTTTCCAGCCCGAGGCCGGGATTCAAGATCCATTGCCACGCGGTGCCCGTCACGATGAACGACAGCGCCATCGGATAGAGAAAAATCGCGCGCAAAGCACCTTCGTTGCGAATCTTCTGATCGAGCAGGATGGCCAGGAACAGCCCGAGCCCGACGCAGATCCCGATGAACGGAATGCCGAACCAGCCCAGGTTTGCGGCGGACGTCCACCAGACGTCGTTTGAGAACAACTCCGTATAGCGCTGGAAGCCGGTGAATTCGTAACGCGGCATCAATCGCGAATTCGTCAGCGAAAGCCAGCCGGTAATGAGGATAAAGCCGTACACGAACACCAGCGCGATCAGCACGCTCGGCGCGAGTACCAGCTTCGGAATATATGTGTCGGCAAGCGCCGCCAAAGGCGACGTGCGGCGGGGCGGGGTGCGCGATGTCTTGCTCGCGATACCGCTAGGGGAGGCAGCCACTTCTCGACTCCTGAAAATTTGCCGGCAAGAGTCTCAGGCCGGAACAGGGATACTGCCGTTTTTTACGCCAACTCATGCTTGGGATTAACCCGGGCGCGCGGCCGTTTGAAAGCCGCGCGCCCGGAGTTACTGAACCGAATGCTTACTTCGGCTTACTTCGTCTTCGCTGCATTCGCGAGAGCGGCAACTGCGCTCTTCGAATCCTGCGTCGAGTTCATGAACTTCGTCACGACGTCGGTGATCGCGCCTGCTGTTGCGTCACCTTGAGCCATGCCGTGAGCCAGCGACGGAACATATCCGCCTGCCTTGATGGCTGTTTGTTCGTCAGCGTACGACTGCTTGCCGCAAGCATCAAACTTGGCCATCGAGACACCCAGACGAACCGGGATCGAGCCCTTGTACAAGCTGAACTGTTCCTGGAACGCCGGCGACATGATGGTCTTCGCGAGCGCCAGTTGACCCGGCGTTGCTTCCTTCGAGCCCTTCTGCTGGAAGAACACGAACGAGTCGACGTTGAACGTGTACTGCTTGGCGGTGCCCGGCACCGGTGCGCAGACATAGTCCGTACCGGCGGTCTTGTTCGCGCCTGCGAATTCGCCCTTGGCCCAGTCGCCCATGAACTGCATGCCGGCC
Organism: Caballeronia sp. LjRoot29; assembly: GCF_964252755.1. Lineage (NCBI taxonomy): Bacteria > Pseudomonadati > Pseudomonadota > Betaproteobacteria > Burkholderiales > Burkholderiaceae > Caballeronia > Caballeronia sp. LjRoot29. The sequence goes on along the minus strand of NZ_CAXUPU020000001.1, from coordinate 215,954 downwards.
TTACCGTTGATGACCATGGCGGTTGCCAGGTTCCAGTCGCGGCCGGTGCGGCCGTTATCGAAGTACGTTTCGATCTTGCGCACCGTGTCGAACACGCCAACCATCTGGTCCGACGTCAGCGTCTTCTGGTCTAGGTCGACAATCGCCTTCTTGTAGAAATCCGCGCCTTGCGACAGCACGACGTCTTCCCACAACGTCAGGTCTTGCCACGGCTGGCCGCCTGCTGCCACCGGAACGATGCCTTGTGCCTTCATCTTGTCAGCCAGTTCGAAGAATTCCGGCCACGTGGTCGGAACCTTGCCCCCTGCCTTGTCCAGTGCGGCCTTGTTGATCCACAGCCAGTTCACGCGGTGCACGGAGAACGGCGCGGCAACATAGTGACCGTCGGCGTGGATGACTTTGTCGATTTCCGGCGGCAGGTTCTTCTTCCAGTCACCCGCCACTGAATCGATCGGCACGAGCACGCCCTGTTCAGCCCATTCCTGGATCAGCGGACCCTTGATCTGTGCTGCCGACGGGGCGTTGCCCGAGATGACCTGGGTCTTGAGCGCCGTCATGGCCGCTGCACCCGCGCCGCCTGCAACGGCGAAGTCCTTCCAGGTGTAGCCTTGCTTGGTCATGTCGTCTTTCAACACGCCAACGGCCTTCGACTCACCACCGGAAGTCCACCAGTGCAGTACCGACAAGGATTCAGCTGCCTGAACCGCTTGCGCCGACACGCCGCACAATAGACCTGCGGCGCCGAGCGCGCCGATGAGCTTGCGAAATTTCATTGTTTATCTCCTCCGAACACCTGAACAAAAAACGATTGGCCCCTGATGCCGCCAGGAAGCGATGGCTGGAACATGAACAAACTGAAGTGGCCGGTTATCGGCGGTGTCGGCGGGAAAAGCCAAGCATTGTCCAGGGTAAGGAACCTTGGGCACGCCAGCCTGGCCGGCAGACCGAACCACGGCCGCACGGCTCTCAAGAGATGAGTGTGTCGAATCGCAACTGTGTCTCCTCTTTTGATTTTTGCCCGTTCACACTGGCGTTCGGCCAGCGCGGCGAGCGTCCGGGGTTTTGCATCAACGTGGTTTTTGCCCCTTGTCGTGCCGTTGCCTATCTGGCAAAAGCGTCATCGGCTCAGGTCTATTACCATGCAACTAGACATGAATCTCCGGGAAAACACGCATGTTCTGATTGACTAAGTGTTTTTTTCCGGGATCACGTTACCCCTTGATTTGAATTGTAGTTAAACTACAATTCAGTGTCAAAAAAAATTTTATCGGACTACGGTCCTCCAGAACCCCAGCGGAGACACATGCAAAACGACTCGAATTTCACCTTTGTTCTGTTTGGCGGAACTGGCGATCTTTCGATGCGCAAGATCCTGCCGGCGTTGTTCGAAGCGCACCGGGGCGGGATGCTCGCTGAAGGCGGCAAGATTGTCGCGGTGGCGCGCGCCGCCGAAGATCGCGAGGCGTATTTGAAGTGGGTCGACGAACACGTCAAGCCGCACGTGTCGAAGAATGGTGTCGACGAAACCGTGTGGAAGAGTTTTCTCGCGCGCTTCGTCTACGTTCGGCTCGACCTCGGCAAGCCGGAAGATTTCAAGCTGCTGCGCGATGCGGTGAACGAACACGACGGCACGCGCGTGTTCTACTTGGCCACCGGCCCGTCGCTGTTCGTGCCGATCTGCCGAGCGCTCGCCGATGTCGGCCTGAACGAAAATGCGCGGATCGTGCTGGAAAAGCCGCTGGGCTACGACCTGAAGTCATCGCAGGCAATTAATGACGCGGTCGGCGAGATTTTTGCGGAAGAGCAGATCTACCGGATCGACCACTACCTCGGCAAGGAGCCGGTGCAGAACCTGCTCGCGCTGCGCTTCGGCAATGCGCTGTTCGAACCGTTGTGGCGCCGCGAGTGGGTGGAAAGCATCCAGATCACGATTGCGGAAGAACTGGGCGTAGAAGCGCGCGGCGATTTCTACGACAACACCGGCGCGTTGCGCGACATGGTGCAGAACCACTTGCTGCAACTGCTTTCCATCGTGACGATGGAACCGCCGCATTCCATGGATTCCGATTCCGTACGGGACGAAAAGCTGCGCGTCCTGCGCGCGCTTAAACCCGTCGATCCGCGCGACATCAGCAAGGTCGCTGTACGCGGCCAATATCATGCGGGCGTGATCAAGGGAACGTCGGTGCCGGGGTACGCTACTGAAAAGGGCGTGCGGCCGGACAGCAGTACCGAGACATTTGTTGCGTTGAAGGTGGAAATCGAAAACTGGCGCTGGGCCGGCGTGCCGTTTTTCCTGCGCACCGGCAAGCGGCTGGCGGATCGCACGGCTGAGATTGTCGTGAACTTCCGCCCGGTGCCGCATTCGGCTCTCGGTGCAAACGCGTTACGCGCGGGTGCGAACCGGTTGGTGATTCGCTTGCAGCCGAACGAAACCATTCGTCTGTACTGCCTTGCAAAGCAGCCTGGCGAGGGCATGAATCTCGCAAGCGTTCACCTGGATCTCGCGTTCGACAAGTTCTTCAAGGAAGGGCAGATGGAGGCATATCAGCGCCTGCTGCTCGACGTGATCAACGGACGTCTCGCGTTGTTCGTGCGGCGTGACGAGCAGGAAGCGGCGTGGCGTTACGTGGAGCCGATCCTGGACGAATGGGCGGCATCGACGAAACCGCCGAAGCCTTACGCTTCTGGCACCTGGGGCCCGGCGGCAGCAAGCGCGATGCTCGCGCAACATGGCACGTGCTGGCTGGAAGAAGAGAATTAAGATTGGTATTGAGACCGTAGTAATGGGTCGGTGGAACGTGTTCTAAGACGTACGTGCTGTAGACATGTTGCAATTAAAGCCGAGACAAATCCCGTCGCGCGACGCTGAAAGTGGTTCCAGCAATTGGTTTAGGCGTTACGCAACGGGCGAAATGAAACCAAAACAAGGCAGCATGGAGGAGCAGTGATCGAGCTTCATACTTTTGATGAGCCAGGCGCCCAATCCGACGCATTGGCAGAAGCGGTAGGCGACGCGCTTACTGCAACGCTCGCGGCTCGCGGAGCGGCATCGGCTGATGCTGCTGTGGCTGGAAATCCCACCCAACACGCAACGCTTGCCGTATCCGGCGGCACGAGCCCGAAGCCGTTCTTGCAAACGCTTTCGACGCGTGCGCTCGACTGGGCGCATATCGATGTCACCCTGGTCGATGACCGCTGGGTCCCGGAGACGGACGGCGCAAGCAATGCGCGCCTTGCGCGTGAAACGCTGCTGCAGAACGCAGCGAGCGGCGCGCATTTCCTGCCGCTGGTGGACACGAACCGGCCGCTGGATGCGCACATTGCGGATTTGAATGGCGATCCGCAGCGCCGGGTCCCTGACGTTGCCGTGCTGGGCATGGGCGAGGACGGCCATACGGCGTCCATTTTCGCCGATGCCCCCGAGTGGGCGTTTGCGATATCGACGACGGACCGGTTTGTCTCGGTCCATCCGGGCAGTGCGCCGCACGCGCGGGTGTCGTTGTCCATGTCGGCGCTCAAGGACGTCAAGCAGCTTTATCTGTTCATTAGTGGCCAGAAGAAGCTAGATGTACTAAACGCTGCGCTTGCCGCACCGCAAAGGAACGCCATCTCCACGTTGGCAAATGCTCAGGGAGTCAGGCTCGATGTCTACTGGTGTGCAAAGTAAGGCCGTAACGGTAGCGGCCGGAAGTCAGCACGCCGACGGACCCAGGCTTTTGGCCGATGTTGGCGGCACGAACGCGCGGTTTGCGCTCGAAAGCGCGCCGGGCGTGATTGGCGAAATACGTGTTTATCCCGGCCGCGACTATCCGGGTATTGCTGAGGCCTTGCAGCAGTATCTGAAGGACATCAAGGTGAGCCGCGTCAACCACGCGGCCGTGGCGATTGCGAATCCGGTGGATGGCGATCACGTCTCCATGACGAATCACGACTGGAGCTTTTCGATCGAGGCTACGCGCCGCGCATTGGGCTTCGACACGTTGCTGGTCGTGAACGACTTCACCGCTCTAGCCATGGCGTTGCCGGGCTTGACCGATGCCCAGCGAGTGCAAGTGGGCGGCGGTTCGCGTCGGCAGGACAGTGTGATTGGCTTGCTTGGGCCGGGTACGGGCCTGGGCGTGTCCGGCCTGATTCCTGCCGATGACCGATGGATTGCGCTTGGCAGCGAAGGCGGCCATGCGACCTTTGCGCCGTCGAATGAAACTGAAGATCTGGTCATGCGTTTTGCGCGCACGAAATTCTCGCATGTTTCGTTTGAGCGCGTGGCGGCAGGACCGGGTTTGTTGCTGATTTATCAGACACTTGCTGAACGTGATGGCGTGATTGTGCCGGACGATCTCGAGTCGGCGAGCATTACGCAGCGCGCACACGATGGCGAGGCGCTTGCGCTTGAAACCGTGAACTGTTTCTGCGGCATTCTTGGCACGTTTGCCGGGAATATTGCGGTGACGTTGGGTGCGCTGGGCGGGATTTTTATCGGCGGCGGGGTGGTGTTGAAGTTGGGCGAACTGTTCACGAAGTCGCCGTTTCGCGAGCGGTTCGAAGCGAAGGGGCGGTTTCAGCAGTATTTGTCGAGCGTGCCTACGTTCATCATCACCGCGGAATATCCGGCGTTTCTGGGGGTATCGGCGATCTTGTCGGAGCAACTGTCGAATCGTGCGAACGGCGGCTCGTCTGCGGTATTCGAGCGGATTCGCCAGATGCGCGATGCGTTGACGCCTGCAGAGCGCCGCGTCGCGGACCTTGCGCTGAACCATCCGCGTTCGATCATTAATGATCCGATCATTGATATTGCGCGCAAGGCTGACGTGAGCCAGCCTACCGTAATTCGCTTTTGCCGTTCGCTGGGATGCCAGGGCTTGTCCGATTTCAAGTTGAAGCTGGCGACGGGGTTGACCGGTACGATTCCGGTGAGTCACAGCCAGGTTCATCTGGGCGACACTGCCACTGATTTTGGTGCGAAGGTCCTGGACAACACCGTATCCGCGATCTTGCAGTTGCGTGAGCATTTGAATTTCGATCATGTGGAGCGCGCGATTGATATTTTGAATGGTGCGCGGCGGATTGAGTTTTACGGGCTGGGCAATTCGAACATCGTGGCGCAGGATGCGCACTATAAGTTTTTCCGTTTCGGCATCCCGACGATTGCTTATGGCGATTTGTACATGCAGGCTGCGTCGGCGGCGTTGTTGGGGAAGGGCGATGTGATTGTGGCGGTATCGAAGTCGGGGCGTGCGCCTGAGTTGTTGCGTGTGCTTGAGATAGCGATGCAGCAGGGCGCGACGGTGGTGGCGATCACGTCGAGCAACACGCCGTTGGCCAAGCGTGCGACGGTGGCGTTGGAGACGGATCACATTGAGATTCGTGAGTCGCAGATGTCGATGATCTCGCGCATTTTGCATCTCGTGATGATCGACATTTTGGCGGTAGGCGTGGCGATCCGCCGAGCGGTGCCGGCGAGTGCTGATGTGAGTGATGCGATGGCGAAGGTGCGGGAAGCTGGCGATGACGACACGGGCGCGGTGCTTGACTGGCTGAGCCACGGCGCGGCGGGCATAGCCCGCGACTAGGTGGGGCAGTACCCCCTGGCGACGTGACGCGCCAGATTGAGTGCAGAAGTGAGAAGTAAAGAGTAAGAAATACAGAAGCCGCTGATGCGAGGTTTGCATTGGCGGCTTTTGCGTATGGGGGAAGGAAATACGACGAGGGTGAGGGCGGTGCGGGTAGGTAGGGAATGTGTGCTTGCCCAAGAGCGTACGGGGCGAAGCGTGTTCGTGTCGGGATTCGCGAGAAGGAGGGGTTCAAACATCCGAAGCTCTGGCGAGCGCCGTGCTTTTGGGGCACCCATGAAAAGGAACTGCACGCTGTGGACACTTAGGGTAGAGAGGTGAAAGCGTTTTCTTTGCTTCGTTTCTTTGTCGCTTTGGACAAAGAAATGACGCGCCGCCACGCGCAGTGGCTAATAGTGATAAAGAAAACATCGAACACCAAACGCGCGAAGACCTAAAAAGCAGCAACCCGGCATTGACTCAGACCGCTACCGCAGGAACCTAACGACACGGCCTAAAAACCTCAACCTTCAAACATCGAGAACAAAACCGAACCTACGCCAAAAACATCGCCAAATGACAAGCGATCCTAAACAAGAACCCAAAAGCATCAAACCCGAAAACCCGTCCACCGGTGCCAACAAAAATAAAAAACGGTGCGATGCCCTTCCGGACACCGCACCGATACGCGCCTCTCGCAGCAGCGTGAAAACCTTATGACTCTCTCTCTGTCGTCCTTGCCCCGGCTGATTCGTTCGGCTTAGAACGAGTGCTGGATGCCTGCATACACGCCGGTCTGGTTATGACCTGGCAGCGGGTTATCGGTCGAAACCGTGTTACCTGCAGCGTTCGCATTCAAACCAAAGTTAGCGTTCTTGCTGTTACGTGCCGATGCGACCTGGATGTCCAGCAACGTACGCTTCGACAGGTTGTACGAACCGCCGATTGTGTAGATGTTGGCGTTGCCCGCACCGTTGTTCGCATTGACGTGATATACCGCCGCGATCAAAGCTGCAGCCGGCGTAGCTTGCCACGTCACACCGCCCCATTCCTGATCAGTCGTCGTCGGCGTTCCGATAGGTACATTGGTTTCACCCGACGTACGCGACGCTTGATACACGGCCTGAATCTTGAACTGGCCGAGGAACACGTTGATGCCGGCGAAGTATTCGCGGCCGTAGTTGAACGGACCGTTCGGCGAACCTGCGGCCGTATCGCCCAGACCACCGTTCACGTTGTTGCGGATCTCGTCGTACAAGCCACGGATCTGGAACAGCGAGTTCGTGTAAGTCACTTGCAGACCGCCTTCACGACCTGTTCCCGGTGTTGCCGGGTTGCCGCCGCTACCGTTAAAGCCCGTCGTGTTCGAGAACGCGTACTGGCCGTAGACGTCAAAGCCAGCGATCTTCGGCGACTGGTACGACACATTGTTGCTCGATTGCGGCCAGTTGCGGCCACGCACCAGCGACGCCGACGACCAGTTCGACTGACCGAACGGATCGAAGTCCCACACGCCGTTCGAGATGAACAGTTCACGACCCAGCAAGAGGGTACCGAACTGGTCGTTGGCGATACCCACTGTCGCCCAACGATTGAAGAGACCATTGTTGCCCGGGCCCTGGCCCGTCATGGTGTTGAAGCTGCCTTCCAACTGGAACACGGCCTTGTTGCCGCCACCCAGATCTTCAACGCCCTTCAAGCCCCACAGGCTGGTACCCCAGTCACCGCTTTCTGCACGGAAACGATTTGAGCTGCCAGTAGTAACGCCAGGACCAGCGGTACCATTACTTGTAGGCGCGCCCGACATGTATTCGAGACCGGCATCGAGCCGGCCGTAGAGCGTCACGCTACTTTGAGCGTGAGCCGCAACGCCGACCGTCAGCAGCGAAGCCGCGAGCAAAGCTTTCTTCATCATCTCCTCCAACCCTGTCAAAAATAGAAGCCCAAAAGCGGCGGTGTTGGTTCGGCGCCAGCGCACCGAACCGGAAACTATTTAGAGGGATGACACGCGAAGGACCGGTGTCCGTGACGTCCGGTGTGCCCGTTGATTGGCCCCTTGCGTCACAACCGATCCTAGGGATCGGTGTCTCCTCAGTTCTTTTTGAAGTAAAACTACTTTTAATGAACTTCGTTTCCGTACTTTGATTACTAATTTAGCAAATTACCTTTGTGCCGCCAAGAAAATTGTTATCAACCCATTTTCTGTCTCGAAAATGCAATGATCGGTGTGTTGCGCATTCTCGAAACGCGCTCAATATCGGACGTAAAGCCTTGATGGATAAGGCTGTAAGCGATATCGACCTGCAACGCTATGGATTGCCTCTATTGACGGGCGATGCATGTGGGGTTAATGCGCCGGTGGCTTAAAAACGTCCATGTGTTTAGATTCGCCAACTAAAAAAGCGCCCCTCGGGGCGCTTTCAGATTTGTAGCGGGGAGCGTCTGTAGTTTTACTTCAGGCTACCCGACAGAAATTGCCGGAGCCGCTCGCTGCGAGCGTTGCCGAAAACGTCGTCGGGATGTCCTTCTTCTTCTATCCGTCCCTGATGAAGGAATACGACGTGATTCGACACATTGCGTGCGAATGCCATTTCGTGCGTCACCACGATCATCGTGCGGCCTTCCTCGGCTAGCGTCTGCATCACCTTCAGTACTTCGCCGACCAGTTCGGGGTCGAGCGCCGAGGTGGGTTCATCGAAGAGCATGACGTCGGGGTGCATGGCCAGCGCCCGCGCGATCGCCACGCGCTGCTGCTGGCCGCCCGACAGATGCGACGGATATTGCTGTTCCAGCCGCGGCGCGAGCCCCACTTTCTCGAGATAAGTACGCGCACGCTCGAGCGCTTCCTGTTTCGATAACCCCAGCACCTTCAGCGGCGCCTCCATCACGTTTTCCAGCACGCTCAGGTGCGACCAGAGGTTGAAGTGCTGGAAGACCATGGAAAGGCGCGTGCGCATGCGCTGCAGTTGTTTCGGTTCCGCCGACTTAAGTGCACCGAACTTGTCCTTGAGCGTGCGGATTTCCTCGCCATCGACAAAAATCCGGCCCTGATTCGGCTGCTCCAGGAAGTTGATGCAGCGGAGCATCGTGCTCTTGCCCGACCCTGACGAGCCGATGACGCTGATCACATCGCCGGCTTTCGCCCTTAGCGAGACGCCCTTGAGGACTTCGTTGTCGCCGTACTGCTTGTGCAGGTTATCGACGAAAAGCTTGCTTGCCGGTGTGTTCATGATGTGCCGTTCCCTGTTACTTATTTACCCTGCGGCCGCAAGTACGCAAGCCAGCGGTACTCGGCACGGCGAAACAACCACACGAGCGCGAACGAAATACACAGATAAAGCACGGCGGCAATGCCGAACGCCTGGAACGACTGATAAGTAGCGGAATTTACGTCGCGGGCAATCTTAAGGATGTCCGGCACGGTGGCGGTGAACGCAACGGTGGTCGCATGCAGCATCAGGATCACTTCGTTGCTGTAGTAGGGGAGCGCCCGGCGCAGCGCCGACGGCAGGATCACGCGCCGATAGAGCGTGAACGACGACATCCCGTAGGCGCGCGCGGCTTCAATCTCACCGTAAGGCGTCGCCCGGATCGCGCCGGCGAAAATTTCGGTGGTGTACGCGCAGGTATTCAAGGTGAACGCGAGCAGCGTGCAGTGCATGCCGTCGCGGAAAAACTGGTTGAGCAGGACGTGGTCGCGGACCACTTGCAGGCTATAGAGCCCGGTGTAGCAAAGCAGCAATTGCACGTAGAGCGGCGTGCCGCGAAAGATGTAGGTGTAGACCCAGACGCCGCGCGACAAGAACTTGTTCTTCGATACCCGCGCGACCGACAACGGGATCGACAGACAGAAGCCGAGCACGATCGACACAACCAGCAGCCACATGGTGATGGCCAGGCCGGTGATGCGATAACCGTCGGTGAACAAATAGTTGCGCCAGTATTCCTGGATGATTTCGAGCATGGATTCCGCCGCGTGGGGTGACCTGGGTTGCCTGAGGCTGCCGGGTAGTGTCTGGGTTCGCCGTGATTGTCTTCAGGCGAGGGCGCTTGGCGCACGAATGTCGCGTGTTGCTTGCGACCGCTTTCGGCTTCTCATGGTCATCGTGGTTTCGATGGTTTTCATGGCTTAGAGATCGGCCTTGCGCACGCCCGACGAGTAACGCCGTTCAAGCCACAACAGCACGAGATTCGACACGGTCGTGATCACGAGATACACCGCGCCCGCGAGCAGCGTGAAGAAGAAAAAACGCAGTGTGCCCTTGCCGGCGTCCTGGGCGGCCTTGACGACGTCGGCCAGACCGATGATCGATACCAGCGCGGTCGCTTTCACCATCACCTGCCAGTTGTTGCCGATGCCCGGCAGCGCGAAACGCATCATTTGCGGAAACATGATTCGCGAGAAGGTCTGCCACGGCGTCATGCCGTATGCCGCGCCCGCCTCGAGCTGGCCGCGCGGCACGGAGAGGAAAGCGCCGCGGAAGGTCTCGGTGAAATACGCGCCATAGATGAACCCGAGCACAATGACACCCGCCACGAACGGATCGATATCGATCTGGTCCCAGCCGAGGAAATCCGTGAGGTGATTCAGCCAGATCTGAATGCTGTAGAACAGGAGCAGCATGAGCACCAGGTCGGGAACGCCGCGCACGAGCGTCGTGTAGACCGTGCCGACACCCGAAGAAATCCGGTTCCTCGACAGTTTCGCCGCCGCCCCGAGTAGGCCGATCACGAAGGCGAACACGAGCGACAAGACCGCCAGCTTGACGGTTTGCCATGTGCCCGAGAGGATAAGCGGCCCGTAGCCTTGCAGAAACATGGTGATTCCTTGATGACGTGCGCGCGTGCCGTGGCTTTCGCTTTTGTCGCTGTGGCCGGGTTAGCCGCGCTTTTTTTGCCTGAATTCGCATAACCGCTGTCTGGCGGCCTGCTTCGGGTGTTCGGTGAACCTGGCCTCTCGCGTTGCTTGGTTCGTGGCTTATCTACACCTTCTCTACACCCACCGTCAGTAGTCTCGCTGCCGGTTTGCTTCTATCCGTCTGTATAGCTGAATGTGTTTCTCTTCATCGGCAAATCGCCGGTCGCGCGCTGCAATCGTGCCCCGACGCACCTCCCCCAAACTTGGCCCCAGCCCCTCCAAAGCCCGTTAACCTATCGTCTCCGGCGGTGCTTATTCTAGGTGTCCAAAATTGGTGCGATTTGTCGACAAACGCCTTTCACCGAAAAATCGTGACCTGGGTTGAAATCCACCGAAACCTCATGCGGCTTTCCCGGCACGGCTTCCCCGGCGGGACGTAGATGCCTCCGGCGCCCGTTGACCCTTGAAAAGGCGGGTATTCTACCCGAAGCCGGCCTATGCGCCCGGGGTAGCGCCGGGGCTTTCCTTGAACCGATACATCGGGCAGAGCCCACCGGCCAAACCCCCGCATTGTCTCGATTGCATGCATTTTCAGAACGGTGTGGTGTTTGCGCGGGCGATTGTTTAGGGCGGCCTGCGCCCTTACATTCTCTCCATCGCAATATCACCGGGAGTTCGATATGTTTGAAATTCGACGCGCCAATGAACGTGGCCACGCTAACCATGGCTGGCTTGATTCGTATCACAGCTTTTCCTTCGCCGGCTACAACGACCCCAAGCATGTGCACTTTGGCGCGCTGCGGGTCATCAATGAGGACCGCGTGGCGGGTGGCCAGGGCTTCGGGACTCACGGCCATCGCGACATGGAAATCATCAGCTATGTGCTCGAAGGCGCGCTGTCGCATAAGGACAGTATGGGCAACGGCTCGACCATCCGTCCCGGCGATGTCCAGCGCATGAGCGCCGGCACCGGTGTGCGCCATAGCGAGTTCAATGGCTCGGACAGCGAAACCGCGCATTTCCTGCAGATCTGGATCATCCCGGACGCTGAGGGCAATGCGCCGGGCTACGAGGAAAAGCGTTTCGACGACGCTGAAAAGCGTGGCCGGCTGCGGGTGATCGCATCGCCGGAAGGACGCGACGGCGCGGTGAAGCTGGGCGCCGACGCCGAAGTCTACGCAGGTCTGTTCGACGGCGATGAACGCGCCGAATTCGACGTGCCGGCCGGGCGCCGCGTATATGTTCATGTGGCGCGGGGCGCGATTTCGGTGAACGGTGAAACGCTTGTAGCTGGCGACGCCGCAAAGCTGGAAGGGGTGTCGAAGGTCACGCTGGAACAAGGCGCCGGCGCTGAAGTGATCCTGTTCGACTTGGCGTGAACGGCGGTAAAACCGTTATGAGCTGATCTTCCGGCTACGGCTGGAAGAACGATCGAGGCTCGACAAAAGGCCGCGGAAGCAATTTCCGCGGCCTTTTTCTTTGTTTGTGTGCCTTGGATTCCCGGGAGGCCTGATGACGCCGCGCGATATGTCCGGCGGACCTCCACAAAACCGGCGTGTATCGATCAATTGTGTCGGCCGCCGTTTCCGCGCTGACCGAAAACCCCCATTTCCCCAAACGAAAAAGCCGTTCCAGCGTCGACTGGAACGGCTTGTCCGGCAAGGGCGATTGAATCGGCGGCTACGCCACCGCAATCAACGCCCGGTTTCCGAGCTTAAGCAATGCTCACGGATTGACAGCAGACGCGCCGGCCGGCGCGCCGTGCGTTCCGCGATGCTGACTCCAGCGCTCATGCATCTTTTCGCGCATGGCTTCCATTCTTGCGAAGCGCTGCTTGAGCGCCGTGCTGACCGTGGTCTTCTGCTGGTCGTTCAGCGTGTTATAGAAGTTCAGCCACGCGGCGCTCGTCTGGTCGCGCAACTGGGCATTCTGCTGCTCGATCTTCTGATGCGTCGCGTACATGGCGTTCAGGTCGAGAATGGGCTGCTGCTTCATCGATGCCATTTGTGCGCGCATCTGCTTGTGGCTTTCGCGCATGGCCTCATGATTCTGCTTCATGGTGCTGAGCGCGGCTTGCCACGATTTTTCCTGGTCCGCGTTGAGATTGAGCTGGCCATGCAACTTATCCAGTTCTTTCTTCATCCGCATTCCGCCACGATGGCCGCCCGGGCCGCCATGACCGTCCATCATGGCCGGCCCGCCGGGCGGCGGCGCGTCGGGTGTGACAGCGCTGGCGGCATTGACCGCGCCGATCGACAGGGCGAGCGCGGCGGCGGTGATGGCGAGGAATCGGGACTGTTTCAACATGGTCTACTCCTTTTTGATTTCCAGAGCCGATCTGGCTGCGCCTTTCAGGTGGTCGCGCCTTCGGTAAGACACAGCGTAGACAGTCGCCGGGAAGCGCGTGTTACGAGCGGTGGCCGCGTTATTACGCGGGTTTACTTTCGCCTTTCGCGGTAACACCCAGTAAACGTTTCCGCTGTCTTCGCAACATGGAGGCCCCGCGCAGGCGTTAAACTGCGTCGCATGGCTACTCAAATACTTGTCGTCGACGACGACTCCGAACTGCGCGACCTGTTGCGCGACTATCTGGTCCGGCAAGGCATCGAGGTATCGGTGCTGCATGATGCAGGCACACTCGAACGGCGCCTCGAACGCGAGCGCCCGGACCTGATCGTGCTCGATCTGATGATGCCGGGTGTAGACGGGCTGACCGCGTTGCGCAAGCTCCGCGCGTCGGGCGACGACATCCCGGTGATCATGCTGACGGCGCGAGCGGACGACGTGGATCGCATCGTCGGACTGGAACTCGGTGCTGATGACTATCTCGGCAAGCCGTTCAATCCGCGCGAGTTGCTGGCGCGTGTGCAGGCGGTGTTGCGCCGCCGCCGCACGATTCCGTCGGCGGCGCCCGAGCAGCGTGAACCGTTTTCATTCGGGCGTTTCCGGCTCGACTTCCAGTCGCGCACGCTGCATCAGGACGAAACGCCGCTCACGCTGTCGGGCAGCGAGTTCGCATTGCTGAAGATTTTCGTCAATCACCCCATGCGCACGCTGACGCGCGAGCGCTTGCTCGAACTGCTGCACGGCCCGGAATACGACGGCACCGACCGGGGTATCGACGTCCAGGTGTGGCGTCTGCGCCGGATTCTCGAAACCGATCCGTCCACGCCGCGCTTTATTCAGACTGTGCGCGGACGCGGTTATGTGTTCGTGCCGGACGGCGAGCAAAATGCGTCGGCCCATTGATTCACTGTTCGGCCGGCTGGTTGTCCTGGTCATTGGCGTGCTCGTGTTGTCGCACGTCGCCTGGTTCGCGGTCATCCGGCTCGAGCGGGATCAGACACAAACGCGCTATGCGGTAGAAGAGGCCGCGTTCCTGGTTGACGCCGTGCGCCAGCACATCGCGAATTCGCCCGATCAGCCGCTGCCATCGAGCGTGCGGGTGGTCGAGCCGAACAGTTCTGACGTTCCCCCACCTTTTACCGACGCCGATTCCAGCCGCGTGCCGCCGCCGTTCAGCCGGTTTATCGACGACTTGCGGGATCGGCTGCCGGATGGCACCGACGTTCGCATTGGTGAGCCGGGCGGTCCGCCGCGCCTCTGGGTGCGGGGCGCGAAAGACGCCAGCTGGATTGTCGTGCCGGTGCAGCCTTTGCGTCCGCCGCGTTCGCGCGACCGCATGTTGCTTTGGCTCGCGATTATTTTCTCCACCGCCGTGATGGCCGCGCTCTTTGCCGCGTGGCAATTGCAGACGCCGTTGCGCTCGCTGGCGCAGGCGGTCGGCCGCTTCGGCCGCGGTGAACCCACTCCACCCGTTCCGGAGCGCGGTCCGCGCGAATTGCGGCAGTTGACCCATGGGTTCAACCAGATGGTGCGCGAAGTGGAGCAGACGGAAAGCGATCGCGCGGTCATGCTTGCGGGAGTCGCTCACGATCTCAAGACGCCGCTGGCGCGCTTGCGCCTGCGCGCTGAAATGATGGATGAAGCCAAAGTGCGCGACGGCGTGGTGCGCGACGTGGATTCCATGGCGCATATCGTCGACCAGTTTCTTGTGTTCGCCCACGACGGCGCCGATCGAAGCGAGCCCGCTGAAGTCGATCAGCAGGCCGAGCGCATTGCACGCAGTTATCGCGCGGTGACCGTGGGGGCGCCGTCAGTGCAGACGCGTCTGATGGCGGGGCGGGATTTCGCTTTGCCTGCTGCAACACTTGACCGCTTGTTGTCGAACCTGCTCGATAACGCTCACGCGTACGGCGCACCGCCCGTTGTGATCGAAACGTCGCGTGGAACGAATGGCTGGATTTTGCGTGTCATGGACAGCGGTAACGGCATCGCGGCACACGATCTGGTTAAGGCAAGCCGGCCGTTCGTCAGGCTTGATCCGGCGCGCGGCGGTAGTGGCCACAGCGGGTTGGGGCTGGCAATCGTTGAGCGGCTGGTGCGGCGGGCGGGCGGTGAATGTGAAATTGGCAATCGCCCCGAAGGCGGCCTGCAGGTCGTGATGACCTTTCCTTTTGATGTAGTGGCGCGCTCGGCCGAGATGTTACATGGCGACGTGATGCATGAAGCCCGCGTGATGTGATTGTGTTCCTCCATCCCGAGGCTTGGCGTCCTCGGGTGGGGTGGTTCAAGGGCTTGGGCAAACTCCCGCAGCGCCAGCAAACCCAAGGCTGCCGCCCAAGCGAAACCGCTAATCGAACAGGGTATTGAGCGCAGAAGCCGCTTCGCTGTCCACCGTGTTGTAGGTCACGGTCGCGGCTTCGAAAATATAGTGCGTGGTGTATTTGCCAAACCGCGCCAGGATTTCCTCCTGGATCACTTCAGGCGCGACATCGAGGCGCAAATACCAGGCAGTCGAAGAGAGCCGCGTCTGGAACGCGCCATACTCGGCCAGCAAGTGATCGAATGCTTCAGCGTCCTGATCGCGGCAGACAATGACCAGATTTCCCTTCATTCACCCCTCCTGATTCTTGATAACGGCAGATATCGAACTCGAAGATCGATAATACCTGCTGTCGTGCCGCCGCCGCACCCCGCCTTTCAGCCAACGTCGCGCCAAATTGCCGTTTTATCCATTGTTCAGTACGTGTCAGGCCGTTTCAGGCTGCCGTGGCATGGGCGGGCGCGTATCGGCCGGACGCACTTCGCTGCGGTCGCGTCCTCCCGATTTCGCCGCGTACAACGCCAGATCCGCGCGCTTAAGGAGATTTTCGGCGGTGTCGCCGTCGCTTAGTTCCGTGATGCCAATGCTGACGCTCAGCATGGTGTCGTCGGGGAGATAGGCGCAATGTTCCTGGTTGAAGCGCTTGCGCAGGCGTTCGAGAACCGTGTGGGCATCGGCGAGCGAGGTATGCGGAAGCAGCAGCCCAAATTCCTCACCGCCCAAGCGCCCGACGCCATCGCTCGCGCGCAATTGCTCCTCGCACATCCGCACGAAATGTTCGAGCGCACGGTCGCCGGTCGCGTGGCCGAAGCGGTCGTTCACCTGCTTGAAGTGGTCGAGATCGGCGATAGCAACCGACAGCGGCACGCCGCCCGAGCAGGCCAGACCGACTTCGCGGCGCAACGTATCGAGGAAATAACGTCGTGACAGCGCGCCGGTCAACGCGTCGTGGCGAGCTTCGGCCGACAGCAGCTCATTGGCCGACTGCAACTGGTTGGCCAGATGGCGCGTGGCCCGGTGCAAGCGCCGTTCGCGCAGATACGACACGGTGATCACGATCGCCAGCAGGCTCACGCCGAGCGCCGTCAGGAACACCAGCAGCCTGTCGCGACGCTGATTGCTCACGATTTCCGCCCAGTTCGGCAGCGGATGGACAATATGAGCGGCAAGCCCCGAGTTCAGGCCGGTGCGTTCATCGTAGAGAGAGGGTGAGCTGCTGTCCCCTGCGGAGAAAAACGAGCGCGCGAGCGAAGGCGGCAGCCAGGGCGCGTCTGCCCGCACGCGTTCTCCAATGTTCGTCAGCTGCAGCGTCCGGAAATCGACCCGCCGATACGCATCCAGCCGTTGCGCCCGCGACATCCGCAGCACGGGCGAATCCGGCAGTACGCGGTTTTCGAGCTGGCTTTCGTGAGCCATGACAATGACGCCGTTGCTGTCGGTGACGAACGTGCCCGGGCGCGATACCCAGTGGCGCAAGCGGTCCACACTGACTTTCGCGATCACCGCGCCCACCAGGAAGCCGTCGCGATACACCGGCGTGGCGATGAAAATGCCCGGATCGCCGCTCATTCTGCCGACCCCGTAAGTTTCGTTGAACGCGCCAAGCAGCGCTTTCTGGATATAGCCGCGCATGCGCATGTCGGTGCCAACGAAGCTGTTCGAGTCGAGGCCATTGCTCGACGCCACGCAAAACCCGTCGCTATTGACGACCCACACGTAGTCGAGACCCGTGAAGCCGCGGGCGTTGCGCAGGAAGTTGTCGAGTCTGGCGAGCGCCGGCGTGGCGAGCCACTTTGCTCGCCGCTCCGGTTCGGTTTGCTGGATTTCTTCGGCGGAACTGTGCGATTCGGCGAGCGCCAACTGGATCATGTCCATTTCGGCGATAGTGGCCGGAATCGCCCGGGACATGGCGAGGTCGCTGGCAATGATCTGCGCGGTATTGTCGACGATAGACGCTGCCATTTGCTGTTCCACGCGTACCGACGTGGTCACTTCTTGCTGTACCATTCGCTCCGACACCATCCCGGCGGCAACCCAGCACACGCATGCGAGCAACGCGAAGGCGAGCGTCGCGATGGCGCGGTGATAGGTTGTCTTGTTCATCGATCCTCTGGCTTGTCTGACTGTGGCGCGAGCCGGTGGCACAACCCGCGCAACGTGCATGTTATGAGTGTTTTACCGGCATGTGAGCATCTTACCGGGCGCAGCCGCGCCCACATCGGTAGTTCGCCCAAGTGTCGTGGCTGATGGCCGGGACCGGCATCAGCCGCACCTCATGCTTTTGTTCGTTCGTTCATTGGTCCGGAGCATCCGCAGTCCCTTTTTTGGCCAGGTTCACGCCGGTTCTCTCATTCGGTCTGCGCCTCTGCGCCTCCAGGCCTCGATTGGACGACGTTTTCTCTCGGCCATCAAGTTGTTATCGGCGGGAGCGGGCGA
This sequence comes from Caballeronia sp. LjRoot29, assembly GCF_964252755.1. NCBI lineage: Bacteria > Pseudomonadati > Pseudomonadota > Betaproteobacteria > Burkholderiales > Burkholderiaceae > Caballeronia > Caballeronia sp. LjRoot29. Next base: position 198,442 of record NZ_CAXUPU020000001.1, on the reverse strand, counting down.
TTCTGAACAGCGTGTTTACCTCCGCCCTGGGGTCAGCCGTTTAGCTTATGCGCGGTGTTGAGGCCCGGGGCTTCAGAAACCACGCAACAGACCCGTCAACTGAGGTTGTGCGTGAAACAAAGGTTGGTGTAGTGTCGTGCGTTTCTGAAATGGTCAAGTTGTGTGTCGACGCGACGGTGGATGGGGCCGCAACCACGTCCGGCGGATGAGGGAAGGGTGGAGTATCCGCCCGGGAAATAACAACACAAGCAAGAAGACAAGCAAGAACACAGGCAAGGACACAGCCGCCGGACGTTTGCCTCACGTGACGAAAAGCCTGCTGCAACGAGCCTCAACGGGAAAGGGCGTGGAATGGATTTTGGCTTTAACCTGACTCGAACGGCGAACGCATCGGCGTTGCGCCTGTTGCCTAATCGATGGGACTTCGTCGCGTTCCCGTTGATTATCTGCGTGCTCGCGCTCACCGTGGTCGGCTTCCACGAGACGATGGCGCCCATGTCGACGCTGCAAACCCAGGCCATCTCGCTCGACCCGGCGAACCTGCCCGAATACGCGCTTCGAACGACCTTGCGCATGCTGGCGGCCATGGTGGCGTCGCTGGTCTTCACGCTGATCTACGGCACGCTCGCGGCGAAGAGCCGGCGCGCGTCTGTCGTGCTCGTGCCGATACTGGACATTCTCCAGTCGGTGCCGGTGCTCGGTTATATCTCGTTCACGGTCACGTTTTTTCTCACGTTGTTTCCGGGCCGCGTGTTCGGCGCCGAGCTGGCGGCAATCTTCGCCATTTTTACGAGTCAGGCGTGGAACATGACGTTCAGCTTCTATCAGTCGCTGCGCACCGTGCCGCGCGATCTCGATGAAGTCTCGCGCGGCTTTCACCTGACCAACTGGCAGCGCTTCTGGAAGCTCGAAGTACCGTTTTCGATGCCCGGCCTCATCTGGAACATGATGATGTCGATGTCGGGCGGCTGGTTCTTCGTGGTCGCGTCCGAAGCAATCGTGGTGGGTAACCGGACCATCGTGCTGCCGGGTATCGGCGCGTATCTGGCCACTGCCATTGGCGAGCGCAATCTCGGCGCGATCGGCTGGGTGATCCTGGCCATGACGGTCGTGATCCTGGCCTACGATCAGCTCATGTTCCGGCCGCTCGTTGCCTGGGCCGACAAATTTCGCATGGAAAACACGAGTTCGGGCAACGTGCCGGAGTCGTGGCTGCTCGACCTGATTCGCCGTACGCGCCTGATTCACCAGTTGCTGGTGCCGGCGGGCTGGATCATCGGCAAGATGGCGCGGGTGCCGCTGAAGCTGCCGTCGCTGCAAGGCCGCCTGCCGAAATTCCCGATGCGCGCGTTGGGCAGCTCAGCACCCGGCGCGCGCAGCAAGTCCCGCAATCCGTCCCGTGCCGGCGATATCGTGTGGGCGGTCATCGTCCTCGCGCTGACCGTGTTCCTGGTATGGAAGGTGACGCTGTTCGTGAGCAAGGGCGTCACGTGGGGCGAAGTCTGGCACGTCTTCTGGCTGGGCTTGATCACGTTGTTTCGCGTGATGGTGCTGATCGCGATTGCATCGGTGATCTGGGTTCCGGTTGGCGTCCTGATCGGCTTGCGGCCTGCCTTGGCCAGCAAGATCCAACCGCTCGCGCAGTTCCTGGCCGCGTTCCCGGCCAACCTGCTGTTCCCGGTGTTTGTCGTGGTGATCGTCAAGTTCAACCTGAACCCGGATATCTGGCTCTCGCCGCTGATCGTGCTCGGCACGCAGTGGTATATCCTTTTCAACGTGATTGCCGGAGCGACGTCGTATCCGAACGATTATCGTGAAGCGGCCACCAATTTCCAGATCAAAGGCTGGCAGTGGTGGCGCCAGGCCATCCTGCCGGGCATTTTCCCGTACTACGTGACGGGCGCGATCACCGCGTCGGGCGGGGCGTGGAATGCGAGCATCGTGGCGGAAGCGGTGTCGTGGGGAAATACGAAAATCGTGGCGCACGGGCTTGGCGCGTATATCGCGCAAAGCACGGCCGACGGCGATTATCCGAAAATCATTCTCGGTATTGCCGTGATGTCGCTGTTCGTCACACTCTTTAACCGGCTCTTGTGGCGGCCATTGTTCGCTTATTCCGAAGCGCGTTTGCGGCTGGACTGAAGCTGACGGCCGCACCATTAAATTCTTGTAATCAGCAACGCGCGAGCGCCTATGTCAACGCAGACGAATACGACACCCCAAACGCCGCCGATCCCGCCGCGCCGCGGCGAGGAAATCCTGCACGTCGAGAACGTGAGCCGCGGCTTCAACAAGACGCAGGGCGAACTGCTCGTGCTCGAAGATGTGAACCTGACGCTCAACGCAGGCGAGATCGTCGGATTGCTGGGCCGTTCGGGTTCCGGCAAGTCGACGCTGCTGCGGATCATCGCCGGATTGATCGAGCCAACCGGCGGCCAGGTCACCTATATGAGCGAGCCGTTGCACGGCCCGGCAAAAGGCGTGGCCATGGTCTTCCAGACTTTCGCGCTGTTTCCGTGGCTAACGGTGTTGCAGAACGTGGAAGCGGGACTGGAGGCGCAAGGCGTGCCGGCGAAGGTGCGGCGTGAGCGCGCGCTGGCGGCAATCGACCTGATCGGCCTGGACGGATTCGAGAACGCGTATCCGCGTGAGTTGTCGGGCGGCATGCGCCAGCGTGTGGGTTTTGCGCGCGCTTTGGTCGTCGACCCAACGTTGCTGCTCATGGACGAACCGTTCTCCGCACTCGACGTGCTGACCGCCGAAAACTTGCGTACCGACCTGCTAGACCTCTGGACGCAGGGGAAGATGCCGATCAAGTCGGTGCTGATCGTCACGCATAACATCGAGGAAGCGGTGTTCATGTGTGACCGGATCCTGGTGTTGTCGTCGAATCCGGGGCGCGTGATGGCCGAAATCCGCGTGCCGTTCAAACATCCTCGCAATCGGCTGGATCCGGCGTTCCGCCGCCTGGTCGACGATATCTACGCCAAGATGACCGCGCGTCAACTCGGCGAAGAGAAGAAGAAGGGCCTGGAACTGAGCAGTTGGCTGCCGCAGGTTTCGACCAACCTGATGGCAGGTTTGATCGAAACGCTTGCCGCCGATCCGTACCACGGCCGCGCCGACATGCCGGAAATCGCACGGTCGCTGCACCTGGAGGTCGACGATTTGTTTCCGGTGGCCGAAGTGCTGCAGCATCTGGGTTTCGCTGACGTGCGTGAAGGCGACATTTTCCTCACACCGCCGGCGCGCGTATTCGCCGAATTTGGAACGCAGGAACGCAAGATGATGTTCGCGGAGCATTTGCTGCGGCACGTGCCGCTCGCCGCGCGAATCAAGAAAGTGCTGAACGAGCGGCCGGGGCATCGTGCGCCACGCGTGCGCTTCGAACAGGAACTGGAAGATTTTCTCTCCGATAAAGCCGCCGAGGAAACGCTGGACGCGGTCATCAACTGGGGCCGTTACGGCGAGATTTTTTCGTACAACGACCAGACCGAGATTTTCAGCCTGGAAGACGTCGAGTCTTGATGCTCAGAGCATGAAGACAACTTGAAGCGCTGACTGGCGCAAAAAAACACGCAAAAAAAACGCGGCTGATCCGGAAACGGACACCGCGTTTTTTGCGTTCTGCGGGGCGTGTTTTAGTCATCGACGGGCGATTTTATTTTGCTTATCGAGCGTTTTCGCGGCGGCAAGAGCCGGATTGGCAACAGCCGTTGAGGTGCTGGGCGCAATGATTTCAAGTCACGCTGAAAGCCAGGCCCATTAAGCATCTTATCGATTCAATAAGGCCTTTTTGGAATGTTTTCCGCAAGATTGCTTCAGCGTAAATCGTGCATTACCCTTCGAGTCCCCTGCCTGGCCGTTCGCAAGCAGGCCGTCCCGCATGCGCTAAGCGCGAGCGGGCCAACGCTTCAGCCAACCTGAAACGTGGAGACAAGAAGATGCGCCGAACGCGCCTGTCGTTGCCGTCCTTACTGGCGTGCCGAACGCTGGGGCTATCTCGTTTGTCGATTGGCGTGGCGTGCCTGTTGCGCGCTCCGTCCGCGCTCGCCGTTTGCGACAACCTCGCGCCTGCGAGCGGGCAAACCGCCACGTGCAATGCCAATGCGCCGAATCCATCCACACAGCCCGTCGTGGCCGCCGGCGGCAGTACCGGTGTCACCGTTGTCGTGCTTCCGGGCGCGGGCATCAGCGTGAACAACAGCAGCGGTATCTCCATTCAGGATTCGAGCACCGTCCAGAACTTGGGCACGATTCAAACCACCGCCGACTCGTTCGATGGCATCACCTCCGAAGGAAGCGTATCCGGTTTCGGGCATAACTCAGTGACCAATGCCGGCTCGATTCATACATCTGGCGCGGCGTCGGAAGGCATCTATAACGGCTCGGCGGCGGTCACGATGGTGAATGCGGCGGGCGGGGTTATTGGCACTAGCGGGACGGGTTCGGCAGCCATGCTGGACTTCTCTGCAGCGGGCGGCGGCACGCTGACCAACCACGGCACGCTCACGACTTCCGGCGAAGGTTCCTACGGCATGGCCGCCGAAACCTCCGGGGATGCGCTCGTCAACAACGGCACGATTACGACGTCCGGAGCAAGTTCTTATGGCCTTTTCGCGAACGGGAGCGGCGTTGGAACGACGGTGACCAACAACGGGTCCGTCGAGACATCCGGACCGAACGGGCACGGCATCGTCTCCCTTGATGCCACGCCAGGACTCATCACGAACAATGGTTCGATCGTGACGCATGGGCCGGACTCGCTCGGCGCATATTTCGCGCATACGGTCAGCTTCGTCAACGCAGCCGGTGCGCGTATCGCCAGCGATCAAGACAACGGTATCGACGCCAACGGCGGTGGCACGTTCACCAACGCCCGGACGATCTCGGGCGGCAACGTGGGGATGTCGGCGGTTGGCGGCAACACGCTGATCGTGAACAGCGGGGTGATCGAGGGCGGCGCGAATCCCGGCATCTCGACCACCGGCCCGTACGTCGTCACCATCACGAATACCGGCCAGATATCCGGCGGCGGTGGCGTTGCTGATGGACCGATACCGGCGTGAACACGTTCAACATGAACGGCGGCACGGTCACCGGACTGATCCGGCAAGGCACCGGCGTCAACACGTTTGTGATGCAGGCGGGGCAGGTCGATTCCGTCGATCAGGGCGGCCCGCAGCCGCGGTTTACGCTGAACGGCAGCCGCGTCACGGGCGGCCTGACGAACGGCGGCGCTGCCACGATTACCGGCGGGCGCATTGGCAGCGTGGCGCTGACGGCCGTCACCAATACCTTCACGATGTCCGGGGGGCAGGTCGATGCAAACGTGACGGCAGGCACCGGCGATACGGCGTTGACGCTATCGGGCGGGGCGATCGGCGGCGCGGTCACGCTCGGCAACGGCACGAACGCCATCACGGTCACGGGGGGATCGATTGCGCAGGTTCTTGCATCGGGCGACGGGGCCGCGACCTTCGGATGGCTCGAAGGCGGTGTTATCGGCGGGACGGTGTCATTCGGAGCGGGCGGCGTGGTGGCCACGTTGTCGAATTTGACCGACGCCAACCTCGCGGGGTTATCGGCGCTCGACGGGGGCACCGGGCAGAATTCCCTCACGTTCGACCATACTCAAATTAGCGGCCTAGGCCGTTTTACGAGTTGGGAAAGCATCGGCTTGACGAACGGCAGCCGGCTCTCACTCGATAATCGCGGCGTGTCGATGGGTGACGCGACCACGCAAACGGGCCTGTTCAATATCGATACGACCAGCACGCTGGGCTGGAACGGCGGAGGGCAATCTGCAATTGCGATGACTTTGCCGGGCGGTCTCGTGACCTTGAACAATGCGGGCACGATCGACCTGACCGGTGGCGCGGGTCCGGGCAACTCGCTGATGGTCAGCGGCAACTATGCCGGTCATGGAGGCCGATTGCTGCTGCAGAGCGTGCTCGGATCGGACAACTCGCCGAGCGGAAAACTGGTGATTTCGCAAGGTGCCGCGACGGGCAATACCGCGATCGGGATAACGAACGCGGGCGGCGCGGGCGCGCTGACGGTCGGCGCCGGGATCACGGTCGTTCAGACGGTTCAGGGCGGGACAACGGCGCCGACCGCGTTTTCACTGGCGAATCCGGTCAAGGCGGGAGGGTATTCGTACTTCCTGTTTCGAGGTGGGGTGGCGGCGGGGACGGAGGATAACTCGTATTTGCGGTCGAGCATCACGCCGCCACCGCCACCGCCCGTGACGCCACCGCCCGTGACGCCACCGCCCGTGACGCCACCGCCCGTGACGCCACCGCCCGTGACGCCACCGCCCGTCACGCCGCCGCTTCTGGCCACCCCGACGCCGCTCTATCGAATCGAAGTACCGATCTATGCAGAAATTTCATCGCTTACGCGTGAACTTGGCGTGCAGCAGATCGGTACGTTCCACGACAGCGCGGGCGATCAATCGCAGTTGAACGAGACGGGCGCGCTGCCTGCAGCGTGGAGCCGTGTCTGGGGCAACCGGACGATTACCAGCAGCGGCACGGGCGTCGATCCGCATTTCAATGGCGCGATCGGGGGCATGCAAATCGGTCAGGATCTCTACGCCGATACCGCCGCGGACGGGCATCGGGACCACTATGGATTTCTGCTCGGCATGGCGCGTGCATCAGGCGATGTGAGCGGCTTCGCGCTCGGCGTGCCGGCCGTGCAGGCGGGCAGCCTGAGTATCGATGCCGGGAGCATCGGCGCTTACTGGACGCATATTGGCGCGGGAGGCTGGTACACCGATACCATCGTAATCGGCAGCGCGTTGACGATCAAGCCGTCGTCGAACGATGGCATCAGCCCGACCACGCATGGCCGGTCGATAGCGGGCTCCATCGAGGCCGGCTTGCCGTTTCCCTTGACCGCTGGCTTAAGTCTCGAACCGCAGGTGCAGGTGATCTGGCAACACGTGGCCATCGATGATCTCAACGACGGCATTTCGAACGTTACCTTCGCTGACCCCAACACCGTCGCGGCGCGCCTCGGCGCGCCTCGGCGTGCGGCTGACGGGGCGGATGCAAGCATTGGGCGCGACCTGGCAGCCGTATGCAGGCGTGAATCTCTGGCGCTACTTCAATGCCACGAGTCAGGTAACCTTCGACGGTACGACCGGCATCCCGGCGCAATCATCGTCGACGATTGCCGACATTGCAGCGGGGTTCGCCGTGAATCTGAGCGCACGCGGCAGCGTCTTCGTGAGCATGCATTACGCGATGAACGCCGGTGACGCGCGCCGCGAGGCGGTAGGCGGGAACGCGGCCGTGCGCTGGCGCTGGTGAGCAACGGTGCGGAAATCGACCCGGCCCCCCCGGCGGCTAACGACCTACTGCAGATTGCCCCAGCGCGCGACAGCCGGTTCCGCCGATGCCCACTTCCAGCCGCCGGTATCGTCATTACCCTTGCAGGCCTGCGCCAGGAACCAGTCCTCATGCGCGTCCGGCTTGTCGCCGTCCGCCACCGAGAACGCGAACTCGCGGCAGGTCGCCAGCGCGCTGGTGAACTCGCGCAACACGCGCACGTCGCCGTGGCCGTTCTCCACCGGCAGCGTGTGTTTCACTCGCCACGGTTTTGTATCGCCGACAGGAAGATCGCCCGCGGTCGTTGCAATGGCGATCTGCTGGTCACTGTGCAGGCGCTTCATCAGACGCTGGATGGCTTCGTCGGTGGCGGCCTGGACCGCAATACCCACGCCGAAACCGATGGCCGGATTGCTGGTCACCACGCCCGTGGACACGCCCGCCGCCGCGCCGGCTGCCGCACCGATCGACCCGCAGCCGCTGAGGAAGACGCAGCTCGCCGCCGCGCCGGCCGCAAGCATCAAACTGAGGCCGGGCTTCATTGCAGCGCACCCCAGCGCGGCGTAGCGGGTTCCGCCGACGCCCACTTCCAGACCTGACCATCACGACAGATCGACGCTACATAGAAACCGCTATCCGCCGGATGATCCTTGGTGGCATCGGTATCGACGGAGAATACGATTTCCTTGCAGTCGAGCGTCCCGGTACTGATGGTCCGGCTCACTGTCACGCGGCCTTTCTCGTCCGGCTCGATAGGCACGCTATGCACCGCGAACCACGGCGCCACGGCGCCAACGGCAAGCGGGCCGGCGGCCCCGGCGATCCTGTCTTGCGTATAGGTGTGCATCACGCGCTCGCTGTATTGCACGCCGGCTTTGGCGGCAGCAACGGCGCCAAGGCCAATTCCGGTTGCTACCGCTGCGTTGCGGGTCACGGTGCCGGCAATTGCGGCGCCTGCGACACCGGCGCCTGCGACGGCGCCTTCTCCGTACAGCGAGCTACAACCTGAAAGCGCGGAGCATGCGAGCGCTCCGACCAGAAGCGTTGCCAGTGCGACGACGTTGGGGGGACGCCGGTGAATCGATTTCTGCATGATGCTGTACCTTCCTCGCCTTTCTTTATTCTTTCGATAACGGCCACCGGCTTGCTTGTGCGGGCACTGAAGGAACACTAAGCAATCGGAGCGCCCGCGCATTTTGAAGTACGCAGCCAAATGAGGGGCAAAGAAATTTGCAAGAAATTGCAAATGCGGGGAACGTGGTGCAGTAAATGAAACTTACACGTGACAATCGCAAGCTCAGATCGGGGCGAATGAAGGTTCGATGAAGTCGATGAGCCGCAAGAGAGCTCATCGACTCATTGAGCTAGGCAGAGCTAGCTGTCAGCGCCTGTGGAAGTTGACGCGTCGCCGTCGCCGCCTTCGTTCTCATACGTACCGAGGCGGTTGTACAGCGTCTTGAGGCTCACGCCGAGCGCCTTGGCGGCGCGACGTTTATCGCCGCCACAATGCTTGAGTGTGCCGAGGATGATTTGCTTCTGGGCATCGGCGAGCGGCGTGCCGACCCACACGTTCATTGCATCGCCTTGCGTGACTGGCTTTTTAACCCGCGATGCAAGATGCGGATGCGCGATCTCCACGGTCTTCTCAGCCAGGATGAACGCGCGATACACGGTGTTCTTCAACTCGCGTACATTGCCTGGCCACGAGTACGTGCGCAGCATGTCAAGCGCGCGCTTGCTGAAGGATTTGTTCGTCCCTTCTTGCGCATTCATCTCGGCGAGGAAGTGCTGCGCAAGAAATTCACGGTCGGTATCGCGTTCACGCAGAGGCGGCGCACGCAGCGGAAACACAGCGAGCCGATACATCAAGTCCTCGCGCAAGCCGTTCTCCCTCACCGCGACAATCGGATCGCGATTGGTCGCCGCGATCACGCGGACATCGGAGTGAATCAGGTCATTGCCACCCACGCGAAAGAACGTGCCCGTCTCCAGCGCGCGCAGCAACTTGACTTGTCGAACCGGTGACATCTCGGTCACTTCATCGAGGAACAGCGTGCCGCCGTTGGCGTGCTCGAAGTATCCGAGGCGTCCTTGCACCGCGCCCGTGAAGCTGCCTTTTTCGTGGCCGAAGAGTTCGGGTTCGATAAGGTTATCGGGGATCGCGCCGCAATTCACGGCGACGAACGGGGCTTCGCGGCGGGCGCTCTGATCGTGGATCGTGCGGGCGATCAGTTCCTTGCCCGTTCCCGATTCGCCGATGATCAACGCGGTGGCATCGGTTGCGGCCACGCGTTCGATCTGCGAATAGAGTTCCATCATCACGGGCGATGAACCGTACAGAAGTCCGTACGATTTCAGCCCGGCAATTTCACCTGCGTTGCGTTTTTTCTGCGATGGCGTGTCGCCGGAGGCGACAGCCGGCGAGTCCAGATCGATTGACGCCATGAGTCTTTTGTCCTGCAAATGTTGTTCGGGCGACAGCACAGCCGCTGGGGATGGACGAGGCGGCGCCGCAGGCCGGAGCGGTCACCGCCAATCGGTTGGCAGGCCCGTTGTAACTGCCGCTCAGGTGGGCGAAGCATCGTCGACAAGGATCTGTCCCGTCGTTTCGGCACCAGCGCTTGCATGCGGCGTTTATCTCATAAACCGTATTTAACCATCCGTGACGGCTTAGCGCCAATGTGCTTTGCATGGGCTTTGTCGTTTCGTGGTCCTTTATCCTGCAATCGGACGCGCGAATCTCCATATGAATTCGAGCGTCACGAAACAGCGCAACGTGAGGCCGAAAGCTTCACCGATAGCGCCCTCAAATTACTGGCGTCAACGTAATTGTTACGCGTTCGAATCAGTTCGAGGTGTGGTGTGCCTGCGTGCTTTTCATGATCATCGCCCCGACGCGATGTGCGTTGAGCGAGGTGGCACGAAATCTGCACGTGGGGTGGCATCTGCAACACGAAAGGCCGGTTTCCGGCACGAAGCCATGGAAGATTCCCTTCATTTCGACATCCCCGTGCAATCGCGGGTGCGCCCTGTCCGGCGGGTTCGCGCGCCGCAACGCGCGCCCGAGCGTCCGGAACTACTGGCGGCCGAACCAATCAACCTTTATCACTGGGCGGCCGTCGGACTGGTGACTGCGCTGATGTGCGTGGTCATGGCGTGTGCTGCCGGCACGCCGGCGCTTACGCGGGCCGCAAGTATCACGAGTGTCGTGTTTGCCGCACTCAGTGGCGCTCTTGTACTTGGCGCCATGCTTCGCGCGTCGCGGTTGCGACGTTTGGAGCATCTCACGTCACTCACTTCGCGGGCTTCGTGATGGAGGCGCAAATGGAAACGCAGATGCCAGGCCAGGCGGCTCATTTATCGGATGGTTCTGTCGTATCAGATATTAATGGCACTGATGGCAAGGGGTTTCATAACATGAGTCAAACCACGGTCCAGATGTCCCTAGGCAAGCAAAAGATTATTGAAGACATCAAGGTCTTGCTGAACGATTCCGAAGAACTCGTGCGGCTCAGCGCATCGCTGCCCGCAGAAGGTGTGGATGCGTTGCGTACGCGATTACGCGATCACGTCGATGCAGCGCGCAATGCGCTTGAATCAGCGCAATCGAGTGCGCAGGAGCGGTATCGCGCGAGTCTCGACGGCACGGTGCAATACACGCGCGACAACCCATGGCAGGCGCTGGGCATTGCTGCGGGCATCGGCTTTCTGGCAGGCATTCTGGTTTCGCGTTAATTGACCAATCGGCCGAACATCGTCGACCGACCGATCATCGCGATCAATTCATCGATAACCGCACACACCGCGAACTACCGCGGCAAACGGAGGAATCACAATGGCACGACCCAAACTCGGCCTGTTCAGTGCGTTATTCGCGATAGGCGGCGTCCTCGCCTGGCGTTGGGCGCAGGCGCAGCGCGATGCTTCAAGACGCGGTGCGCGTGAACTTCATCGCTGGGAAGGCGAAGGCGGCAAGGTCATCACGCCTGCAAGCGCGTCAACCGCTTCATCCGCCACGCCCGCGGCGCCGGTCAAGCCGTCGAACGGCACGGGCAACGGCGTGCTCGGCGGCACACCTGAAGCATGGCATTTTCCACATAGCTGATCTTGCGGCGCATCGGGACGGAATAACGGCGTTCATTGATCTATGTCAACAATGTGAGCACGTGAGCTGAACGTCAGGTCACGTGTCCAAACGGACTATTCGAAACGCACGCCCAGGCGTGCGTTTCATCTTGATAAAGCCTTATAATCGGCTGACCCACAGCAATAAGTTCGCTATATGGCAATAATTGCGCGATGCAATCGGCGCCATTCGCGAAACCGGAAAGACTTTCATCCTTCGGCGTACTTGAGTTTCTCTCGGTGCCCATTCGGCCTGGCGGCGACCTGCTCTCATGCATCGTCCCAGAGACCCCCCGCGACGCTTTCTGCGCCGTGTGACCTTCAACGCTTTGGATAAATTCAAGACGCATGCCACATGTATTGATTGTCGATGACGATCCCAGTACCCGCGAGGCACTAGCCGCGATCATCGGCGAAGACGGACTGACAACAGCGACTGCGGGCGATTTGCGCGAAGCGCGGATTCAGCTTGTGCGCCAGACGCCGGACGTCGTGTTCACTGACCTCAAGTTACCCGATGGTTCGGGCGTCGACTTGTTCGAGGATCTCGATCCCCGATCCGGCGTGGAAATCATCGTCATCACCGGCCACGCGACGGTCGAGTCGGCCGTCAGCGCGCTCAAGATGGGCGCGACGGACTACCTCGTCAAGCCAATCAACATGCAGCGCGTCAAGGCGATCCTGAGCCGCCTGCCACGTCCTGGCGATCTCAAAGCTGAGATCGGCACGTTGCGTGGCGAACTGCGCCGCATGGGCCGCTTTGGCCTGATGCTGGGCAATTCGCCCGCGATGCAAACTGTCTACGATCAGGTCGGCCGCGTGGCGCCTACGGCGGCGTCGGTATTGCTGATCGGTGAATCGGGTACGGGCAAGGAAGTTGCCGCGCAGACGCTTCACGAGTTGAGCCTGCGTCGCAAACATTCGTTTATTGCCGTGAACTGCGGGGCGATCTCGCCGAACCTGATCGAATCCGAGATGTTCGGACATGAACGTGGATCTTTTACCGGGGCGGATCGTCAGCACAAGGGTTACTTCGAACGCGCGAACGGCGGCACGCTGTTTCTCGATGAAATCACCGAGATGCCGATCGAATTGCAGGTGAAACTCCTGCGCGTGCTCGAGACCGGCATGTTCATGCGGGTCGGCACAACGAAAGAACTCGAAACCGATGTGCGCCTGATCGCGGCGACCAATCGTGATCCGGAGCAGGCCGTGCTCGAAGGCAAGTTGCGGCTTGACCTGTATCACCGCCTCAACGTGTTCCCGATCAACCTGCCGCCTTTGCGCGACCGGGGTACGGACGTGGAGCTGCTTGGTCAGGCGTTCCTCGACGAACTCAATTCACGCTACAACACAAAGAAGACGTTTCCGGCTGCCGTGCGCGACATGCTGGCGTCGTATCCGTGGCCGGGTAATGTGCGGGAGTTGAAAAACTACGTGCAGCGCGCGTACATCATGTCGGGCGCCGAGTCGGATAGCACGGCGACCGTGCCGCTGCAGATATCGCTGGCGAAGCCATCGGCGGGAACGGCTGTCACGATTCCATTCGGCACGTCGCTGGCCGAAGCGGACCGCCAGTTGATCCTCGCCACGCTCGAGCAATGCGGTGGGGTGAAGACGCGCGCAGCGGAGATTCTTGGCATCAGCCTGAAGACGCTTTACAACCGGCTGGTTGAATATGGCGATGACGCCGCGAGCAAAGCGGCGATCAGCGAAGCCAGCGAAGTAGGGGATGCCGACGCCGGCCGTCGCTAGGTTTTAGCGGTATTGCCGACGTAACGCGCGCTGACCGAGTCAAACGCCCGTCTCATTGGGGCATCGAAAGATGTCCGCTTTGGACGGGCGATTTTCGTTGGAGCGCGCGAACTCAGCGCCGATAATGTCAGAAGGCCCGTAGGTTGGATGTGAAGGCGGTAAGCCCGGGGCATGGCCCTTGCTGCGACTGAATGGCTTGGCTCGTGGGCGGTTTGTTTGTTTCTTCGCCTGCGTTCAAGTTCGAGAGTCCTTGGCCGGATCGGCCGCTGCGCGCGATCCGAACGAGTGTCATCATGAAAAGATCCAGGGAGCCCGCCATGACCGATCTCGCCTCGCTTCAACGCCAATCCCGAAACCTGTTACACGTGTGGCAAGTGTTGCGCGTTTCACGAACGCCGGGGTTGATGCCGGCGGATTCGATGCCGATTCAAGCTCAGACTCCGCAGCCGCCTGACCCGCCTTTTAATCCCGACACACCGAAGCCGCCGTCGCCGCAAGAACCCCCGGATACGATTCCCGATCCGACGCGCGAGCCGCCGTCCCCGCCGAGTCAACCGATCGGCGATCCCCCTCCGGGACCGAACGAAACGCCGCATGTCTCGGGCACGCTGCATTGAGCGCGCTGGTTTAGCTGGTTCTTTAGCTGGTTCACCAGGACAAGAGCGGGCTTTGAAGATATTTCATCGTCGCTGTAGGCATTACAACGCGTTAGGCAAAAATGACCGGATTTGGCGCGTAACGTCTGGTCGTTCTTGCTGGATTTAGTTGGTAATCCGCCGCCGAACACTTCGCCGACGGCCTTCTTTCTGGAGGCACCCATGAGGCATCCCGCACTCCGCCGCTCAGCACGCCATTCATCGAAGCGTGAAGGGCGGCCTGATCCAGCCAAATTGATTCCACCCGAGGCCGCTGCCGTTCCCGCCGATCCGGCGAGTCCAGAAGCTTTGCAGTCTCCGCATGATCCTGCCTCACAGAACCGCCCGGCGCCGGACGCTCCGCCGGACGGCGACCATAACCAGGGTGGAATTCGGAAAGAAGGGCTCGATTACCAGCGGGATCTCGGGTCGGAACAAGACGCCTGAATCTGGGCCGTGAGCGACAAAAAAGCGGCCGAAAACCAGGCAGCAAGCCGTCGCATTGTGTTGCGCGCCAGCATGAAAATTTTCTGCACAGTGCGTGCTGGCCGCGTGTTTTCGTTCGTCCGTCACATTTATACACATTTTTTATTTTCCAAATTGTAAAAAAGGCACGTGTCTTGCATTGCTATTCCGATCAATTCGAACGAGCAACGACAACTGATGAGGTGAAGCAGTAATGAGCAGATTGATCGTGGTATCGAATCGTGTCGCGCCGATCCAGGAAGGCAAACCCGCTGCGGGCGGTTTGGCCATCGGCGTTCTGGACGCGCTGAAGGAGACAGGCGGCGTGTGGTTCGGCTGGAGCGGCGAGATTGTGGGTGAGGCATCGGCGCCGGTCATCGAGAAGCGTGGCAACGTGACGTACGCAACCGTTGGGCTGACTCGCCGCGATTACGACCAGTACTATCGCGGCTTTTCCAACGCGACGCTGTGGCCGACATTTCACTACCGCAACGACCTGTCGCGATTTGACCGTGAGGAATATGCCGGTTACGCGCGGGTGAACGAGGCAATGGCTAAACAACTCAAGCCGCTGCTCGAACCCGACGACATCATCTGGGTGCATGACTATCACTTGCTGCCGTTCGCCCAGGAATGCCGGGCGGCGGGTATCAAGAATCCCATCGGGTTCTTCCTGCATATCCCCTTTCCCGTGCCCGAGATTTTGCGGACGGTGCCGCCGCACGAAGAGCTGATCAAGGCGATGTGCGCTTATGACATCGTCGGTTTCCAGACGGAGTCGGACAAGCAGTCGTTTGTCGATTACATCGAGCGTGGAAACCTGGGTCATCTCAGCGAAGACGGGATGCTGCAGGCGCACGGACGCATGCTGAAGGTCGGGGCTTATCCGATCGGCATTTATCCGGACGCCATTGCCAAGGTTGCCGAGCAATTTTCGAATCGAAAGCCGGTGAAAAGCCTGCGCGACAGCCTGCGCGGACGCAAGCTGATCATGAGCGTTGACCGGCTCGATTATTCGAAAGGGCTTGCCGAACGCTTCCAGGCATTCGAACGTTTGTTGTTGCACGCGCCGGGATGGCATGGGCGGGTATCGATGGTGCAGATTGCCCCGCCAACGCGGTCGGACGTGCAGACATATCAGCGCATCCGCCAGAATCTCGAAGGCGAAGCGGGGCGCATCAACGGCCGTTTTGCGCAGCTCGACTGGACGCCGATCCAGTATCTCAATCGCAAATACGATCGCAGTTTGTTGATGGCGTTGTTCCGTTTGTCGCAGGTTGGGTACGTCACGCCATTGCGCGACGGGATGAATCTGGTGGCGAAGGAGTATGTGGCGTCGCAAGATCCGGCCGATCCGGGCGCGCTCGTGCTGTCGCAATTTGCCGGCGCAGCGGATCAGATGCCGGGCGCCCTGGTCGTCAATCCGTTCGACCTGTCGCAGATGTCCGAAGCGTTGGAGCGGGCGTTGTCGATGCCCCTCGCTGAGCGGCAGGCGCGTCATGCGGACATGATGGCGCCGTTGCGTGAGAACAATCTATCGGTGTGGCGCGATTCGTTCCTGAGCGATCTGCGCAGCGTGGCAACGGCTGCATCGGTCACGAAGAAGGCAGTGCGGCAAGTGAGCGAAGCGAAACGTCCGGCGCGTGTGGCGACATCGAGCTAAGACCGGTCAAAACCTTCAGATGAATCCAGCCCCCCGCCGAGACATTGGCGCGGGGCTTTTTTCTTTATCGGGTCAATGCAAGCGGAACAGGATTTGCGTGTTAGCACTCACGATCATCAGGAGGTAATCATGAGTGGAAGCACATTGGACCCGGATGAAGAAGGCGGTGTAGAAGTTGGCAAGGGGCATGGGACCGGCGCATTGGGTCCAAGCGATTCTTCGGATAGCGGCTCGGACGTGCAGGGTGAGAAGCGTTATCCAGGCGATATCGAAGACGAACTCGACGCGCACGCCGTCGGTCAGTCCGCGGCCGAACTGAATAGCGACACGGACCGGTATGGAACGGGCGAGATGGCGTCCGCCGATGGCGACAACAATCTGCAGGCCGACTCGGACATCTTGCCGGACGGGGTGGAAGACGAGACAAGGGCGATAGACGACGAAACCGCCGACCCGGCGAGCGACGAAGAGCCCGGCGACGAGGACCTGTAGCCGTAGTACGTCCAGGCGCTGCAAAACGGCGCGCCCGTCAGGGCGCGCCGTTTTGCATTCAACGAGAATAATAAGAAATGCTAAGCAAGCAGGCGTCTAATACAGCGCCAATGCGCTTACCACGGCCAAACCTCAAATCCGCGCTACCATCGCAAAAAGCAAAACTTGCGGGAGCGCCCAGCCTTGAACACAGCAGCAAAGGACCAAAGACTGAAGTCTTTCTGGTCATGGATCCAGGACCCCATCGTCCGATGGTCGCAGGACCATGGGCTGATGTTTTCGGCTGCGATCGCGTTTTTTGCGGCGTTCTCGCTGGCGCCGACACTGGTCATCATCATCGCGGTGGCGAGCGTCTTTTTCGGCGCGGATGCGGTCCAGGGGCGCCTGTTCGGCGAAATCGCCGGGATAGTCGGTGCCGACGCCGCGCACGGTCTTGAAGCCATTGTCGCCAACGCCTGGCATGCGGACATTGCGACGCGCACGGCGATCTTGTCAGGGGTGGGGGTGCTGGTTGGCGCGTCAGCGACTTTTTCGTCGCTATACACTGCGCTCAACGTGATCTGGCCCGCGCCCGTTGCAGGCACTCGGGCCAGCATCATTGCCATTCTGCGGGTCCGCGCGATTTCCTTTGCGTTCGTCCTGGGCGCGGCCTTGCTGATTGTTGCGTTGCTCGTACTCGATGCCCTCGTGGTCCTGGTCGGTCAATGGGTCTTGGGCACGAGCGGGCCGTCCTTCCTGATCGCGGCGCTGGCGCAGCGAGCCATTTCCTTGCTCATGATGGTGCTCGCGTTTGCGGTGTTGCTCAAATTCTTGCCGAGCGCACGCATGCAATGGCGCGATGCCGCACTCGGTGCATTGACCGCCGCGGTGTTGTTCGAAGCAGGAAAACGGCTCTTTGCGTTCTATCTGCAGCACGCAGGCACAGCGAATACGTTCGGTGCGGCCGGGTCGCTCGCGATCATCCTGATGTGGCTGTACTACTCGGCGGCGGTGTTCCTGCTGGGCGCGGAAGTATCGGCAATGGTCGCGCGCAGACGTACGCAACGAGCCTCTGGCTGGCGATAAAAAACGCCCCCTGGAATATATCCAGGGGGCATTCTTCCAGCTTGTTTTCAGCCCGCAAGCCGAGCCGTTTGCTTTAACCGCGACGCAGCTCCGCCGGCGGCACCTTCATCAGATGGCGATATTTCGCCACCGTCCGGCGCGCGACGATCACACCTTGATCCGCAAGCATCTTGGCGAGGCTTACATCGGACAGCGGTTCGCTGCTGCTTTCCTTCGCGATCATTTCCTTTAGCAAGGCGCGCACTGCAGCAGCCGAGCACGTACCGCCGCTTTCAGTGCTGAGTTCGCGCGGGAAGAAGTGCTTGAACTCGAAGATGCCTCGCGGCGTTGACATGTACTTGTTGCCCGTCGCACGGGAGATGGTGGACTCGTGGAGTTCGAGTTCATCGGCTACGTCACGCAGCACCAGCGGCTTCAACGCAATTTCCCCGTAGTCGAAGAACGCCTTCTGGTGCGAGACGATGCATTCCGCCACGCGCTGGATCGTCGTGAAGCGTTGCTGTGCGTTGCGGATCAGCCAGCGCGCTTCCTGTAGTTGCTGAGCGAGCGGCGAGCGGCTTGCACCCGCGGACTGCGCGAACAGCTCGGCGTACATGCGATGAATACGCGCGCGTGGCAGCACGGCAGGGTTGATTGTTACTACCCAATTCTTCTTGACCTGACGCACGATGACGTCGGGCACGACATAGTTATCTTCCGCCGCGCCATAGTTCGCGCCCGGCTTGGGATCGAGCTTGCGCACGAGTGCGCATGCAACGCGCAGTTCGTCGGCGTTGCAGCCAATCTTCTTCTGCAGCTCCGCTTGCTCACGGCGCGCCAGGCGCTCCAGATGATGCGTGACGATTTCAAGTGCGACTGCACGTCCTGGTGTGTCCGCATCGAGTGCATCGAGTTGCAAGGACAGACATTCGGACAAGTTACGCGCGCCCACGCCCGGCTTGTCGAGCGACTGCACGAGCTTCAAGGCAATATTGAGTTCATCTTCAGACAATGCCGGCTCGATATCGACAAGCTCCGACAGTTCTTGCAGATCCTGACGCAGATACCCGTCATCATCGAGCGCTTCAATGATCAGTTGCGCCACCGCCCGGTCGCGATCGTTGATCGGATAGAGCCGGAGCGTGTCGTGCAGCGTCTCATGCAACGAAGGTTCGATTCGAACCCAGTCGGCGGGATCGGAGCCTTCACCATCGCCATTATTGCGCGTCGATGTCCGGCCAAACGGATCGGACGAGTACTCGCTCATTGAGTCGTCGTGCGACTGCGAGTCGTTGCTGTCCGATGTGTCGGAGCTACTCTCGGCGCTCATCGGCGTATCGACGGGCGTGTTCTGATCAACGGGCGCGGGCGTGTCGGCCATCGAGTTGCCGTTGTCGGTGGACAGCGCGTTGTCTTCTGCCTGCGTCTCGTCGTACTCCAGGAAGGGGTTCGTATCCAGCGCGTTGCGCAACTCCTGCTGAAACTCAAGCGATGAAAGTTGCAGCAAACGAACCGATTGCTGAAGGCGCGGCGTGAGCGCAAGACTTTGCTTGGTGCGTAGTTCGAGAGACGGCGGCATTGCGTGTTGTTCCTTAACGTTAGGACTTTCGTGCGTCGTTAAGAGCAACAGTCGTGCCATGCGCGCTGCAGGGCGCGTCAGCGCTAGATTTCAAACCGGTTTTCACATGCTGCCAGTGGCTCCAGCAGTTCGATCAGATGGCAAATACGCGCACTTTTTACACGCGCCCGGGCAAAAGCACTCCGGGTACGAAGAGGCGCTTAAGGTCTCATGGCGCGGCTAAACATCGCATGGACAAAACCGTGGGTGGGCATTGCCGCGCGCGGTCTCAAGACCCTTTTCGAGGTTACATTTTCCGATTGCAGGGGCGGTCCGGCACGCTCCTTGCGTCTGACGTATTACTACTCGTGGCGTCTTGATGCCGCTGGGTATGAAAACGAGCGGGGCTTTGCAGCAAAAAAGCTGCGGCCGTACGAGGCGGCCTGGCTCAAATAAGACAGCGGTAACGCCGCAGTTTTTTAAACCAACTAGAAGGAGCGTAAAGATGAAATCGACCCAAATCCTGAAGGCAGCCGGAAGTATCGCGTGTGTCGTGTTTGCGCTTAACGTCAGTGCACAAGCGGCCACGACGGCAACAGGCGCCTCCACGTCGATTGGTACAAAGGTCGATGACTCGGCAATCACGACGAAGGTCAAGGCCGAACTGCTGGGCGCAACGAATGTGAAGTCCACGCATATCCACGTGAAGACGCGTGCTGGCGTGGTGTCGCTGACGGGTACGGTGCCGACGGCTGAAGACAAGAGCGGCGCGGAAGACGTGGTTTCGAAGGTGGATGGCGTAGCATCGGTGCGCAACCATCTGAAGATCGTAGAGTAAGCATGAGTTAGTTGGTCCAGAATGGGCAGCGTGCTCGCTGTCCATTTTGTTTTTATCTCGTCGGTCGCGGTGTGGTTGTTTAGGGTATTTAATAAGAAGTCCGAATATATGCAGCTTGGTTGTAGTCCATTTTGTAGCCATCACTCAATAAGGACCTGGTCTTCGCTCGATTGTTGAACCAGTTCCCCCGGAAAGGAGATTTTAATGAATCAAACGAAAAAGTTCGCGTTGCTCGGTGCGCTGTGTCTGGTGCTCTCAGGTCCGGTACTGGCTCAATCGGCCGGAGGTTCATCGGGCGGCCCGACGACTGGCGCAGGTGCGAGTGAAGTGGGCGGACATGCTGGTGCTACCGCCGGGCCCACGGAAGGCGGCATGGCCGCTTCCGGAAGCATGGGTATGAGCAAGGGCGCGCACGGTACGACCCTGCACAAGCAGAACAAGGCGGCGCATCTTCGAGGCGCGTCGGCAGCGGCGGCGGCATCGGCACTGGGCACTAACGATAAAGGCTCGCCGCAATAAGACTGCGATGCCGTTTTTATGAAACGTGACAGGAACCCGCCGGCTGCGGCAGCAGCCGGCGGGTTTTTTCTTGCGTTTGTTGCAGGTTGACTGAAGACAAAAACGTAGGATCCCGAAGGGTTATAAACGCGAGTAAAAAAACCGGCGCGCTTTTCAGCGCGCCGGCTTGACTTCATCATGCAACCAGTAATGACAGTAATTACGACTTGGCAGCAGCGTACTGGTCCCGCAGATCGCGAATACGATCGTGGTTTTCGATTACGCCCTGATACTGGCGCTCAACCACGGCGCGCACGTCCGCTGGCAGTTCCTTATCCAACGCATCGCGATAGTTCTTCTTCGCAACATCTTCGCCACGCTCGCATTCCTCGAGGATCGCGTGATCGCTGCGATGGGTCACGGCTGACTTGAGATCCACCCAGCCGCGATGCAACGCGCCACCGACGGTTCCGCCAGTTTCCGGTTTGCCGCCCAGTCGCTGGACCACATCCTGCAGCTCGTGAGCACCGCGTGCGCAGTCTTCGGCGCGGCCCGTGAACAGTTGCTTCAGGGTTGCATCCTTCGTGTCTTCGGCGGCCTTGCGGAAGCCCTTTTCGCCGTCCTTCGACGTTTCAACCAGATCGTTCAGTACCGATACGACGTTTGTGCTCATATGAACCTCCTGTGAGTAATCGAAGATGGCCTGCGGTCCTTTGATCCCCGGATCGCAGTCTAAGGATGAGTTGCAATGGCCGTGCCCGATACTCTGAAATTCGATGCTGAGGAGCCGTTGTTTTGCGATTTAAGAAACCGCGGAATAGCACCGGGAAATAGCACCGGGAAATAGCGCCAAACGTGGCACGTGCATTGCTCTGAGAACCGCCAAAAGTGAATCTCGGAGAAGCAATGACCGTTAGTACCCGCGAATGTCTTGTGTTCGTTGCGATCGTCACATCCGCAATCGTATTGCAGGTGCGTCAACATAGTCTGGACGAGAGCCTCGCGGCCACGCGTGCGCAATCGACGCATGAAGGCCTCTGCAATCCGGCGCTGTCAGCAATGAGAACCGCTCCTTTGCGCGCGAGTTGCGAACCGGCGAACGATGTGCAAGGCAAAAGCGTTCCGCCGAGAACGAGAGTTCAACTGTGGGTGTAATTCGTAGTTTTCCGAAACATACAAAGTACATAAGGCCGGTCGATGAGCGGCCTTATGTACTTATGTACTCCAACCTTATCTTAAGCACGCGGTTCCGCAAATTCACGAACTGGTTCCGGCGGTTTGACCGGATCGAAATCGGCCCAACGGCCATTGCGCCACTGACCCGTTGCGCGTTCGACTTCCTTTCCGCCCGCGTCACGAAGAATCGACGCTGCTTGCGCCTGCATTTCCGGGCCGACGTGAACCGCGACGACGACGCCGGAATGCCTCGCATCAAGGGCGTTGGACGAACCGTGATTCTCCGCCGTGGTCGCATCGGCGGCGGGGCGCTTGCCGGATTTCGCATGCCCCATTGCACCGGCCAGCGATCCGACGTAAGCACCTGCGCCGGCGGCTAGCACCGCAGCCAGCCAGGGTGTCTTGAACAACACAAAAATGCCTGCACCGACGATCGCGCCGATCACCGCGCCGATCGTGGCACCTTTGCCCGCTCCCTTGCCTGCGTCTTTCGCACCTGCGTCGGCGTAGTGATCGCCGCCCGTCTCAAGCCGTGCGTGCTGGCCGCTCGGGGCGACATAAAAGAGCGTGACATCTTCTTCGAGAAAGCCGGCCGCGAACAGACGTTGCGCTGCGGCTTCGGCATTCGGAAAGGTTTGAAACCGTCCTGCAATGATCAGAGACATGAGGACCTCCGGGAAGCGTTTGTTTCAATCAATCGCGTTAATAAAACCGATGACGGTCGAAGCGTGCGATCACTCCGGTTCCATGCCCGCCACGCGGAACAATCCGCTACGTAATACGACGCTCTCTCCACCATTGCTGTCAAGCGCTTCGGCGCACACCGAGCGGATTCTCGCGCGGCCCCGTTCGAATGCCTGAAGCAAGTCGTCTTCCCGTGCGGAAGCGGCGTCGAAATGATCCTCGAGCGCTTCAGCGGAGATGGAACATACGACCGGATCTCCATCGATCAGCGCGGTGAAATGGAGCGCGTAGTCGTCACCGTCGTAGGTAGGCGCGGCATCGGAAAACTGGATATGCATGGTCGAGTCCTCATAGGCCGGCCGTGGTTGCGGAAAGGATGAAAGCGCGAGCGAAGCCGAGGGGGCCGTCATAACGTTACGCCCTTGAGCTTGGCGAGCTGCTGCGCCATTGCATAGTGATGCTTGATGATTGGCAGCGCTTTAGCGGCGACATTTTTCAGGCGTGCATCGCCGCCGGACTCGCCGGACTGACGCTCCGCGCCGGCGCTAGCGTTGCGCCGAAATGATCGCGATTCAAATCACTCAGACCGTGGCGAGCATTCGTCAGCATCGATTTCGTCATTGGGTTCTCCGTGGCCAATCAGAAACAATCGGGACGCCCGTAGCGGCACTCAAGCCGCTTTCTTCCGCTCGCTGAGCGCTTCGATGATGACTTTGTTGAACGCCGGCAGATCGTCGGGCTTGCGGCTGGAGATGAGATTGCGATCGCGATGCACTTCTTCATCGACCCAGGTGCCGCCCGCGTTGCGGATATCGTCTTGCAGTGTCGGCCAGCTCGTCATCGTTCGGCCGGAAACGATGCCCGCAGAGATCGGCAACCAGCCGCCATGGCAGATCACGGCGATGGGTTTGCCGTCCTTATCGAACTGCTTCACGATGGCTTGCGCTTTTGCATCGACGCGGATTGCATCGCCGTTGACCACGCCGCCCGGCAATACGACCGCGTCGTAATCGGAGACACGCGTCTGGTCGAAGGTGGCGTCGACGTTGACCTTGTCGCCCTTGTCGACGTGCTTGAAACCCTGGATCTGTCCCGGCTTTTGCGAGATCACATGAACTTGCGCGCCGGCGGCCTTCAGCGCCTTTTGCGGTTCGATTAATTCGGCTTGTTCGAAGCCATCGAGCGCGAGGATGGCGACCTTGTAACCCGTGAGTGAATCAGCCATGGAATAAGCTCCTTAGTGCATTGAACGAACCGGCTCCAGACTACAGAGCCACGTTCGTTCATTTCAGCAAAGGGTGTGCCTACAAGGCTTTAATACAGGGCGATATGACGAGAAGAAAGGCGCGGATATCACGCCGCCGCGGGCGTTTTGCTGCGCGAAATGCGCATCAGGCTGACCATGGAGGCCGTGGCTGCAAAGCCCGCCGCGACGATCAGCGTAATGATCGTGCCGTGCTGCGGCGCAATGCCAAAGATCAGCGCGACGAGTGCTGCGCCGAGCGTCTGTCCGGACAGCCGCGCGGTGCCGAGCATGCCGCTGGCGCCGCCGCTTCTATGACGAGGCGCCGATGACAACATCTGGCGATTATTAGGCGACTGGAATAAACCGAAGCCCAGGCCGCACACCGCCATGCGCCACGCGATATCGACCGGCGCGGGGTGCGCTCCGGTCGTTGCGAGCAACAGCAAGCCGGCCGTCATGATGGCCAGCCCGATGCCGCCGAGTATGCCCGCCGAATACCGGTCGGACAGCATGCCGGCGATTGGCGCGATGAATACGATCACCAGCGGCCATGGCGTCATCAGGAAACCCGTCAAGACCTGGCTCATGCCGAACGTGTTCTGCAGCAGGAACGGCAGCGAAACGAAGGTCAGCATCTGCGCGGTGAATGAGCAGAAAGACGTGATGATCGACAGTGCGAACACAGGGATCCGGAGCAAATCGATAGGCAAGAGCGGCGCCGCTTGCTTCAGTTGCCGCCGCACGAAAAAGTATCCAACGATACCGGCCACAAGGAACTCGGCCAGCACATACGAACGATGTTCGCCGTGACCGAGCCCGTCGATCGCCGTGATCGCGAGGCCGAACACCGCTGCGTTCATCAGCGCGCTGAGATAGTCGTAGGGTTGGCGGTGCCCGGGCGTGCGCGGCAGCGCTTTCCTGCCGAGCGCGTACGCGGCGATGCCGATCGGCACGTTGATCGCGAAGAGCCACGGCCACGTGGCGATGGCCAGAACGCCGGAAGCAATCGTGGGCCCTATGACCGACGAGATCGCCACCACGGAGGCGTTGATGCTGACGCCGCGGCCCAGATGCTCACTGGGATAGATCATGCGCACGAGGGCCGTGTTGACGCTCATGATACCCGCCGCGCCGAATCCTTGAATCACCCGGGCAATGGCAAGCGAGGTCAGCGATCCGGACAGCGCGCAACCGAACGATGCGATGGTGAACAGCGCGAGCCCGGACATATACACGCGCCGGTAACCAATCCTGTCGCCGAGCGAGGCGAGCGGCAGCAGGGAGACCGTAATGGCGAGCTGATACGCGTTGACCACCCAGATCGAGTCGGCGGGACTGGCGTTCAGGTTGCGGGCGATGGTAGGAAGGGCGACGTTGGCGATGGCGCCGTCGAGCACTGCGAGGGTAATACCGAGGGCCACGACCAGAATGGCCCAATAGCGCTGAGGAAGAGGAAGACCTTGGTCTGCGTCCATCGATAGGGAAGAAGGGAGGGGAGCGCCGAAGTGTAAGGCCGGCGCCTTTCAGACAGGTTACTTGAACACGGGTAAACATCGCTGGAAGCGGCGCGGCGCCTGGCAAGCCAGGGCGCGCCGCGCCTTGATCCGGCGCGATTTCATCTCGCTTATTTCAACTGGTACAAGCCGGTATAAGTCGCCGAATCGATTTCATTCAGATGAAGCATGAAACGCGCGACGGCATTGGTCGCGGAGACGTCGAGCGACAGATGATCCGCCTTCAGCGCATGGATCCGGAAAATATATCGATGCGGTTTGTCGCCGCGCGGCGGCGCGGTGCCGCCGAAGCCGACCGTGCCGTAGTCGTTGCGCATTTGCAGCGCGCCGGCGGGCAGCAGGCTGCCGTCGGCCTTGCCGGCGTTCTGCGGCAGCGAGCGGGTGTCCACCGGAATGTTCACTACGATCCAGTGCCAGAAGCCGCTGCCGGTGGGCGCGTCGGGGTCGTAGACGGTCAGCGCGAGGCTCTTGGCGTCAGGCGGCACGCCGTCCCATTGCAGCGCGGGCGAGAGGTTTTCGCCGTCTACGCCGAATGCTTGCTGATCGAACTCATGATTTTTCGAGAGATATCCGTTGGCCGCGAATTCATCGGACCAAATGCGAAAGTCAGCCATGGCAACGTGTCTCCTTTGAGGGTTTAACAGGTTTTAATATCCCGGCAACAACTGACACTAGCCGGCGTTCAGCCATTTGTGCGGGCGGGTGATGGCCGCAACGCATGCGGCCGTTCATCGCCTTGGTGCAGCAACCATGCCTGAAGTCCTTCATTGTTGCTCAACGCCGCAGCGTTTTGCAGCCCATGGTTTTTTCCTTTCAGCTTTTTTCCGCCACGACTGCGCATAAAATGGCGGGACCGGATCATATCAAGCTCGATTAGCGGAAAAGGATGGACATGCCGAATAACCAGGGGCGCGTTGTTTTGCAGAGCGTGGCGACGACGGAAGCGACGACGGCACCCGCTGCGCCGGCGGACGATGCCGATATGTTCGACCTCGCGCCCGTCTCGCTATGGCTCGAGGATTTCAGCGCCGTGCGTGAGGTGTTTGAAAGCTGGCGCGCGCAGGGCGTTGTCGACCTGCGCGCTTTTCTGCTTGAAGACCTGGCGCGGATTGCTGAATGCTCGTCGCGCATCCGGGTGATCAAGGTCAACCGGCGCACGCTCACGCTGTTTGGCGCGAAGGATATTGACCATCTGGTGCTTAATCTGAGCGCTGTTTTCCGCGACGACATGTTGCTCACCCACGCCGACGAACTCGAACAACTGTGGTCCGGCAAGTCGATGTTCGTCAGCAAGACGGTGAACTACACGCTCGACGGCAAGCGGCTCGATGTCTTGCTGAAAGCGGTGATCCTGCCCGGCCACGAAGCGACCTGGGACCGCGTGCTGGTGACCGTGGAAGACATTACGGAACTGGAGAATGTGCGCCGCAAAGCCGCGCTGAGCGAGCTTTATGCGCGCGGCCTGTTCGAGCATTCGCCTGTTTCGCTGTGGGTCGAGGACTTCAGCAGCGTGAAGGCGCTGCTGGACGATATACGTGAACGCGGCATTGTCGACTTCCGGACATTTACGAATGTTCATCCGGAATTCATCGAGCGCTGCATGCAGGAAATTCATGTGCTCGATGTGAATCAGCACACGCTGACCATGTTCGGCGCAACCGATAAAGCGGAGTTGCTCGGGCGTCTGGGCGATGTTTTCCGCGACGAGATGGTGAGCCATTTCCAGGAGCAGCTCATCGATCTATGGGAAAACCGCCTGTTCCATCAGCGCGAGGTGGTCAACTATTCGCTGGAAGGGCAGCAGTTGCATGTGCATCTGCAGTTCTCGGTATTCCCTGGGCATGAAGCCAATTGGGACCTCGTCCTCGTCGCGCTCACCGACATCACCGCGCGCAAGAAAGCGGAAGCGTACCTGGAGTTCCTCGGCAAGCACGACGCGCTGACGAAGCTGAAGAACCGCTCGTTTTACATCGATGAAATGAACCGCCTGGAGCGCAAGGGCCCGTTCCCGGTGACCGCTGTGGCCGTCGACGTGAACGGTCTTAAAGCGGTCAACGATCAACTCGGTCACGCGGCCGGCGACGCGCTACTCCGGCGCGCGGGCGAAGTGCTCGGCAAGGCGGTGGAGAAGCCGAGCCACGCCGCGCGCATTGGCGGCGACGAGTTCGTGCTGCTCCTGCCGGGCATGGACGAGCGCGGTGGCGCTGCAGTGATCGACAGCATCCGGCAACTGCTCGAGGTCAACAACCAGTTTTACTCAGGCATGCCCTTGAGTTTCGCGATGGGCGCAGCCACCGCGCAGGACGGCGAGCGCCTTGAAGTCATGCTGCAACGTGCCGATGCCGCCATGTACGCCGAAAAGCGCGCCCATTACGGCGAGCCCGGTTAAGGGCATTTCAAACGGCTCTTCACTTCGTCACTTCATCTATACCTTGGGTTAGCGCCGGGCAAGCCTCGCCCGTCTCCTTCGCGTACTCAGTTGGGTTGTTCGTTTTCATCGCCGCGAAGCGATCGACGGTCGCTTGCGCTTCCTTGTAGCCGAGATTCCACTCGCCGTCGAAATCGGGCGCGGCGGGAAAACTCTTGCGCGTCATGACCTTGAACTTGTCGATTCTCACGCGATCGATGTGGCATATATCCGCGGCGCCGCGCGCAATGTTGGCGCTTGTGCGCACGCCTTCGGCCGCGAGACTTTGCGGTGAGGGTGCTTGCACCGCGGGATGGCCTGGCGGCAATGTTTGAGCGGGAAACGGCTGCGGGTCCGGCGCATTTTGTGCGTTGGCATTCAACGGCAGGACACATGCTCCGCCTGCAATAGCGCCCGCGATCAGGGTCGGCTTGAGCATTGAATTGAAGGCCGACGCAACGCGGGCCAGGGCTTGCTTGTGAGTCATTCGGTTCCTTGTGGGGGCGCGCAGCCGGGGTCTGCAAAATCTTGCGGAAGTATAGCGAAACCCCGACGAAACCCCTTGAAACAAAGGTTTTCGTGAGGAAGCTTCTTGCGATGAACGCCTGCTAAACTATTTGCTCACCTAAGGCGCGCTGCACGATAAACGATGAAAACGGCAAGCAAAGTCGGGGCGCCAGTTCGGTCGGTGAAGACAGCCAATATCAAGCGAAAATACGACCCGGAACAAACCCGACGCAATATTATCGACATCGCCACCGAGGAATTCGCGGCGATGGGTTTAAGCGGCGCACGGGTCGACGCCATCGCGGAGCGCACCAATACAACGAAGCGCATGTTGTATTACTACTTCGGCAGCAAGGAAGGTTTGTACGAGGCGGTTATCGAGGAGGCGTACGGCAAGATCCGAGCGCTTGAACAGTCGCTCCATCTCGATACCATGGACCCGCGTGAAGGCTTGCGCGAACTCGTTGAATTCACGTTCGACTTCCACGATAAACATCGTGATTTCGTGCGCCTTGTGACCATCGAAAATATTCATGGCGCGAAGCACGTCAGCCAGCTGAAAAACTTCCGGGCGCGTAATGCGAGTGCGGTGAAAACCATTGCGGACCTGATCACGCGCGGCGTG
This sequence comes from Caballeronia sp. LjRoot29, assembly GCF_964252755.1. Lineage (NCBI taxonomy): Bacteria > Pseudomonadati > Pseudomonadota > Betaproteobacteria > Burkholderiales > Burkholderiaceae > Caballeronia > Caballeronia sp. LjRoot29. Next base: position 169,873 of record NZ_CAXUPU020000001.1, on the reverse strand, counting down.
AAAGCGCGGCAGTTTCGCGACGATGTAGACCCCGTGGATCTGCATCTGTTTATCAGTTCATTGTGTTTTCATCGCATCGCGAACCGGCATACGTTCGCCGTTGCTTTCGGTCGCGATCCATCCGGCGCGAGATCGCGGGTTCGGCATCGCCAGATGATTGTCGACGCTGTCATGCGGTTCATGCAGCGGTAGTGCATCGCTTGAGTCGAGTACGGGAAACAAGCGGATTAAATCCACTGCGCATGCCCAATTCCGGGCGTTTGAACTATGCTTGAATCATGGCAGTCGACCGGAATGGAGGGTGCCATGGAGGGTTTAGCGAATATCCTCGTTGGGCTCGCAGCGCTTGCGGCGCTCGCGATAGCGGTGCTTGCGCACGACTGGCGTGACGAATTCCGCGGTCGCATGCTGCATCGCCGAAGTCACGCCGGTTATGGCAGCTTGCGCGAATGGTGGCTTCGACATCGGCACTGAGCAACCGCGCGCCCGCGTTGACGTGCTTTGACGTGCTTTGACGTGTTTACGAGCGGTCTTTTCGGAACGGATTCGTCGGGGTCAGGTGCGGGCTCAAGCGGGGCATTGGATGTATCGACGGCGTTCGGTCGGGCGTGAGTTCGGGCGCTGTGTCGAGCGTCCGGTTGCCGGCCTCGTAGGCGTCGATCTGCGCATACAGCCGATGAACCGTCTGAAGCTGCGTGTGCGAAAGATGCGAGCTTCGCGCGACGACCGCGAGCCGTTCGCGCCAGTAGGTGGGCGGCATGATGGGGCACAACGCGTCGTCGATCAGTGAACGCCGTAGCACCAGTTCGAGGTGCGTCAGTTCCTGGTCTGCCAACAGCGCGGAGGGCGCGCCCTGCTGTTTCACGTCAATGATTGAGTCCATCAATGCGTAACGGCATTAGCGAAACAATCTTTAGCGTATTTAGATCAGGATAAACCCTTAACCGTTTAATTAGCCGTTCAAGCAGTCCATTCGGTTTATTCGGCTCACTGAACCGGTCTCATCACTGCACGGTCCAGATCCGCGCGCGCCCGGTTCACCTTGCGTTCCCAAGCCGCTATATTCAATTGATCCGTGCCCTTTTTCCTGGCGCGGGCCAATTCCGCTTCCCAATCACGCAATCGATTTTTGGCCTCGGCGACAGCATTCTCGTGCCTTTTCAACGCATCCGCGCGTTTTTGCGCGATTGCGTCGGGCGTGCATTCGGCATTTGTCTTGTCGAGTTCCGCTTGCAGCGTGTCGAGTTGCGCCGCGTTGTCCTGGTTCAGCGCGGTAGCCATTTGCCTTTCGAGAGCCTGGCGATGGGCATCGCAAGCATCGGTTTCCTGCGAGGCGTGAGCAGTCGACAAACACAGGCTTAAGGCGAAAGCGGCAAGCAATTTCATAGCGGAATCCGTGACTGACGAGATTGGGCAGGGCAAACGGTATTAACTTGTACGAGATGCGCTCTCGTTTGGGCGGGACGGGGCGGAGTATTAAAGCGGTTGAACTTCGCTTGCCTATTCGGTTGTCCGTTCGTCCGTCCAGGGTGGGCGTATTTTAACGAGTTTGTAGGGACCGATGGGGCCAATGCGACGGCCATTAATGCCTCGTTACGCGCTTATGCGGAACGCGTCTTGCGCGATCCTGCTTGAACCAGCTAACCATTCAACTATTTGCGAGGAATAAGCCGATGCGTTTCGATTACAAGGGTTTTCACATCGACTGCCGCTCACGACACGATCAAGATGGCTTGTACTACGCGCAGGCTCGCATGATCCGCGTGCCGACAGCGGGCGATGCGCATCCGGAAAAGCACGAGTCAGGCGACATCGACGCGTTCGATAACGACGGCGATGCCATCGCATGCGCGCGGGCATGGGCGCTCGACTGGTGCGACGAGCACGAAGCCGCGGGGCGAGCCTGACGGCAAGCTTGGCAGCGAACCTCAGTACGCCATCATGCTAGGATCGCGTCCTGCCAACGGGAGAAGCCATGCGTTATATGCACAATGAACATGTCATCGATGTGTTCGTCGAACAACGCGGCACCCGCTGGGACTGGTCCGTGCAGGCGGGCAGTTTGCCCCTGAAGACGAATGCGGGCGAGATGGCGCCGACCAGCAATGTCGCCGAAAACGAAGCGCTGCACTGGGCGAAACGTGAATTGAACCGACGCTTTCCGGTTGAGCCGGAGTGACAATTGTGGGCTTGGGCTTGTTCACGCGCGTTGCCTGATATTGCTGTTCAACGCACGGATGATGCGGGCATAAAGTTCCTTGCATCGGCGCCGTTAGTGTTGGCATGGATACCAAAGAACCCATCCCCGAAGCCGCCCGCGACCTCATCCGTGCTGCGGGCGAAACGCTTGAACTTATCTGCCGCCTGCGCGGGGTCGATATAGAAGATCTCTCCGATGAAGAGCTCGGCGAGTATTTTTCCAATGCCCTCGGCGATAAGATCATCGGCCCTTGGTGATTGATTGTGCGGGCTGTGTTGTGGATTTTCCTCGGCGTTTTCTGATCCGGTTTGATCCAGCGTGAGGCGGCTGGTCGAAAAAAATCGTGCAATCGGGCCTAAAGTTTCGTCAATAGAGGCCGTTAGCCGATACATGGACACGACCAACCCCACCGCCACCGCGTTTAGAAATCTCGTCATTGCTGCCGATGAGACGCTCCACGTGCTTTGCCGCCTGCGCGGTATTACGATCGACGATTTGTCCGAGGAAGCACTGGAAGCGTTTTTCTTCCAGGCACTCGATGACGAATTCTGGGTCGGCACGCGGTAAATCGCGAAGCATTGCCGTTTATCGCGGTAAGTAGCAGAGCGCATTGATATCCGCCGGCATCGTACGGCGGCTTTTCCGTTTTCCGTTTCCTTTCTCTGCCTTTTCCTTTTCTACGCCAGCAAGTCCGGCCGTCGTGTGAAACGCGGATCGGCTAGCCACGCCACGAAGTCGTCATGCCACTGCTCGAACGCGTTCTCGTCCAGGTCGAATACTTCATCGACACGGCCGGCGTCGCGCAAGTACGCGCCCACCACTTGACGCCCGTCCCAGTAAGCCACTGCAAAATCGGTCAAGTCCGCGGTCACGCCGCGCGGCTGATCGGTGAGCAGCATCTTGAGTTGTGCCCTAAAAACGGTGTAGGTCGTAGCCATGGTCGGATCCCGGAAAAAAATCGACACCCTGCGAGGCAAAACAGGGCTCGCTAAGAGTAGCGCTTTCCAGGGTGTTCGTGCACGGGGAAGAGTGGTGCAGGCCGCTTATGGGGGCGGGTTAGGGACGGTGGCGGCAGAGAAAAGCCCCGCAGCGCAAAGCTTACGGGGCTCGGAATTCGGTAAGACGATGTGAGATAAACCGATGGTCCCCCCGGCAGGAATCGAACCTGCATCTAGCGCTTAGGAGGCACTTGTTCTATCCATTGAACTACGGGGAGATGGATATTTCAGCGGGCGCCAAGCCTCGTGGATACCGGCTGTGAACTTGCCCAAAGTACGTTTTCGGCTGATTTGCTTCTTCCTAAACGAAGCGCCGTGACGCACTGCAAACCTAGGTATTTCTCGATCTTGCGGCTGCACTTTTGCAATGAGCCGCATATTTTTGGCAACTTACATCAATGCTTAGCAGCGCCAGATCTCGCTGCACAACGGTTCCCGATTCTAATGCTTCGATTTTATCCGACGCCAAACGACGGCGAGATGGATCCGGTGCAGCGGGCAGAGTATATCAAAGACGTTTAAGGCAGACGGCGCGGCCTGGCGCCATGTGCGCGTGAAAAAAAGCGCTTTCGACGAGCGCCGGAATGCCGTCGACGTGGAAATAGTCGCCATTGGTCCGCTGGCAGAAATGCTGAGAAGTGTACGAAGAGCGAGGCAGCCGGTCCGGAAGACATGTAACGAGGCCTGCGTTCTGGGGCGGCTGCACACGCTTCCATCGCGTTCATTCAACATTGGTGATGTCGCCGATTCGCCCGGTCAATTCCGGAGTGGCAACAGTTCGTTGAGCATTCCATCATGTAAGGACAATTCCAAAGGGGAGAGGCCGGGAAAGTCTAGCGGCGCCGAAAATGACCAAACTGATCTGAAAGACCACAACCTTTCTTTGATTCGACACCACGCCGAAGAAGCCGCCCGTCGCTATAAATCCTTAATAAAAAACAGCCACATTGTGCAGACCGCAAAGGAGGACCCACAAATGAAGCGCACATGGACGATTATCGGAGTAGGCGATGTAGCAGCCAGCTTCAATTGGTACCAATCGCTCTTCGGCCAGCCTGCATCATCTCCCGCGCACAATTACTTCGGGCAAATCCTCGACTCGGACGGCACGGTCTTGCTTTGCCTTCATGAGTGGGGCGCCAACGAGCATCCTTCCTTGGCTGGTCCTGATCACGCGACGCCGGGCAACGGGCTTCTCTTGTTTTCCGTGTGGACGATCTCGCCATGGCTTTGACAAGGGCACGTGCGCTCGTCACTGGGCTCGAAGAGGAACCTCACCTCACCTCAATCCAAGCACTGGAATTATGGAGTTCTCGCTCCGAGACCTGGACGGGTACTACTTGACGATCAGCGCGCTTTAGCGGGCGAATGCATCGCTACGGACTACGGAGAAATCCACGCGGACGCTTGCGCAATAGATCGAACCGGCTTTACCTCACAATTGCCACAGAACGATGGTGTGCGTAGCTTTCCCCAACCACAGCACGCCATCCCATCCCTGAACCAATCGACCGATTCAAGTCGATTGACGCTTTCAATTTCATCTGACGAGTCGAAATCACCAAAACCCCATCAAAACAACGCGAGTATTAATCTCTACAAGCCACATACGAGCGCTATATCTCAATAGATGTTCGACAAAAACCCGACGCGGCACGCAAGGTGCGTCGTTGTCTCTATCCCGGAGACCTTATGCCATCAAATGTGATCAAAGCAGCAGCTCATCCATGGATCAGGCGCAGTTTCAACCTCGACGGAATGCCGTTACGCCTCTTAGTGGTCGATGACAACCAGAATGCAGCCGCAGCAATGGCGAGCTACCTGTCGTTCGAGAGCATGGACTGTCGGGTCGCGTTCGGCGGACTGGACGCCATCGAGATCGGCACAAATTGGGCACCCCACGTCATCCTCATGGACATCTCCATGCCCGAGTGCAACGGCTACGAGGCTACCTTTGCCTTGCGGCAGGATCGACGTACGAGTGGAACGGTCATCGTGGCTTTCACAGCGTTAGACGATGACGGTGACGTGCGCAAACATCTCGTCGATCACTCGTTTGACGGCTATAGCCAGAAAGGACAGCCGCCAAGCAAGTTGGTCGCTCTGGTCATGAGCTTCCTTCATTGACCGAGCCCAGGAGCGTCATGCTTGCGCCGCGGCAGACGCACAGTAAACACGGTTTCCGTCTCATCGGAACTCGCTGCAATCTCACCGCCGTGAGCCTTGGCAATCTCACGCGCAATGTACAAACCCAGCCCGAGGTTACCGTCGGTGTCGTACGTTTTTATTTGATTCAATCCACGGTGGAGAGGGTCAAAGATCCGGTCCAGACTCGATTCTTCAATAGCCGGCCCTCGGTTCCTGACTTCGAAGCTAACATCCGTCTCTCCGCACGTCATCACCACTCGCACCGGTGCGTCCGGTGCTCCGTACTTGATCGCATTGGTCACCAGATTGCCGAGTAGCTGTTGCAATCGCCGGCCGTCCCAAACACCTCGGGCGTCGCCCACCACCTCCAGTTCTACCCGGCGTTCCGGATGGGCTGCTCGCAACTGGTCGAGTTCATCGGCTAATAGATTTGCAAGGTCTACATCGGTTGCAACGATATTGATGCCCAAGCCCAAATTCGTCCGATTGAAATCCAGCATATCGCCCAGAAGCGCCTGCATGCGAGCGCCGCTTCTGATCAAACGCGAAGCAGCTCCCGATACCTTGTCCCCGGCATTCAAGTTCGCCAGATACAGGGCTGTCATTTGAATGGTCTGAAGCGGACTGCGCATGTCATGCCCAAGCATTCCAAGCAAAAGATTGCGAGCCTGGTCCACCTGGACACTGAAAAAGCTGATCGATTCCGCGAGCGCTTGATCAATGGCCTCGTTAAACCGGATGATGTCATCGGCATGAGGAGACTCAGGCTGACATGCATGTACCCACAGGCGAAGAACACTGGCACGAAGCGCACGATACTCGGCGGCGAGCTGGTTGATATCGAAGCCGCCTCGCGCTCGCAAAACGGCGCGCGTTTGCGCGGCTGTTTCCGGAACGCCAATCAGTCGAGGGGCTCGCCCCATCGATTTTTCGAGTTGGGCTTCCTTGGTCTGGGAAGTCGACAAATCCTTCGCGACAGCCTCCAGAATCTGCTGCGCGTGATCTCGCAACGCCAACGATTTCATGTCGGTTGCAAAGGGCAACAGGGTAATGGCGAACGCTTCCCACTGCCCGAGAATTGTTTCCATGTCACGCAAGATGAAGTCGGCCAATCGCATGTTGCCCCCGAGTATCGGAAAAAATCTTATAAGGTATTTTGTTGAATCCGATGCCGCGCCTGGATCGTTGCGTATTCTACTGGCACCTTAAATGGCTACGCATTAAGGCAAGCGGCAGGCAATCGAACTATCTTCGCGAAACCGGAGCGCCAGTTCATCGAAAGAAGGGCGCTTGTGTGATTCCTCGAATGCCGTCTGCTGCGAAAATGGCTATAGCGTGTGGCCAACCGGGTCGCATGAAGTCAACCTGCTTAGTTCGCAGCCCTGAGCGCCTTGGCGAGTTCAGCCAAGGAGTACGGCTTGACGACGAAGGCGAAATCATCAATGCGCCCGTACTGCTCGCGTAAAGCGGGAAGCGGAAACCCCGACGCCAGTATTACCTTGAGATCGGGACGAACGTCACGTGCCTGGCGCGCCAATTGGATACCGGTCATGCCCTTCGGCATGACTACATCAGTGAACAGAATATCGATATCGAAACGGCGCTCAAGGATCGTCATTGCCTCAACGCCGTTAGTCGCTGTGACAACCTCGTAGCCTATGCTGCGGAAAAGCTGCGCCGCCGCGTCCAGCACATCGGGCTCATCTTCCACGATAAGAACCGTATCCACACGTTCGTCGGCCGTAGCACTCCGTTCATCCGGTTCGCCCTCAACCACGGGCAAGTACATGCTGATGGTCGTACCCGCGCCTTCTTCGCTATCTATCACGACGTCGCCGCCAGACTGCGCGATGAATCCATAGACCTGACTCAGCCCCAGCCCCGTGCCCTTGCCAATTTCCTTGGTCGTAAAGAACGGCTCGAACGCGCGGGCCACGACCGCCGGCGGCATACCGGCGCCCGTATCCGCGACTGAAACGCGGACGTAAGACCCGGCGCTCAGATTTCCGACTTGCCCTGCACCCAGATGAACGTTCTCGACCGCGACCTCCAGCTTTCCGCCCTCGGGCATTGCATCGCGAGCGTTGACAACCAGGTTCAGCAGCGCAGCTTCGAAGCGAGCGGCATCCAGCAAAACGGTTGCGGAGTCCGGTGCTGAGCGTATCTCCATCTCGATACTGGAATGTGCCGCGCGGCGCAGCACAGGTTCGAAACCGCTGATCACCGCATTCAGGTCGTAATTTTCCACCATGAGCGGTTGCTGACGGGCGAACGAGAGTAGTTGCTGAGTCATGAGCGCACCGCGCTCGACGGCGCGCCGCACCGCGTCGAGCACCTTCTTGTCGGCGTAATTCTGTATTCGCGTGGCCAGCACATCCACGCTGCTTGAGATGACCGACAGCAGGTTATTGAAGTCGTGGGCAACGCCTCCCGTGAGCTGGCCGATCGCTTCCATCTTCTGCGATTGGAACAGCGCCGCATTCGCACGTTCAAGGGCTTCCGCGGCCTGCTTACGCTCCGTTATATCCCGCGTGACCTTGGCGAACCCCAGCAGTGTGCCCGTCTCGTCGCGGATCGCATCGACCACGACATGCGCCCAAAAGCGCTTTCCGCCGCGGCGCACGCGCCAGCTCTCCTGTTCAAAACGGCCTTCGGCGGCGGCCGTCGCCAGTGTCTTGGCGGGCAGGCCTTTCGCCTGGTCTTCCTCGGTGTAAAAGACGGCGAAATTCGAACCGACAATTTCGTCTCGCTTGTAGCCCTTGATGCGTTCGGCGCCGGCGTTCCAGTTTGTAATCACGCCAGTCGGGGAGATCATGTAGATCGCGTAATCGGTCACGCTCTGAACGAGCAGGCGGAACCTGTCCTCGCTTTCACGCAACGCGTCCTCGGCCGCTTTGCGCTCGGTAATATCGCGCGTGATCTTGGCGAAGCCGATCAGTTCGCCCGAAGGGCCCCAGATCGGATCGACCACGACGCTCGCCCAGAACCGGGTGCCATCCCTTCGCACTCGCCAGCCTTCGTCTTCGAATTTTCCCTGTTCGCGGGCGGTTTGTAATGCCCTTGCAGGCTTGCCTGAGCGCCGGTCTTCTTCGCTGTAGAACATGGAAAAATGCTGGCCGATGATTTCATGCGCGGCATACCCCTTGAACCGTTCCGCGCCGGCGTTCCAGCTGCTGACATACCCGTCGGGGTCCAGCATGTAGATGGCGTAATCGGTGATACCCGAAACAAGCAATTGGAAGCGCTGTTCCTCGCTCAGATCCCGGATGTTTCTGCACTCTTCAGATTTCATTTTTTTAGATCCACGTGTGTTAGTGGAACTGTAATCAAAGGGTGCTGCGTCGCAAAAACGGCGCACGCTATCAGCCTTGAAGTCGCGGCAAGGCGACCGAATGCTTGATAGTAACCTTAAAGGCCCCGGTAGCTGCGCTGCTGCGAAACGTCTTGCTTCGTGAGCGTCCGATTTGCAACAATCTGCATGGCCGTCAAGTCGGTTCCGGTGCGTCCTTCGTGGCCCCGGCTGTTTCGTCACCGAAAGAGACCGCGGAGACGACGCGATTTCGTCCCATGGCCTTGGCTGAGTAGAGCGCTGCGTCGGCTCGTGCCATCAGGTTTGCGAGCATTTCATCCGCTTGATATTCATCCACGCCGGCACTGAAGGTGCAGCTCAGTTCTCCCTGAGGCACGGGTACCGTGGACGCGGCCAGATGCAGACGCAAACTGTTCACAAGCGTCAGGGCGTCCGCCTTGGGCGTTTCAGGGAACAGGATGGCGAACTCTTCGCCGCCAAGCCGCCCAAAAATGTCTCCTCGCCGGATTCCCTGCGACACAATCGATGAAAAATGAGCAAGCGCGCGATCTCCGGCTGCGTGGCCGTGAGCGTCGTTGACTGCCTTGAAGTTATCGATGTCGAGGATCGCAACCGTGAGCCGGATTTTCGTGCGGTTGGCACGCTCCAACTGCGACTCAGCCTGGGCCATGAACTCGCGCCGCACGAGCGCACCGGTCAATTCATCGATAGCCGCCAGGCGTTCCATGCGCTCCGCCATGCGGTCATAGGCGAGCATGAGCGCGCCGATCGACAGACAGGGCAGGGTGACAATGCCAAGCGCGAGAAACGCAATGGTCATGGGCGTCGGCTCGAGAAACCGCGTGTGATGTTCCCAGCCGAGGCCGGCGGCAAGCCCGCGAGCAATATGGACGAAGCCGCCGAGCGCGGCGATTATCGCGACGAACTGGTAGCTGTATCCCGGTCGATGCGGCGGCCTCTTGGTATAGGTGATCCAGGCCACCATCAGGCGCACATAGGCGAGAAAGCCGGACATCACGACAATCCGGGCACCCGCATTCGGCGAAAAATAGGTCCAATGGACAATGCCGACCGCGAGCAGCACGAATGCCACAACCTCATAATGCCGCGAAGGTTGAAGGCCGAAGAACAATCGGCAACCTTGCAGCACAAGGAATGCGGAACCGGCGAACAGGGAACTTGCGGCTACGACTACGAGCGGTGGCGGTGAACTGTCGCTGAAAGCCAGTGCAACGAGCGCGGCCACGATCAGGAGGTTTGCACCTATCCAGCGAAACAATCCGGGTATCCGGGAGCGCAGGAGCGAGCCGAATACGACCGCGCTGATCACGCCGGACATGATTCCGACAACGTAAAGAGCGACAGGACTGAACATAGGTTTTCAGTGAGAAATGTGACTGAAAAGATTCGCGCGAGTCGAACAACTCGAATAGGCCGAATAGGTTGAGCGCCTGACCTCTCGTTTTCACGTTGCACGAAGGTGCTGAACGACGACGCCCGCGGCAGAGATAATACGCTCTGGCACTCAATCTTTATATAAATGTGTAGCGGTCCCGGACGTGCCCGAACAAGGCGGGGATGGCGTGCTTGACGTTAAGGGCCGTGAGCGGTAGAGCGCCAACCTGAAGCGGGAGCCTAAAGCGCCGACTTGTCGCCGCACACGCGAGTCGCGGTCACGGGATTGCTGCTGTGCGCAAAACCCGAGATCAACGTCACTGCCGTTCGCAATATGTCGTCCGACATCGTGCTGTCTTTTGGCCACGCGAAGGGGTTGATCGTCTTGTTCGTGCACTCGTTGCCCATGATGGGCTCACTTGGCGGCGCTGCGCTGCGGATGACGTTGTCGGGCGCGACGTTTGCGAACGTGCCCCCGCTGGCTACCAAAGCAAAAGCAGCAGCCCAGTATTCCTTCTGTTTCATGTTTTAGCTCGGCGGCCAATTGACAAGCACAACTGCCGATCATGGTTGCCACTTCATGACACGGTCAACCTCGCGACGCCATATTCAGCCGCAATAACCCGCCTTAACCCATTCATCTGGAATAACCCGCCACTTCCTCCGATAATACGAACGCCTTCCGACCCTCGCCATGACCGAACTCGAAACCTCAGTCGTCGTGTTCTTTTGCCTGCTCGCGGCCTCGGGACTTGGCGCGTTCGTGGGCCCGTTGCTGCCCGAGGAGCACAAGGCGCATGAAACGGTGCAATTGCTCAAGCTGGTCGTCGGCATGCTGGTCACGTTTGCGGCGCTCGTGCTGGGTCTGCTGACGGCATCGTCGAAAACCGTATTCGACACCACCACTACCGACATTCGTACCTACGCCGCCGCGCTGATCCAGCTCGACGACAGCTTGCGCGAGTACGGCCCGGATGCCGACGCGGTCCGCCAGATCCTGCGTGCCTACACGGCGGCCGCGATCGCGTCGACCTGGGCACACGAAGCGCCGCCGCCCGGCGACTATTATCAAAAATGGTTAGCGCCGGGTTCCGGTACCGACAATCTCGATAGCCGCACGCTGGGCGCCATGCTTGAACAGGCGCAACAAGACGCCCGCGCGTTGAAGCCAGCCGATCAGTTTCACCAAGAGCTTGCCGATCAAGCGCTTGGCCAGTTCGACCGGCTGATCCAGCAACGCTGGAAGATCGTGGAGGAAGCGCGCGGTTCGGCTTCGTCGCCGTTCGACAAGATTCTCGTCTTCTGGCTGCTCGTCATCTTTCTTTGCTTCGGACTGATCGCGCCACGTAACGCTTTGGCGCTGGTTTTGATCATGCTCGGGGCGTTATCGATAGCGTCCACGGTGCTCGTGATCCTTGATCTCGACACGCCGTTTACTGGCACCATCCTAGTGCCGAGCCAGTCCATGCGCGATGCGCTTGCTTACCTCAACCACTGAAGGCCTCAGGCTTAACCAAACCCGCCCAACATCTTCGATGCCATCCACCCTCTACACTGACCCGCGCCTCGTCGCGCTGTACGACACCCTGAACCCCTTCGCCGCCGATACCGACTTCTACCTCGCGCTGGCCGCGGGCAAGCAGCGCGTCATCGATCTCGGTTGCGGAACGGGTTTGCTTGCGTGTGAACTGGCGTCGCGGGGGCATCGCGTGATTGCCATCGATCCCGCGCCCGAGATGCTGCGCGTGGCGCGGCATAGACCGAACGGTGACCGGGTTCAGTGGATTGAAGGCGATGCCCGGGCGCTCGCCTTGTTACCGCCCGCTGACCTGCTGGTGATGACGGGCCACGTCGCACAGGTTTTCCTCGACGACACCGCGTTCCTCAATACCCTCAAAGCAGCCCGCTATGCGCTGCGCGACGGCGGCACCCTGGCCTTCGAGAGCCGCAATCCGGCCACGCGGCCGTGGGAATCCTGGACGCCCGCGCAGCCGCACCGGCTAATCAACGTGGATGGAGTCGGCGAGGTGGAGGTGTGGCAGGACGATGTGAGCGTCAGCCCGGAGCCGGGCATTCGCTTCAGCACGGTTTATCGATTCAAGGCGACAGGCGAGACGTTGACGTCCGCGAGTGAACTGCGCTTTCGCACTCAGGACGAACTCGCCGCGCAGCTCGGGGCCGCGGGGTTCAGCGATCTCGCCTGGCAGGGCGACTGGGACGGGTCGGCGGTATCGGCCGAAGGTCGCGAACTGATTGTGGTCGCGCGCTGAAACAACTGAATGCAACCGACGAATGCAACCGGCCATTCGCCGCCGGATCAGAATTCCACAGCTACGAAATCGTCTTTGCCGACATCACACAACGGGCAACGCCACGTGTCCGGGATCTCGGCGAAACGGGTTCCGGCGGCAATGCCTTCTTCCGGCAAACCGTCTTCTTCGTTGTATATCCAGCCACAAATCAGGCAAACCCAGCTTTTATATTCTAAAACTTCACTCACGACAGACTCTTTTATCTCGTTCGACAAAACATCATTAAATATTCGACCCGGCGCTCAATGCCCGAAAGTTCGTCCTTCGGGCGGAGCCGCACACGGCCGCCAAAATAGTCGGCGACCCGAATAGTACCGGAATGTCAGAATGGGTTCATCGATGCCAGGCGGCCTCCGGGGCGGGCGCAAGCACGGATCTGAGTGAATTCTTATGCTCGGTGTATCCTCTCCCCGGCGGTTTTTGAGTCCCTTGCGTAATGGCTGGTATTGGCTGCTATCGGCTGGTATAGGCCAGCCAGTCGCTGTGTCTATTCGACATGGTTATCGGACGAGCGCACGAAAGCACGAAACCGTTTTGGCCTGTCCGGATAGTTGATCCGGCAGCCGCATTTCTCTGGGAGCAAAAAAAATGATGTTCAAGAAACTGTTGTCGGGAGCGGTGTTGTCGAGCGTTTTCCTTGTGGCCGTTGCGGTGCACGCGCAATCGGCCAAGGTATTTTTCATCGAGCCGAAAGACGGTGCAACCGTCACAAGCCCGGTGCATATGGTCTTCGGCCTGGAAGGCATGGGGCTCGCGCCGGCCGGCGATACGGATCCGCAGAAAGGCCACCACCATGTGCTGATCGACGCAGGCCCGATGCAAAAGGGCCTCGTGATCCCAATGAACGATAAATCGCTGCATTTCGGCAAGGCGCAGACGGAAGCGGACGTGAAGCTGCCGCCGGGCGATCACACGCTGACCCTGCAGTTCGGCGACGGCGCGCACCAGTCGTTTGGCCCGGAAATGAGCCAGACAATCAAGATCCACGTGAAATAACGGATTTCATCGTTCCACTGATTGGCGCCGGGCCGCTCTGGGCTTGGCGCTCATCTCAAAAAACGCGGCGTGGCCGCGTTTTTTTGGGTGCCTTTTTTGACGCCTTATCGGGCGCCTCGCCTTGTCCTGATGGCATAGGTCCTGTAAGTGGCGTCCAGGCGCGCCGGTCAAGACCGGTACAATGGCCGCTTCCAGTATTTGCACATTTCCGGCTGCCTCCCCATGTCGCTTTATTCAATTTCGAACGCGCAACTCGCGTTCGGCCACGTTGCGTTGCTCGATCACGCTGACTTTTCACTTGAAGCGGGCGAACGCGTCGGCCTGATCGGCCGTAACGGCGCGGGCAAGTCGTCGCTGCTGAAGATCATCGCCGGGCTGACCAAGCCGGACGATGGCCTTATCACGCGGCAAAACGAACTCACGACCGTCTACGTGCCGCAGGAACCCGAGTTTGACCTGGAGGCGTCGGTGTTTGACGTCGTCGCGTCCGGCTTGTCCCACGAGCGGGAGCTGCTCGACCAATATGACGTCGTGGCGCACAAACTCGCCGATACCCCCGAAGGTCCCGAGCACGACGAGCTGCTGCACAACATGAACGCGCTGCAATCCTCGCTCGACCTGCACGACGCCTGGAGTTGGCAAACCCGCGTGGCGACCACGCTGCAACAGATCGGGCTGGACGGCGACATCCGTTCGGGCGCGCTCTCGGGCGGCATGAAAAAGCGCGTGGCGCTGGCGCGCGCGCTGGTGGTGCAACCGGACGTGCTGCTGCTGGACGAACCGACCAACCACCTCGACTTCGACGGCATTCGCTGGCTGGAAGAAATGCTGGTCACGCTGCGCACCGGTTTGCTGTTCATCACCCATGACCGGGCTTTCCTTGACAAGGTCGCTACCCGCATCGTGGATCTGGATCGTGGGCGCTTGCTGTCCTATCCGGGCAACTACACTGCGTACCAGACCCGCAAGGCGCAGCAGCTTGAGATCGAACAGGTCGAAGCGGCCAAGTTCGACAAACTGCTGGCGCAGGAAGAAGTGTGGATTCGCAAGGGCGTGGAGGCGCGGCGTACGCGCAGCGTCGGGCGTATCGCGCGGCTGGTGGAAATGCGTAACGAGCGCGCCGAACGCCGCAACGTGCAAGGCAACGTGAAGCTTGATGTGGGCCAAGGCGAGCGCTCGGGCAAGATCGTTTCGGAACTGACCGACGTGACGAAGAAATACGGCGATCGAACGATTGTCGATAACTTCAGCGCCACCGTCATGCGCGGCGACAAGTTTGGCTTCATCGGTCCGAACGGCGCGGGCAAGACCACGCTGCTCAAGATGATCCTGGGCGAACTCGCGCCGGACGACGGCACGGTGCGCACTGGCACGAACACGCAGGTAGCGTATTTCGACCAGATGCGCGCGCAGCTTGATCTGGACAAGACACTCGCCGACACCATCAGTCCGGGTAGCGAATGGGTCGAAGTGAACGGCGTGAAGAAACACGTCATGAGTTATCTCGGCGACTTCCTGTTCGCACCGGAGCGCGCGCGTTCGCCGGTGCGCTCATTGTCGGGCGGGGAACGCAACCGGCTGCTGCTCGCACGCCTGTTCGCGCGGCCCGCGAACGTGCTGGTGCTGGATGAGCCGACCAACGACCTGGATATCCAGACGCTCGAATTGCTCGAAGAACTGCTGACTGACTACGACGGCACCGTGCTGCTGGTGAGCCACGACCGTCAGTTCCTGGACAACGTCGTGACGTCGGTGTTTGCGTCGGAGGGTGAAGGCAAGTGGCGCGAGTACGTCGGCGGCTTCACCGACTGGCAGATCCAGCGCGAACGTTCGGAGAGAATGGCTCTGGATGCCGCCCGTGACACGGCCAAGCAGGCGAAGAAGGAAGACGGCCCGAAAGACAGCGGCGCCGGTCGAAATGCGCAGCGCTCGACCAAACTGCCGTACAAGGAAGTGCGCGAGCTGGAAGCGCTGCCTGCGCAAATCGCCGCGCTTGAAGCCGAGCAAAAGTCGATTGCGGCTAAGCTCGAAGACGGTTCGGTGTACGCGACAGATCCGAAAGAAGGCGCGCGGCTGAGCGCCCGGCATGCGGCTATCGACGAGGAATTGCTGGTCGCGCTCGAACGCTGGGAAGAGCTGGAAGCGAAGCGCAAATAAGGCGCAAACAGGTCGCGAGTAAGCGGCCTTTGGGCCCGGCGTCTTGTCCATATCGAAAAATTTGTCGGAAACAGTAAAATACGTCGCGTTTTCGGGCGCACGGCCGAGCGAGCAAGGTGTCATCGCGGTTACACGGGGGTGACACCTTGTAGTGGAACGCTATAGTCAGGCGAGAGGCCGTCGCGGTTTCGAGTTAATAACGCGCAATCCGGCGCGGCCGGGTTGGCCCGCTATGTTCACGCATTCGCCGGTTGTCCGGCGTGGCCGCTTGCTGAATTCCGCTATCGAATTCAAGCTTGGGCCACCCGGACCGCCGGACCCACGTCCAGACATGTCCACGAAAAAACCCAGCGCCGACAGCGGCAAGAACAGCGGATACAGCGAAGCATCGATCAAGGTGCTCAAGGGTCTCGAGCCGGTCAAGCAACGGCCCGGCATGTACACCCGCACTGAAAATCCGCTGCACATCATTCAGGAAGTCATCGACAACGCCTCCGACGAGGCGCTCGGCGGCTACGGCAAGCAGATCACGGTCACGCTGCATGCCGATCATTCGGTGTCTGTCGAAGACGATGGACGCGGCATTCCATTCGGCATGCATCCGGAAGAAGGCGTGCCGGTCGTCGAGATCGTGTTCACGCGCCTGCACGCGGGCGGCAAGTTCGATAAAGCCGCCGGCGGCGCGTACACGTTTTCGGGCGGCCTGCACGGCGTGGGTGTGTCGGTGACGAACGCGTTATCCACGCGCATGGACGTGACCGTGTGGCGCGACGGCAAGGTCGCCGATCTCGGTTTTTCGAATGGCGACGTAGTGAAGCCGCTCGAAACCCGTGCCATGAATCGCGGCGAGAAAAAGTCAGGCACGCGTGTCACCGCCTGGGCCAATCCGAAATATTTCGATTCGCCCAACTTGCCGGTTGGCGAGTTGCAGCGGCTCTTGCGCTCGAAGGCAGTCCTGCTGCCAGGCGTTGAAGTTGTGCTCATCAACGAAAAAACCGGCGAACGCCAAACCTGGAAATACGAAGATGGGTTACGCGGTTACCTGCTCGAAGGCATGGGCGGCAGCGACTTGCTGATCCCGTTGTTCGAAGGCGAGCGGTTCGCGGGCAATGCGAAGTTGAGTGAAGAAACCTTCGCCGAAGGCGAGGGCGCAACGTGGGTTGTTGCGTGGAGCGACGAAGGTCCGTTGTTGCGCGAGTCGTACGTCAACCTGATCCCAACGCCTGCTGGCGGTACGCATGAATCGGGCTTGCGCGACGGACTGTTCCAGGCGGTCAAGAGCTTTGTCGAATTGCATAACCTGCAGCCCAAGGGCGTGAAACTGCTCGCGGAAGACGTGTTCGCCCGCGTGTCGTTTGTGTTGTCCGCGAAGGTGCTGGATCCGCAGTTTCAAGGGCAGATCAAGGAGCGCCTCAATAGCCGCGACGCGGTGAAACTCGTGTCGTCGTTTACACGTCCCGCGCTCGAACTGTGGTTGAACCAGCACGTCGAGTACGGCAAGAAACTCGCGGAACTGGTGATCCGGCAAGCCCAGGCGCGTACGCGCGCCGGGCAGAAGATCGAAAAGCGCAAGAGCTCGGGCGTGGCTGTGCTGCCTGGCAAGCTGACCGATTGCGAATCGACGGATGTCTCGCGTAACGAACTCTTCCTGGTCGAGGGCGATTCGGCGGGCGGCTCGGCAAAGATGGGCCGCGACAAGGAGTTCCAGGCCATTTTGCCGTTGCGCGGCAAGGTGTTGAACACGTGGGAAACCGAGCGCGACCGGCTGTTCGCGAACAACGAAGTGCACGACATCGCAGTGGCGATCGGCGTGGATCCGCATGGTCCGGACAGCCTCGACCAGAAGGCCGATCTCTCGAATCTGCGTTACGGCAAGATCTGCATCCTGTCGGACGCGGACGTGGACGGCTCGCACATCCAGGTCTTGCTGCTCACGCTGTTCTTCAAGCACTTCCCGCAACTGATCGAGCAGGGCAATGTATGTATCGCGCGGCCGCCGCTGTTTCGTGTCGATGCCCCCGCGCGCGGCAAGAAGCCGGCGCAAAAGCTCTACGCACTCGACGAAGGTGAGCTCGAGGCGATTCTGGACAAGCTGAGGAAGGATGGCGTGCGCGAGACGCAATGGTCGATCAGCCGTTTCAAAGGGCTGGGCGAAATGAGCGCGGAGCAGTTGTGGGACACCACGATGAACCCGGACACGCGCCGCCTGCTGCCGGTTCAAGTCGGCGATCTCGGGTTTGACGACACGGTCACACGCATGACGATGCTGATGGGCAAGGGCGAAGCGGCGTCACGGCGCAGCTGGCTTGAGGAGAAGGGCAACGAAGTCGAAGCCGACATTTGATGGCATTTGACGACACTCGACGCCGCATGCACCCCTTGAACTTCGTCAACGCATAACACTGGAAATCTGATGGACGATCTCTTCGCGGACCAAGAAGCCGCGCCCGAAGGCGAAAAACTGACCCTTGGCGATTACGCCGAGCGCGCGTATCTCGACTATGCGGTGAGCGTGGTCAAAGGCCGGGCGCTGCCCGACGTTTCCGACGGCCAGAAACCCGTGCAACGCCGCATCCTGTTCGCGATGAACGAGATGGGTCTGGCCAACACCGCGAAGCCGGTCAAGTCGGCGCGCGTGGTGGGTGACGTGCTGGGTAAATATCATCCGCATGGCGACCAGTCGGCCTACGACGCACTCGTGCGTCTCGCGCAGGCGTTTTCGATGCGCTATCCGTTGATCGACGGACAGGGCAACTTCGGCTCGCGCGACGGCGACGGCGCGGCGGCCATGCGGTACACGGAAGCGCGCCTCACCCCGATCGCGAAATTGCTGTTGGATGAAATCGACATGGGCACCGTCGATTTCATGCCGAACTACGACGGTTCGTTCCAGGAGCCGAAGCTTTTACCCGCGCGCCTGCCGTTCGTGCTGCTGAACGGCGCGTCGGGCATTGCCGTGGGGATGGCGACCGAGGTTCCTTCGCACAATCTGCGCGAAGTCGCGGCGGCCGCGGTTGCAATGATCCGCGATCCTAAGATCGATCACGCGCGGCTGGTCGAGCTGATTCCCGGTCCGGATTTCCCAGGCGGCGGGCAGATCATTTCGAGCCAGGCTGAGATCGCGGCGGCTTATGAAACCGGTCGCGGCAGCCTGAAAGTGCGGGCGCGCTGGAAGATCGAAGAAATGGCGCGCGGTCAGTGGCAACTGGTCATCACGGAATTGCCGCCGAGCACGTCGGGCCAGAGGGTGCTCGAGGAAATCGAGGAACTGACGAACCCGAAGATCAAACTCGGCAAGAAGGCGCTCAGTCCCGATCAGTTGCAGACGAAGCAGACACTGCTTGCCTTGCTCGACACGGTCCGCGACGAATCCGGCCGCGACGCGCCGGTGCGGCTGGTGTTCGAGCCGAAGTCTAGCCGTATCGACCAGACTGAGTTCGTGAATTCGTTGCTCGCGCACACGAGCCTGGAGTCGAACGCATCGATCAACCTGGTGATGATCGGCGCGGACGGCCGGCCGCGTCAGAAAAGTATCGGCGAGATCCTGCACGAGTGGGTCGGCTTCCGGTTCACGACGGTCACGCGCCGCACGCAGCATCGGTTGGGGAAAGTGAACGACCGGATTCATATTCTTGAAGGGCGGATGATCGTCTTCCTGAATATCGATGAAGTGATCCGTGTTATCCGCGAAGCCGATGATCCGAAGCAGGCGCTAATGGACAGGTTCAGCCTCAGCGAGCGTCAGGCCGACGACATTCTTGAAATCCGTTTGCGGCAACTGGCGCGGCTCGAAGCAATCAAGATCGAGCAGGAACTGAAGGAATTGCGCGGCGAAAAGGAAAAGCTCGAAGAGTTGCTCAACAGCGATGCCGCCATGAAACGGCTGCTGATCAAGGAGATCGAAGCCGACGCCAAGCAATATGGCGACGACCGCCGCACGTTGATCCAGCCGGAAAAGCGGGCGACGTTCGAGGCGCGCGTGGTCGACGATCCGGTGACGGTGGTGGTGTCGCAGAAGGGCTGGGTGCGGGCGTTGAAGGGGCACGGCCTCGATCCGGCCAGCTTCCAGTTCAAGGCCGGTGACGGCATCTACGCGGCGTTCCAGGCACGTACGCCGGACATGCTGATCGCGTGGGGCAGCAACGGCCGCGTGTATTCCGTGCCCGTTGCAATCCTGCCGGGCGGCCGGGGCGACGGTGTGCCGGTCACGTCGCTGATCGAGCTCGAGTCGGGGTCGCATCTGTTGCATTATTTTGCTGCTTCGGTTGACCAGCCGTTGCTGCTGGCATCGAGTAACGGCTTTGGTTTCATGGCCAAGCTCGGCGACATGGTAAGCCGCGTGAAGGCGGGCAAGTCGTTCATGACCATCGACGAAGGCGCGGCACCGCTTACGCCCATGCCGGTCCTGCCGGGCGCCACGCGAGTTGTGTGCTTGTCGAGTAACGGGCGCTTGCTGGTATTTGATGTCGACGAAATGAAGACCCTGTCGGGTGGCGGCCGCGGTGTCATCTTGATGGCGCTCGATCCGAAGGAGACGTTGCGGCAAGCGCTGGCTATCGACGCACGTGGTCTGGTGCTGATCGGCACGGGCCGCGGCGGCAAGGTGCGTGACGAGAAGCTCGCGGGTGCAGCCCTGGAAGCGCACGTAGGCAAGCGGGCGCGCAAGGGCCGCGCGCCGGAGTCCACAATCAAGGTGACAGAGTTGCGGCCCGTGTTCGAAGGCTGATAACCGAAGCGCACTCACGCGTGCTTATGCGGTATTAACGCGCCCCGGGCCGGCTTCGCCGGCCCGGGGCGTTTGTTTATCTCGAAAATACTTGAACTGGTTTCGTCCGCATGAGTCGAACGCCCGAACCATGTACAAATTTGAAACGAAGGTGGCGGATAAGTGCTTGGGTGAGTAAGTGCTTGGCTCGGCAGTGGAAACCGGTGATTCACCTGCATTTAGGGACGTTAATGAATAAAGCGATTGAAGTGGCGCTGTTCCTGCATTTGTTGGGCGTAGCGGTCTGGATTGGCGGGATGATTTTTGCTCACTTCTGTCTGCGGCCAGCCATAGCGGATTTATCGCCGCAATTGAGGTTGCCGTTATGGGAGTCGGTATTCACTCGATTTTTCAACTGGGTGGCCGCATCAGTGCTGGTGATATTGCTGACTGGCGGCTTCTTGCTGACGCAATTCGGCGGCGCTCGCGCGGCATTGCCGTTACATGCCATGGCGGGTCTCGGCATTGTGATGATGCTG
Organism: Caballeronia sp. LjRoot29; assembly: GCF_964252755.1. NCBI lineage: Bacteria > Pseudomonadati > Pseudomonadota > Betaproteobacteria > Burkholderiales > Burkholderiaceae > Caballeronia > Caballeronia sp. LjRoot29. The sequence continues at coordinate 149,113 of NZ_CAXUPU020000001.1, read as the reverse complement.
ATTTTCGGTCATATCCGCTTTGGCGTATTCCCGAAAATCCGCCGCGCTGTCCAATCGCAAAACTGGCCCGATGGCGCGAGAGCGGTGGGTACGATCAGACGGCTCGTGCTGGTCAATATCGTGCTGGGTGTGGTGACGGTGGGCGCAGCGGTTTTGTCGCGGGGAATGTAGCGCGTTATTGCACAATCCGTCGCCGAAACGAATGACGGGTTGCAGCGGTCAGTCCCAGCATTTCATTCCATGTTTGAAGGTATTCCGGCCATGGTCAATACCTTTCCGACGGTCGAGAGTGCTGGGATTTAATCGTCTGGGATACAGGCAATGCGTGCTTCGATCGTGTCAGCAAAGGGATGCCCCGGTTCTTCTTCATCGGGGTCCAACGCGTGGCACAACTGGCTGCGCATTCCAATCCTTCGAATAAGCATTTCGATCCTTGTCACTTGCATTGCCGGGAAAGCGCAGGCAACCGATCTCGACAGTTCTCAGACCGGCTATATATTGACTCCGGCGGGCAATCCGTACACCGTCATAGCCGGTGCGGACATCGATACAACTGCGCAGGGCAGCGTCGGGATTGAAGGGGAAACCAATAAGTCAGCCACATGGGCGCTGACCAATAACGGGGCTGTTAACGGTGGTTATTTTGCGGTCCAGTTCAATAGCCCTGTTGTTATCGTTAATAACGGATCATTAATCAGCCAAGCGACAACCGCCGTAGCCTTGTATGACGGCGGTAACGTGACCAATTCCGCTGGCGCCTTGATCGTGGGCCGGTTAGACGGTGTGTTTGCCGATAGCGCAAGCAGTTCGGTCACTAATGCAGGCGATATCGGCGGCTCGGCACCGGATCTGACTAAAGCTCAATCAGGGATTCATTTGCCGTATGGCGGGACTGTCACGAATCTTTCCAGCGGAAAAATTGCTGCCTACGGTCCCGGCGTGATAGGCGACTCGGCCACTATCGTTCAGAACGCCGGGCTCATTATTTCGATCAACGGGACGGCAATCGATCTGACTGCGGGAACAACGGGCGTAGGCAGCGTGGTTTCCAACAGCGGCACCATCACAGGACATGGGGGCACGGCGATACTCTTCGGCCCGGAGGACAACACCTTGTTTCTGGCGGGGACCTCGTCGATTGCCGGAATTGTCGATGCGAGTGCGCATGGCGTATCCACAACCAATACGCTGATTCTTGGCGGGACCAGTGCGGGAACATTCAATGTGTCGAGCCTTGGCGCGGCCGGACAATATCGCGGCTTCGACATCCTGCAAAAGAGCGATCCGGGCATCTGGACTTTCACCGGCACCAATGGCGCCCCGCAGACATGGCTCGTGAGCGGCGGCGGCATTACGATGGCGGGACGCTTGAGCGGCAGTCTCATGGCAATGCCGGGAGCAACGGGGATTGATATCGACGTATTGTCCGGCGGCGCGATTGTCGCTTCGTCGGGAAGCGCCGTGTCGGTGAATGATTCAAGCCGTATAGTGAATAGCGGATTAATAAGCAGCACTGCAGATGGCGTCGCCACGGTGATTGCGACCGGTGCAGGGACAAGCGTCGTCAACACGGGGTCTATTACAGCGACCGGTGGACATGCAGCCGGGATTACGATCGATGCGCCAACGGGCGCGGCGAGCTTGACGAATGCGCAAGGCGGATCCATTTCGAGCGCGGCGGGTGTTGCCATTCAGGCTGGCTCGAACGTATCGATTATCAACGCAGGGTCAATTGCGGCGACGGGCGGAAGCGGAGCCGGGTTGACGATCAATGCGGCCACGGGCTTAACCACGCTTCTGAACGAACAAGGCGGATCGATCACAAGCGCAGGCGCCGCCGCGGTACAGGCGGGTTCGAACGTCTCGATCACAAACGCGGGTTCCATCGCAACGACGGCATTGAACGCAGCCGGGATTGCTATCGATGCGCCCACGCTGCCCACGACCCTTCTGAACAAACAAAGTGGTTCGATCAAGAGCGCGGCGGGCGATGCCGTACAGGTTGGATCGAATGTCTCGATCACCAACGCGGGGTCGATCGCGGCACAAGGACAAAACGGGATTGGTGTTGTGATCGACGCGTCATCCGGTGCCGCGAGCTTGACGAACGAGCAGGGCGCATCCATTTCGAGCGCGGCGGGCGTGGCCGTTCGGGGTAGCTCAAATGTCTCAATAGTCAACGCAGGGACAATTGTAGCGACGGGCGCGATCGGAGCCGGCATGACGTTGGATGCACCAACGGGCCTTACGACGCTGTCGAACAACCAAGGCGGATCGATCAAGAGCGCGGCGGGCGATGCCGTACAGGTTGGATCGAATGTCTCGATCACCAACGCGGGGTCGATCGCGGCGGGAGGTGCAAACGGAATGGGCGTCGAGATTGATGCGTTAGCAGGCTCAGCCAGTCTGACGAATGCGCAAGGCGGATCGATTTCAAGCGCAGGAGATGCAGCCATACAAGCCGGATCGAACGTCTCGATCTACAACGCCGGAACCTTGATCGGAAATGGCGCCGCGGTTCGTTTTACAGGGTCGGGTAATCGCCTGACGCTCGACACCGGCAGTCAGGTATCCGGCGACCTTGATGGCGGAACCGGTTCGGCGAATGCATTGGTCTTGCAAGGATCCGGAACGCTGTCCAGCCGCACCTACGGTTTTTCCACGCTCGCGATGCGGGGCATTGACTGGACCCTGTCCAGTTCCATCCAGGTCGCTTCTTCCAGCGCAATTGAAAGTGGCACGTTGAGGCTGACAGGCACAGGCATCTTGACCAGCCCGCTGATTACTGTCGCTCCGGGCGCCACCTTGACCGGAACAGGAAACTTGAACGGTGCGCTCACGTTGCAAGGCGTCATTGCACCGGGCGTGACGAGTACCGCAGCAACATCGGGTCCTCAACCTTTGGCGATCGGCACGCTGTCAGTCGCCGGTTCATACACGCAAACAGCCGGCAGCCGCTACGAGGCTAACGTCTCGCCGCAAGGAATCGACCTCATCAGCGTCGACGGCACCGCAACGCTGCAAGGCGGCACAGTACAAGCGCGAATGCGCACCGGATTGTTCACGCCAAGCGACACGTACAAGATAGTTAGTACAACTTCTGGCCTAAACGGGGAATTCTCGGGTGTCACGGCGTCTAACCCATTCGTCTTGCCGACGTTAGTCTACGACGCGAACAATGCATACATCCACGTACAACGCGGCTTCCAGTTCGCCGGCGGTACACCGAACCAGATAGCGGTCGAGGCGGCGCTCGATCACGGCGTTGCAGGCATGGGCGCGGACGCCCTGCCTACTCGCGATTTCCTGTCCGTCGCAGGCGACCTGCTCAACCTCGAAGGTGCACCGGCTTACGCGGCACTCGACCAACTGAGTGCGGAAGCCTATACGGCTTTCCCGAACGCGCATGTCGAAGCTGCACGGCTGGGCATGGACGCAATCGATTCAAGATTGACCGTGGCGCGTACCACGGGCGCATGTGCTGCAGGCGAGGCGGCAGCGTTGTCTGCCAGTGGAGCGCGGGCCTGTTCGTGGATCAGCGTGCTCGGCAGCACTGGCAGGACAGCGGGATACGACACGTGGCTTGGCCAGCAAACAAGTCTTGCTGGCGTGATATCCGGTGTCGATTATCGTATCGCGCCGCAGTTTACAGTGGGCGCTGCCTTGGTTGCTCTCCACGGTAATACGTCAACGGACACGCTGCCTGTTCACGGCCAATTCGATAGCTACCAAGCCGCGCTTTACGGCAGTTACGTGCCGGGTGCGTATTGGCTTCAGGCCACGATTGGCTACGCACGCAATGACGATAAAATGCAACGCTCGCTCTTTTTCACCGATGCCCCGCGCACGGCAATTGGAAGCGTCGATGGAAACCAATACTTCGCATCGTTACGTAACGGCGTGGATCTGCCAATAGCGAAACTCGGCGTTCTTACACCGTTTGTGGCGCTTGAAATGCAGAGCGTGGAGAGTCCGGGATTCACTGAAACCGGAGCAGATTCTGTGAATCTTGCAGTCTCCGGCAATACGACGACTTCAATGCGGTCGCTGCTGGGTGCGCAATGGCGTAAAGAGGTCGACTGGCTCGGCCGCGCCTCTAGCTTGAATGGGCAGTTGGCCTGGGCTCATCAATATGGCACGCAGACTCAAGCCGCTAACGCGCGCTTCGAAGGCGCAGCAGAAAGTGATTTTACGGTGCACGGCAGCGGACCAGCACGAGATATGGCGCAAGTCGGTGTTGGCGCCCGAGTGGAATTAGGCCGTCAAACCCACGCGTTTTTGCGCTACGACGGTGAATTCGGCGGCGGTGGTCACTCGCATACGGGAAGCGCCGGTGTCGATTACCGGTGGTGACGGCGGGAATCTGATTCAACGCGCTCGAGCGCGCTTTGCGCCGCGCACACTTGAAATGATTTCGACTCCAAACGCGGCCCGGCCCATCTTCGCGAGCTAACTAATCGACCTGCGGGATCAGTCAACGGCATTGGACGGCGCTTCCCCTAGCGGCAGCGCCGCTACGTCAGCCATGAGCGCCAGGCCGCACACCCCAAAGCGGTCGAGTAACGCCTGCACACCGTCCGCCGGAACCGCACGAGAAAAGAGAAACCCCTGCGCCTCGACCGGTCCAAGCCGCGATAACCATGCCACTTGCTCCTCGGTTTCGGTCCCTTCAACCACGACGGTCAAACCCAGCGACCGGGCGAGATTAACAATGGCGGAGACCATCACGCAGACGCTGCGATCGTGTGGAATAGCCTGGATAAATGATCGGTCGACCTTGAGGGTATCGACGGCAAAGCGGTTCAGATAAGACAGTGACGAATATCCGGTGCCGAAATCGTCCAGCGCGATCCTGACGCCAAGCCGCTTCAACGCAGAAATTTTCTCCGCGACAATGTCCGGAAACTCCATCATCACGGTTTCAGTAATTTCGAGTTCGAGTTTCCCCGGCGCAATACCGCTTTCGCGAATGGCAGCCGCTACGGTCTCAAGCAAATCCCCGCGCCAGAACTGCACCGCCGAGATATTGACCGCTAGCGATAACCCGTCATACCCGTGACGTTGCCATACGGCTAATTGCCGGCACGCCGTATGAATCACGAAGTCGCCAATAGGCACGATCAGTCCAGTCGATTCCGCAACCGGAATGAACTCATTAGCCGGAATCAGACCGTGCTGAGGATGATTCCATCGCGCCAGCGCTTCAAAGCCGGTGATACATCGCCGAGTCAGATCGATCTTCGGCTGATAAGCGAGGAACAATTGATCCTGGGCGAGCGCGACCCGTAATTGCTGTTCCCATTTCATCAAATGATCGGCGCGATGGGACAACTGCGGCGAATAAAACTGATAGCAGTTCTTGCCCGCGTCCTTCGCGCTGTACATGGCGAGATCGGCCTTCTTCAGCAAGTCGATTTCGCTTTCGCTCGACACGGAATACAACGCAATGCCAATGCTCGCGTGCAACACGAAGGCGCTGCCGCGCACATCGAAAGGCGTCGCGAACATATGCGAAACCGCTTCCGCCAGTTCAACCGCTTGCCGTTCGACGTCGGCGCCCTTGACCACCACGACGAATTCATCGCCGCCAATGCGCGACAGCATGCCGTTGTCGCTGATCGTTTCCGCCAGCCGCGACGCCGTCATTTGCAGCACGATGTCGCCGGCGTTGTGGCCGAGGGTATCGTTCACGGTCTTGAAGTTGTCGAGATCGATGAACAGCAGCGCAAGATGGCCTACGTTCTCCGGCTTGGCAACATCGTGACGAAGCATTTGCAGCGTGGAATAGCGGTTTCGCAAACCGGTCAGCAAATCGTATTCAACCAGATGCGTCATCTCGCGCTCACGCCCGAGCAGTTTGCCGATCAGCCCGGTCGCTACCGCGAAGAAGCCGAGCATGGCGAGCGAGATGAACGTCGCCATCAGCAGATAAACCCGCCGCGTGTGATTGAAGTCGGTGAATTCCTCCGCCTGCGACAGGCCGACGAGCACGCCGAGCGGATAACCATCTATGTGCCGATACGAAACTATGCGCGTGACGTTGTCGATGGGATCGACATAGATGCCGGATGCGTGCTCGGAGGTTGGGTACACACCGCTCGCTGTGAACCCACCGCGCGCGTCGCCGTTACCGGTACCGTCCACCTTTTTCGTCAAGCGGCCGTCCGGATGGACGGATGCCGTGCCTGCGCCTACACCGGTGCTGCGGGCGAGCACTGAACCGTTGTCGGAAATCACGGCGACCACGCCGTCGCGTCCGATCGACGCCACGTTGTAGAAGTCGCTCGTGAAGTAGCTGGGATCCTCCGATACCACCACGACGCCCGCGAACGAACCGTCGGGATGATTCAGGCGGCGCGTGATCTGCAGCGTCCATTGCCGGGATACCCGGCCGAGGACCGGCTTGCTGATATAGAGCAGGTCGTCGTTGGAAAGCTGGTGAATCCGGAAATGTTCCCGGTCGGAAAGATCGACGGGTTTGGGGATGGCGCCGGAGGTAGACCCGATCAGCATGCCGTGTTCATCGATCAGCGAGACTTGCACCAGCGTGTCGCTCTGGACCACGCCTTTTTCAACCGTGCTGGCAAGGTTGAACTGCCCCGGTGTTTTCTCGAACTCGTATTTGACGAACCGGGTGATCTGGTCGACCTGATGGATAGCCTTGATCGTGTGCTGCTCGAGCGCGGACGAGAGAATGGCCGCTGAGGCCATTGACGCGTGCGTGGCGGCGTCGCGTTCGACCGACAGGCGTGCAAAGATCACCGTCCACAGCAGGACGAGCACGAGCCCGCCTAGTGCCGGAATGGCGAACAATGCGCGGCGCCGTCGCGGAAAATCCGCTTGTTTCATGTCGCGTGGCGCTTTGGGCCGTGATCGATTCATGGGTTTGGTCAGTCCATGGACCCTGTGACGGGTTGCGCCGATACTGCGTCCGGAACAACAAAAATGAATGTCGGCATTGCTGCAGCGCGTCCAATGCCGGTGAGTCGGGTGTTATTGCCGTTTTTCCGATGAATCCGGACCATCGTTCGGGATTTATGCGAATCTTTTCGACGAGGACCCGCGTGCGCGTTAAGCGCGCTTGCATTTTGCTTACGATGATTTTGGCAATACTGTATTTTAGAACTCCGTCCAACGTTGACGTGGGTTGACCGATAGCCGCTGGTTATCCAGTCTCTCCCGCGTGAGACTGATTTCCCTAAAGGCAGCTAAGTCGAATAATACCAATGACAACCGGCTTAGATATTACTGAAGGCAACTCATTTAAGGAAGCGCGGCGGCGAAGCGAAGTATCGAGGTATACACGGATAGGCTGAAACGCTTATCTGAAACGGCTTTGAGTGAGGCGATGCGCGTTTCGCCAATGTGAATTTAAGCGAACGAAGTGCGGTAATTTGAATCCCGATGCCGGGCGGCATCGGGATTAAGAACAAGACTAAAATTCGTTGCAGCGATTTATGCTTCTTAAGCGTTTAAAGCAGGGCTTTCAGCCGACTTCGGCAATCAATTCGATTTCGACGCACGCGCCCAGCGGAATCTGCGCTACGCCAAATGCCGAGCGCGCATGTTTGCCGGCCTCGCCGAAGATATCGGCGATCAATTCGGACGCGCCGTTGGTCACCAGATGCTGCTCGGTGAACTCGAACGTGGAGTTGACGAGGCTCATCACCTTTACGATCCGCGTTACCTTGTTCAGGTCGCCGACGTGCGCGTGCAGCGTGGCGATCAGGTCGATGGCGATGGAGCGCGCAGCCGCACGGCCTTCCTCGGTTGTGAGCGTAGCGCCCAGCTTGCCCGCCCATACCTTGCCGTCCTTCTTCGCAATGTGCCCGGACAGATAAACCAGGTTGCCGCTTTGTGCGCTCATCACGTAGGCGGCGGCGGGGGCGCCGGCCGTCGGCAGCTCGATGCCGAGTTCCTTCAGCTTGTCGTAGACGTTCAGTTGGGCCATGGGGTACTCCCTGAAAATGGAAAGGATGAAGCGGGAGCGTGCCCAGGCGGTCGTCCCGCCGCGGCACGCTTGCAATGCAATGCGGTCAGACCAGCGCGCGAATCAGTGCACCGAGTTTGGCGACACCTTCGTCGATCTTCGCCGGGGGCACGGTCACGAACGACAGCCGTAGCGTGTTGTGCTCTGCTTCGTTCGCGAAGAACGGGCCACCGGGCACGAACGCGACGTGCTGCTCGATTGCCTGCTCGAGCAGTTTCATTGTATCGATGTGCTTACCGCCGTGTTTCGGCAGCGTCACCCACACGAACATGCCGCCTTCCGGACGATTCCATTCAACGCCTGGCGGCATGTGCTGTTCGAGCGACGCCAGCATCGCCGCGCATTGGTCGCGATACAAGGCGCGGATCTTCGGGATATGCGTCTCGAGGAAACCGTCCTTCACGACTTCGTGCACGATGCGCTGCGTGAGGCTCGGTGTATGCAAGTCGGTTGCCTGCTTCGCTTGCACCAGCTTGAAGTGCAATTCTTCCGGCGCAATGATGTACCCCACGCGCATGCCGGGCGACAGGACCTTCGAGAATGAACCCAGATGCACGATGTGATCGGGCGCCATCGACAGCATGGTCGGAAGCGGCGCGCCCGCGTAGTCGAGCGCACCGTACGGATCGTCCTCGATCACCGGAAAGCCGGCGCGTTGCGCAAACGCAGCCAGCGCGGTGCGGCGTTCCAGCGACAGGCGGCGGCCGGTCGGGTTCTGGAAATTCGGCTGCGCGTACAGGAGGCGTGCACCCGCCGTCAGCGTGGCGTCGAGCGAGGACGGGATCAAGCCGTGTTCGTCGGTCGGGACTTGCACGTATTTCGGCTCATACATGGAAAACGACTGCAGCGCGCCGAGATACGTCGGTGTTTCGACGAGTACGCGGCTGGCGGGGTCGATCAACACCTTGCCGAGCAGGTCGAGCGCTTGTTGCGAGCCAGTTGTGATCAGCACTTGCGAAGGACGGATCGACGCGCCGTTCACCGAGTAGCGTTGCGCGACCCATTCGCGCAGCGGCAGATAGCCTTCGGTGGCGCTGTATTGCAGCGCGGCGGCGGGGCTGTCGCGCAGGATGCGGTCGCACGCCACGCGCATTTCCTCGACCGGAAACGTAGCCGGCGACGGCAATCCGCCCGCGAACGAAATTACCTCAGGCCGCTCAGTGACCTTCAGGATTTCGCGAATCGCCGAACTGGTGAGCTTTCTCGCACGTTCGGAAAGTTGCCACGGCTGGGCTTGAAGGTCGGCTTGATTCATGGGGTCCTCAGTTGGTCTCGGTGAGCGGTTCTAATGCGCATGCGGGTTAGTGGAATGCTGCACGGTGCTTCGAATAAGGTCTTGCGTACTGCATTCAACGCGGTCGGCTAACGACGGTGGACGCTCATTATGGCGTGCCCGGTGCGCGGACGGTCGGCGTCGATGTTCATCAAAACCCAATACGACTACGAACCGCGCCGGCGTTCTATTGTTCGTCTTCCTGCACCGGTTCTGCCGTGTCCTCGGGCGTATCCGCGTCATTGACGGCGTCTGCGTCCTCGGTCTTCCTGCTCTTGGCACGCTTGCGGACCGTCTTGGCCGGCGCGGCCTCTGGCTGCTTTGCCGCTTCAATCGATTCGGCCGATTCCCCCAGCGTAACGATCGAGCCATCCGCCAACTCGAATTCCGCGACGAGTACAGGCGTACCTGCTGTCACCTCGACCTGCAGTAACTGCGATACGCCAAGCCATGCCAGTTGCTCGGAGATTAGATGCGCCCGTGGATGGAAACCCGTCAGCGACTTCAATGCAATCCCCGTTTCCGGCAGCGTTTCGCTCGGATGCTGCGGCGTGTCCCACTGGATCAGCGACGGCAGGAGCCCGTCGCCGGCGCCTTGCCACGCTGGGAAAGTGCCATCGGCGGGAACGGTCAGATCCCAAGCGTTCCCGCCGCGAGTCAGCGGTACCACAGGCGGGATACGCTCCGGGTATTGCGCTTGCCAACGCGTCAGCCGCTTCGGCCGGTTCACCCGCGCGACCCAATGCACCAGTTGCGGGCCGGCCTCAAGGCGCTTGATCTGCGCCGGGTCGTCGAGTGCGAAGAGGCGAGGGCGCGGTGTTTGGACGGGCTCCGCGTTCGGGTCAACCGCGATCACTTCCAGATATGTACCGCCCCACAGGTTCAGCAGGCGGTTATGCGTGCGCATCAGCGGATGTGCACCGCCTCCGGTCATCGCGACGCCCAGTTTCGCGGCGATAAAGTCCGCGCCTTCTTCCAGCGTGCGGGCAGCGATAACGAGGTGGTCGAGTTGCAGCGGATGAGCGGTCATAGTGCGCGAATAGCTTGAAGGAAAATTGCCCGGACAACGCCGGCTGAGCTCGTCAGCATACCCGTTCCGCCCGGCTGTGCCGCTGCAGCAGCTCTGCGTTAGCCATCTGGCCGAATGTTTGGCGCAACGCTCGAAGTAACTGAAAAGCGCACCAAACGCCTACAGAAACCGCCAAGTTTACCTATCGTCCCTGACTTAAATGTATCGGCAACGACCGTAACAGTAACGGTACAATCGATCCGATACTCTACGGTACAGTCATCGAACGCATTTAATCTCCGATGGAACCTGACATGTCAGTCCCGCTCGACCAGATTCCCGCGCCGCACGGCGCGCCGCAGCTGACGCTCGTCGACCAGTTGGTCCAATGGGGCCGGCGCCGGATTGACGAGCGGGTGTTCCGTCCGGGCATGCGCATGCCGTCCATCCGCAAACTTGCCATCGACAAAGGCGTGTCGCGTTTCACGGTGGTCGAGGCATACGAACGGCTGGTCGCGCACGGTTATCTCGACTCGCGGCGCGGCTCCGGGTTTTTCGTGCGCGACCGGACCAGTTCCAACGATTCCCACGTCCACCCAACGCTGGCCACCGAGCGCGCGCCGGTGCCCAGCTCTATCGACGTGGTCTGGCTGCTGCGCAACATGCTGCACACGTCGAGTCCGGCGAAAGGGCCGGGCATCGGTTATCTGCCGTCCAGTTGGCTGAACGGCGAATTGCTGACCGGCGCGCTGCGCTCCATGAGCCGGCAAAGCGGCGCGCAAATGCTCGGTTTTGGCACGCCGCAAGGTTTCCTGCCGCTGCGCCAGCAAATCCAGACGCGGCTGGAAGAGCTGGAGATTGGCGCATCGACGGAGCAGATCGTGATGGTGTCCGGCGTGACGCAGGCCATCGACCTGATCGCGCGGGTTTTCGTCAAACCCGGCGATACGGTCATAGTCGGCGACCCCGCCTGGTTCCAGATGTTCGGCCGCTTCGTCGCCCAGGGCGCGCGGCTGGTCGGCATGCCGTACACCCCGGACGGGCCCGATCTCGACGCGCTCGAAGCCATGGTCCAGACCTGGCGCCCGAAAATGCTCGTGATCAATTCCGTGCTGCAAAATCCGACCGGCACGTCGTTGACCGCGGCGCAGGCGTTTCGCATTTTGCAACTCGCGCAGACCTACGATTTCATCGTCGTGGAAGACGATATCTACGGCGACCTCTGCCCGACCAATTTCCCCGCAACGCGGCTTGCGAGCCTTGACCAGCTAAAGCGGGTGATTTTCCTCAACAGTTATTCGAAGACGCTCGCGCCGAACTTGCGGGTGGGGTATATCGCCGCGGCGCCTGAAGTGGCGAACGCTATTGCCGATCAGAAAATGCTGGTTGGCATGACGAGCCCCGAACTGAATGAGCGCGTGCTGTACAAAGTGCTCACCGACGGCCACTACCGGCGTCACGTCGAACGGCTGCGTGCAAAGCTGGACGGAGTCCGGGAGAAAACCGTCCGGATGTTCGAAAAAGTTGGCTACAAGCCGTATCTGGTGCCATCGGCGGGTATGTTTTTATGGGCCGATACCGGCGTGGATTCCGAGGGGCTCGCTGCGGCCGGACATGAAGCCGGGTTTTTGCTGACGCCCGGCAGCTTGTTTTCCCCGCATCAGCTGCCCAGCACGTGGATGCGCTTCAACATCGCGAATTGCGGCGACCCGGGCCTGCCCGCGATGCTTTCCGCCTATTCGGACCGTGTGGGATAAGGCCACTGAAGTTTCGGCTTGAGCCAGATCACGCGCCCACGACTTGCCCCTTGAAATTATCGCGGGGCGACCTCATTTGTCGCAGAATTCGCGCGATGCTTTTCCGGCAATGCGCCAAGGCATTTACCGTTATGTCCGGTATGCCCGGTCGCACTCAGCCAGCCGCTTCGCTTTTCGCTTTGAAAATCCGTCAACACCAGACACAACCAGAGGAGCCGACCATGGCACAAGAAACCATGAGCTTTCAGGCAGAAGTTAAACAACTTCTGCACCTGATGATTCATTCGCTTTACAGCAACAAGGAAATTTTCCTGCGCGAGCTGATTTCGAACGCATCGGACGCGGCGGACAAGCTGCGTTTTGAAGGTATCGAAAATAGTGCGCTGTATGAGAACGATCCGGATCTGCGCATCCGCATCTCGTACGACAAGGCTGCGCGCACCGTGACGATCGACGATAACGGCATTGGCATGAGCCGCGACGAAGCGATCTCGAATCTCGGTACGATCGCGCGCTCGGGTACGAAGGAGTTTTTCTCGAAACTCTCCGGCGATCAGCAAAAGGATGCTGCGCTGATTGGCCAGTTTGGCGTGGGCTTTTACTCGGGTTTTATCGTCGCGGACAAGATCACGGTTGAAACGCGTCGCGCCGGATTGCCGGCGAGCGAAGGCGTGCGCTGGGAAAGCGCGGGCGAAGGCGATTTCGTCGTTGAGCAGATCGAGCGCGCGCAACGCGGTTCGAGCATCACGTTGCATCTGCGTCCGGAAGAAGACGAATTTCTCTCCACGCACAAGCTGAAGTCGATTATCCAGAAGTACTCGGATCACGTCGCATTGCCCATCCTGATGAAGAAGGAAGAGTGGGATGCAGAGAAGTCCGAGATGGTCACCAAGGACGAAGACGAGACGGTGAATCAGGCGAGTGCGCTCTGGACGCGTCCGAAGAGCGATATCACCGACGAGCAATACAAGCTGTTCTATCAGCATCTTTCCCACGATCACGACGATCCGCTCGCCTGGACTCACAACCGCGTTGAAGGCCGGAGCGAATACACGCAGTTGCTGTATGTGCCGAAGCACGCGCCGTTCGATATGTGGAACCGCGACCACAAAGGCGGATTGAAGCTGTATGTAAAGCGCGTGTTCATCATGGACGACGCGGAACAACTCGTTCCCACGTATTTGCGCTTCGTGAAGGGCGTGGTCGATTCGGCTGATTTGCCGCTGAATGTATCGCGTGAAATCCTGCAGGAAAGCCGCGACGTAAAGGCGATCCGTGAAGGCGTGACGAAGCGCGTTTTATCGATGCTGGAGGAAGTGGCATCGTCGTCGGCAGAAGCCGCGGATGACGTCGAGAAAGCCAGGTACAACACCTTCTGGAAAGAGTTCGGACAGGTGTTCAAGGAAGGTATTGGCGAGGACTACGGCAATCGCGAACGTATTGCGAAGCTTGTTCGGTTTGCATCGACGCATACGGATTCGTCGGAGCAGACCGTGGCGCTCGCCGACTACGTGTCGCGCATGAAGCCCGAGCAGACGAAGATCTATTACGTCACGGCTGACACGTGGCAGGCCGCGAAGAACAGCCCGCATCTGGAAGTGTTCCGCAAGAAGGGCGTGGAAGTGCTGTTGCTGACGGATCGTGTCGATGAATGGATGCTGTCGTTCTTCAATGAATTCGATGGCAAGCCGCTGCAAAGCGTGGCGCGCGGCGACCTGGATCTCGGCGCGCTGAACGACGAGGAAAAGCAGGCGCAGGAGAAGGTCGGCGAAGAGTTGAAGCCGTTGGTCGAAAGCATGAAGGCTGCGCTGGAAGGCAAGGCGAAGGACGTGCGCCTGACATTCCGCCTGACCGATTCGCCGACATGTCTGGTCGCCGATGACGGCGACATGAGCGGGTACTTGCAACGCATGTTGAAGCAGGCGGGTCAGGAAGCGCCGCAGATGCAGCCGATTCTTGAAGTGAATCCCGAGCATCCGCTGGTGAAGCAGCTTCACGCCGATGACGCTAACTTCAGCGACTGGTGCCATTTGCTTTTCGACCAGGCGATGCTGGCCGAAGGTGGATCGCTGGAAGATCCGGCGAGCTTTGTGAAGCGGACTAACGCGTTATTGCTGGCGCGTTGATTTAGCGCTCGCAAGGAGCGAGGAAAACGCGCTGCCGGGAAACTGGCAGCGCGTTTTTTCATGGCGGCGTGAGGGCTTACTTCGCCTTGCGTTCCTTGTTGGCCTGCGCGACGACCGACGCCGCGAGCGTCTTGGTGTCCTTCGAATATTTGTTGCTGTGAAGAACCTGCCCGGCTTTGTGTTCCATCTCGGCGCCCGTTTGATTCTTCGTATGCGATTGCGATAACGCTGAAGCCGCGAGGCTCTTGGCAATCACCGACGCCTTCGGGTCATGCAACGTATGCGACGCCAGCGTGGCAACGACCTTCGACGTTTGTTTTGTGTTGACCGACATGTCTTTCCTCTCATGCTTTATAGATGGCTCGCAACACGATTGCCGCGAGCGCCGGACATCTCCCGACCGGTTCGCCAGTCTCCCGTGAGCGATCACCGACATCTATACGAATCCTCCTATATACGTGTCTGGTTTTATAATCTCGCGCATGCCAAAAGCTCCTCTTGCCGGTACTCATGCCTGGCGCGACCGTCCCCTTCCCACTTTCACCGCCGATCAGAAGGACTGGCTCACGCGCGGCGGTTCGCTGACCGCGCATTTGCGCAAACTGGGCGATGTCACCGTCGAGGTCACGCGTGAGACGGTCGGGCAGCCATGGCGGGACGAAGCCGCGGCGCTGGACATCGCGCCGCGCACGCCTGTATGGATCCGCGAAGTCGTGCTGCACGTGAACCGCGTGCCGTTCGTCGCGGCGCATAGCGTTGTGCCGCTCTATGCCAGTTCGGGCGTGTGGCAAGCCATCCGTCGATTGAGGACGCGCCCGCTTGCAGAGTTGCTATATAGCGATAGCAGCGTGTGGCGCTCGCCGCTGACGAGCAAGCGGATCGATGCACGCGATCCGCTCTATAAGCTCGCCGCGAGACAAACGGCTCATGAAACACCGCATGCGTTCGTTGCCCGCCGTTCGGTATTTCTGCGCAAAGACGCGCCGTTGATGGTCACGGAATGCTTGCTGCCGGCGCTCTGGTCCTTCCTTGAGCATCGCGAAAAATGCTGAAAGGCTTCCCCCCCATCGCCGATGAAAACACGCATACGCTGATTCTCGGCAGCTTTCCCGGCGTGGCGTCGCTGGTGGCGACGCAGTATTACGCGCATCCGCGTAACCAGTTTTGGCGGCTGGTGGGAACAGTGATCGACGAGCCTTTGCACGAGCTTCCCTACGGTGAACGCGTGCTCAGGCTACTGAATCACGGCATCGGTTTATGGGATGTGCTTGCCGCCTGCGAGCGCGAAGGCAGTCTGGACACCGCGATCCGCAACGCCAACCCCAACGATTTCGCCTCATTCCGCGTTCACGCGCCGCAGCTGAAAAAGCTTTGCTTCAACGGTAAAACCTCCGGCCGTTTCGAGCCTGTGATCCGCGCGGCTGGCTTTGAAACCCTCGTCCTGCCTTCGTCGAGTCCGGCGAATGCTATCCTCTCGTTCGATCAAAAATTGCGCATCTGGCGCGACATCCTTAAATGACCCAATTAATCAAACGCGCGTCGGCGGAAGCTCGTGCGTTCGGCAGCAAGCGTCAAGACAAACTCGACAAGAAGCAGAACAAGCGCGCGAAGCGCGAGCGCGACGAGGATCTTGACGACGCGCCTCGCATCGATGTCCCGCGCAAACCGCGTTTCGCGCCCGTGACGTTCTCGGAAGAGGACGGTGTGCGTTTCCTGCATTTCGGCACCGAATGGGTGCAGGGCGCAATGCGCCTGAAGAAGCCGAATCACATCGAGCTTGAATACGCACAGCAGATGATGGCGTGGTTGTTGTTCATCGAAACGCCGAAGCGCATCGTGCAATTGGGACTTGGCTCGGCCGCGCTGACGAAGTTCGCGCATGCGTTCCTCAAGCGCGCGAAGGTGGAAGCGGTCGAGTTGAACCCGTCCGTCGTGATAGCAGCGCGCACGATGTTCGAACTGCCGAACGACGACGCACGGCTGACCGTCCACGAGCAGGACGCGTGGGACTTCGTCAATGACCGTGAGAATCACGGGACCATCGGCGCATTGCAGATCGATGTCTACGATGCCACCGCGCGCGGCCCCGTGCTCGACAGCACGTCGTTCTATCGTGCGTGCCGGGCTTGCCTGACGGCGCCGGCGGGCGTGGTCACGGTCAATTTGTTCGGCGATCATCCGAGCTTCGTGCGCAACATGAAGCGCCTGAACGAAGCTTTCGATGGCCGCGTGATCGCGCTGCCTGAAGTCCACGACGGCAATCGCATTGCGATTGCGTTTGCGGGCCCGGAAATCGATGTGCCGTACGCGCAGCTTGAAAAACGCGCGAAGCTGATCGAAAAGGAATTGAAGCTCCCGGCCCGTCAATGGGTAAAGGGGCTGGCGATCAGCGCCGGCGCGGACGACGCAACCCGCTTCTCCATCTGATCGCTTAGGTGCCCAGCTAAGGGACCCAAGCACCCAAGGCGCGACCCGTCGACGAACCCGCTACCTGAAAAAAATGAAGACAGCCAGACATTACAACTGGCTGTTCTTCGTTATTACGGTTCGGGTTCGCCCTGCTTGACCCGCTTTTCTGCGTCCATATACTCCACGTGTTATTTCGGGGCGCTATAAGACTGAAGGTTGACCGCGAGACCCGCGCAAAGCCTGCGTAAGACCCAGTCAAGCAGCATATTTCAAAAGAAAGAGGAGAGCGTCATGGCTCAAGAGGCGGTGACCGCCAGTGGTCAAGTCCGCAACAAGAAGTGGCTCTGGCTGCTGGTTCTTCCGTGGATCGGCGTGGTATGGGTGCCGTTCTACAACAAGATTGAGCCCGTGCTCATGGGCTTTCCATTTTTCTACTGGTACCAGTTGCTCTGGGTGCTGATCAGCGCGGTGATTACGGCATTGGTCTATGTGAAGACCAAGCCTATCCACGATGTTCCCAAGCTCACGCCGGGGAGCCCGCGATGATGAATTCCACCGCAACCTTCGTCTTCGTCCTGTTTTTTATCGGCGTGACGATCCTGGGTTTTGTCGCTGCTCACTGGCGCAAGGCCGATCTCGGACAACTCGATGAATGGGGCCTCGGCGGCCGTCGCTTCGGCACGATCGTCACGTGGTTCCTGCTTGGCGGCGACCTTTATACGGCGTACACGTTTGTCGCGGTTCCGGCGCTCGTGTTCGGCGCGGGCGCGACTGGCTTCTTCGCGTTGCCGTACACCATCCTGATCTATCCGTTCGCTTTCGTCGTGTTTCCGAAGCTCTGGGCGATCTCGAAGAAGTTCGGCTACGTCACCGCTGCCGACTTCGTGCACGCTCGCTACAACAGCCGGATGCTCGCGTTGGCCATTGCCGTGACGGGGATTATCGCGACGATGCCGTACATCGCGCTGCAGCTCGTGGGTATTGAAGTGGTGATCGGCGCGCTCGGTTTCGATACAACGGGCTTCGTCGGCGACCTGCCGCTGATCATCGCGTTCGCAATTTTGGCAGCCTACACGTACACGTCAGGCCTGCGCGCGCCGGCCATGATCGCGGTCGTGAAGGACGTGCTGATCTACATCACGATCATCGCGGCCATGATCATTATCCCGGCGCAACTAGGTGGTTTCGGCGCGATCTTCAGCCATGTCGATCCGGCGAAGATCCTGTTGAAGGCACCGGACGCGTCGAGCCTGAATGGTTATAGCGCGTATGCCACGCTGGCGGTCGGGTCGGCGCTTGCGCTGTTCCTGTATCCGCACTCGGTGACGGCGGTGTTGTCGTCGAAATCGGGCAACACGATCCGCCGCAACATGGCGCTGCTGCCGGCATACTCGCTGGTGCTCGGTTTGCTCGCGTTGCTGGGTTACATGGCGCTGGCGTCGGGCGTGAAGGACATGCCGGAATTCGCTCCGTACTTCAAGGCGTACGGTTCGAACTTCGCCGTCCCGGCACTGTTCCTGCACTTCTTCCCGTCGTGGTTCGTGGGCGTGGCGTTTGCAGCCATCGGTATTGGCGCGCTGGTTCCGGCGGCCATCATGTCAATCGCAGCGGCCAACCTGTACACGCGCAACGTGCATAAGGAGTTCGTGAACACCAACATGACGCCGGAGCAGGAGACGAACGTCGCCAAGCTGGTGTCGCTGCTGGTGAAGGTCGGCGCGGTCGTGTTTATTCTTGCGCTGCCGCTGACTTATGCCATCCAGTTGCAACTGCTCGGCGGGATCTGGATCATCCAGACGCTGCCGGCGCTGGTGCTCGGGCTGTACACGCGCGTCCTGGATCACCGTGGCCTGCTGCTCGGCTGGGCTGCCGGTATTGCAACGGGTACGTGGATGGCGATATCGCTGAAACTGGCGGGCTCGATCTTCACGATCCACCTGTTCGGTTATGCGATTCCTGGCTACGCCGCGGTGTGGGCGCTGGTCGTGAACCTGGTGGTATCGATCGTGGTGAGCATCGCCGTGCGCGTGATCGGCCTCAAGCGCTCGGATGACCGCACGAGTCCCGAGGATTATTACGACGTCGCGGAAACCTGATCCGTTTGAAGATGAGAAAAACGGGCTTCCAACCCCGTTCTGACTCGAAAGCTGGTAAAACGCCCGTAACGGATGTTGCGGGCGTTTTGTCTTGTGCGCCCGGTTTCATCAGCCTTTTGCCCCGCTCAATTCATCGGGAACCGCATGTCCTCGACCGATACGACCAGGCCTCATCGCAGCCAGGCACGGCGTTTATTGCATGTGCTGGGTTCGCCGTATTTTCGTTATCGATACGCCAAATACCTGCATGCGGCGCGCGTGGCGCTGGCGCTGCTTGCATCGATTGCACTGACTTCAGGTATCGATATCCCGCACGGCGAATGGTCGTCGGTGACCTTGCTGGTGGTGATCGGCGGCTTGCAGCATCACGGCAATATCCGCAAGAAGGCCGCGGAACGCGCGCTGGGGACGTTGCTGGGTGCGTCGCTAGGATTGGGGCTGATTCTGCTGCAATCGGCCACCCACTCGACCATGATCACGTACGTACTGCTGGCAGCTATCTCCGGCGTCTGCGCGTATCACGCCATCGGCAAGCCGGGATACATCGCGTTGCTGACGGCGATTACGACGATCATCGTCGCGGGACACGGCGATTTGTCCATCGAAGTGGGGCTGTGGCGCACCCTGACGGTGCTGATCGGGATTGTGATCGCGCTCGCGTTTTCGTTCGTGCTGCCGCAATACGCGACGTATTCATGGCGCTACCGGCTCGCCGATAACATGCGCGAAAGCGCGCGGATCTACGGCGCAATCATGGAAGGCCAGCCGATGCCCGCCGACGTCCTGACCAAGCATTTCCTCACGATGAATTCACGGCTGGTCACGTCGCGCTCCTTGCTGCCGTCGGTGGCGAAGGAGATCGGCGTGCCGGCCGCCGTGCTCGACGATATCCAGCGCCAGCATCGATCAATTCTCAGCGCGCTTGAAATGATGGCGACGGCGATGCCGGTTGCGTCGGCTGATAAGCCGGGATTTGCCGAGAGCCCTTACTCGGACGAGCGCGCGGTGCGGCACACGTTGCTGCTGTTAGCCCGCGCGTTGCGCTTTGGGCGCGTGGGGTTGCTGCACGCCGCAACCGGGTCTGCCGCAGCGGCGGCGCGGCTGGAACAGACAGCAAATGTTGCTGCGTGCCTCGCACCCGAATTGCAGGGACCGTACTGGCTCTCACAACGGCTGGCGGAACAGGTCGACCGGCTGCGCTTGCGGCTGATCGAGATCGAGCGGCAGTGGAACATCGAGGGAGCGCAGCCGTTTCATCGATGAAAACTGAAGAAGCGACGCAGACGACCCGCAGCGTCAGCCCTCCATGTCTTCCATCACGTTCACCATCCACGGCATGCCGAATTTATCGGAGACCATGCCAAAACCGCTGCTCCAGAAGGTGGGTTGCCAGGCCATCCGTACATCGCCGCCAACGCTCAATGCGTCAAACATTTTTTGGCCCGAAGCGGCGTCATCGGCAACGATCGAGATACTGAAGCCCGAGAAAACCTGCGGAGCAGGGTTCACGCCATCCGACGCCATGATGACGCTTTGCCCTATCCGGAAAGTGGCATGCATGACCTTGTCCAGCCATTCGGGCGTGGCGGTCACGCCTTCGGGGGAATCCTTGAAATGCAGGACCGACAAGGTTTCGGCGCCGATCGCCTTTTGATAGAACTTAAGCGCTTCTTCCGTGCGGCCGTTGAAGAACAAGTAGGGTTCGAGACGCATTGGCAACTCCTGGATTTATCGGGCAGCCTCGCCGCCCGTGCCAAAAGTCTAGCCCACGCCCAAGGGCTAAAAACGCACTCCACAGGCTCGATACGCATAAAAAAAGGCGTCGGCGTAATAGCGCCGACGCCCGTTTTCAGACGCGAAATACAGCTGTTGCAACCGCGAAATTATTTCAGCGCTTCGATCAGTTTTTCGAGCTTGACTGCGTCAGCCGCGAACGCGCGGATGCCTTCGGCGAGCTTTTCAGTTGCCATGGCGTCGTCGTTGACGAGGAAGCGGAAGCTCGATTCATCGACTTCAATCTTGCTCACCACATCATTCGCGACCGCTTCCGGCGACAGCTTGCGTTCGACCTTTTCGGTGCTGTCGGCGAGCTTTTGCAGCAGGTCCGGGCTGATGGTCAGCAGGTCGCAGCCGGCCAGTTCGGTGATCTGGCTGACGGTACGGAAGCTCGCGCCCATCACTTCAGTCTTGTAGCCGAACTTCTTGTAGTACGCGTAGATCTTGCGCACGGATTGCACGCCCGGATCGTTTGCGCCGCCCATCTTGACCGGATCCCAATCCGCGCCTGCCGACTTCTTGTACCAGTCGTAGATACGGCCAACAAACGGCGAAATCAGTTGCGCGCCGGCGTCCGCCGCAGCCGCGGCTTGCGCGGTCGAGAACAGCAGGGTCATGTTGCAGTGAATGCCATCCTTCTGCAGCGTTTCCATCGCGCGGATGCCTTCCCAAGTGGACGCCAGCTTGATCAGGATGCGCTTGCGGTCGATGCCCGAATCTTCGTACAGCTTGATGAGCTCGTGACCCTTGGCGATGGACCCCTTGATGTCGAACGACAGGCGGGCGTCGACTTCTGTCGACACACGGCCCGGGACGATCTTCAGGATTTCCTTGCCGAAAGCAATCAGCAACTGGTCGATGATCTGGCCCATCGGCTTGCTGGCGTGGTCCTTGACGGTCTTCTCGAGCAGCGGCTTGTAAGCGTCGTTCTGGACGGCCTTGAGGATCAGCGACGGGTTCGTGGTCGCGTCTTGCGGCTTGAATTCGCCGAGTTGCTGGAAGTTGCCGGTATCGGCGACAACGGTGGTGTATTGCTTAAGCTGATCGAGAGCGGTGGTCATGTCTGGTCTTCGGCGCGTTGTGCCGTTGTCAAAGATGCGGAATGCCCGCGGGTGAAAGGGTTTTGCGAGGCCGCTGGTGCTGATGTACTGCGCCACAAGCTGTTGGCGAGCGGCTCGCCCCAAATTGCTATTCAAATGCCATTCTATTCCTGCTGCGCCATTTGGCGCAGAGAACACGGTAGTTCGCGGCCGTGCTTCCTGACTTGGGCCGCTGAGCTACGGAATTGCTTGCGATGCCCCACTCTTTTTTCGACGGCGGGTGGCTTCGAGAGTTCACGCGCTGCGATTGCTGACTGCGAGTCCGATTCGCGTTTTACGACGGGCACTTCAATGTGCTGCGCAATCGCGATGCCAGCGCTCCGCATCTGGGTCGCCACGCCCCATTACACGTGGTTCGCGTGATCATTTCGCGTCGAAACAAACAATCTACGCCCGCCGCGCGCTGAGCACAATCTGCGTGACGACACCCGCCACCAGGCCCCAGAACGCCGACCCGATCGACAGCAGCGTCAGTCCCGACGCGGTGACCATGAACGTGACGAGCGCGGCTTCGCGCTGGCGCGGGTCGCTCATCGCGTTGGTGAGGCCGCTCATGATCGAGCCGAACAGGGCCAGCGCGGCGACTGACACCACCAGCGCTTTGGGCATCGATGCGAATAACGCAGAAATGGTCGCGCCAAAAATGCCGGCCAGAAGGTAGAAAATCCCGCACCAGACGGCGGCCATGTAGCGCTTCGCCGGGTCCTGGTTAGCTTCGGGTCCGGTGCAGATGGCGGCGGTGATGGCGGCCAGGTTGATGCCGTGGGAGCCGAACGGCGCGAGAACGAGCGATGCCAGGCCGGTAGTCGCGATCAGCGGCGCGGACGGCGTGTCGTAGCCGTCCGCCCGCAGCACGGCGATGCCGGGCACGTTCTGGGAGGCCACCGCGACCACGAACAGCGGGATGCCGATACTGATGACCGACGCGAGCGAGAAGTGAGGCAAGGTGAAAACGGGGTGCGCGAGCGCGACGTGGAACTGGCTGAAGTCGAGCAGACCGAGCGACCCTGCGGCGACGATGCCGACCACGAGCGTCGTGAGGATGGCGTAGCGGGGAGCGAGGCGTTTCACGACCAGATAGGTGAAGAACATCGCCAGGACGAGGGCGGTCTGGAACTGGGCGGCCTTGAATATCTCGATGCCGATCTCGAACAGGATGCCGGCCAGCAGCGCGGCGGCGATGCTGACGGGGATTTTCCGCATGAGCGTATCAAACCAGCCCGTGAGGCCCACGATAACGAGCAAAACTGCGCAGACGACGAAAGCGCCGATCGCGTCCGGATACGCCACGTTCGGAAGCGATGTCACGAGGAGCGCCGCGCCCGGCGTCGACCAGGCGATAACGATGGGCGCGCGGAACTTGAGCGAAAGGCCGATCGTGCATAGCGCCATGCCAATGGAGAGGGCCCAGATCCAGGAGGAAATCTGTGCGTCGGAGAGATGGGCGGCGCGTCCTGCCTGGAACATGAGGACGAGCGCGCTGGTATAGCCCGTCATCATCGCGACGAATCCCGCGACGAGCGCAGAAATGGAGGAATCGGCGAAAGGGCTGAAGGTCGTGGCGGGCGGATTCATGCGAAGCCTTGGAGAGACGATCGCAGATCGTACCGGCCAGAAGGGATTAAGGGCAGTGACAGTCCGGAAAAATTTTGCCGTGCCACTTTAAAAAGCGGCTTGCCGAACGCGGTTTATTTAGAAAGCGCGCGCATTGCGCTTTCAAGTCCGCCAAGCGTCAGGCCATACATTCGGCCGCCTAATATTTGCCGAATAATCGATACCGACTGCCGATATTCCCAAAGTCTTTCCGGCTCCGGATTGAGCCACGCAAAACGCGGGAATTGATCGGCAAGGCGTCTTAACCAGACTGCGCCGGCTTCGGCATTGTTGTACTCGACCGAACCGCCGGGTTGAACGACTTCATACGGGCTCATGGTTGCATCGCCGACAAAAATCAACTTGGTGTCGGGCGAAAACTTGTGCAGTACATCAAACGTCGCGGTGCGCTCACCATGCCGTCTCCGGTTATTTTTCCAGAGATAGTCATACACGCAGTTGTGGAAGTAATAAAACTCCAGATGTTTAAACTCCGACTTCGCCGCCGAAAAGAGTTCTTCAACGCGCTTGATATGGTCGTCCATCGATCCGCCGACATCCAGCAGCATCAGGACTTTCACGTTATTGTGGCGCTCCGGCACCATCTTCAGGTCGAGCCAGCCGGCATTCGCGGCAGTACTGCGAATGGTGTCGGGGAGATCGAGTTCATCGGCGGCGCCTTCGCGCGCGAACCGCCGCAAGCGCCGCAACGCCACCTTGATATTGCGCGTCCCGATCTCGACCTGATCGTCGTAATCCTTGTACGCGCGTTCATCCCAGACCTTGATGGCCGTTCGATTCCCTGCGGAATCCCCGCCAATCCGAATCCCTTCAGGGTTATATCCACCATTGCCGAATGGCGACGTCCCGCCCGAACCAATCCACTTGCTGCCACCTTCGTGCCGTTCGTTCTGCTCTTCGAGAAGTTCTTTCAACCGTTCCATCAACTTGTCGATACCGCCAAGCGCTTCTATCTGACGTTTTTCCTCGGGCGTGAAATCCCGTTCCAGGCGCTTCTTGAGCCAGTCGAGCGGGACATCGAATGCGTCTTCATCGAGTGCGGCAATACCCTTGAAATAGGTGCCGAACGCCTGGTCGAATTTATCGAAGTATTTCTCGTCCTTGATCAGCGTCATGCGCGCGAGAAAGTAAAACTCATCGATAGAAGGGCCAATGACCTGAGCCTTCAACGCTTCAAGCAAAGTCAGGTATTCCTTCACCGAAACCGGTAGCTTGGCGCCGCGCAGAGTATAGAAAAAGTCGATCAGCATGCCGGGCTCCTTGCCCCAATCTATCGCAGTACGGCTATGAATCGAGCTGCAAGTCGAGCCGCGTTTCCAGTTTGGCGCGCAGGTTTGCACGCACGGCCGGCCACTCGGACTCGATGATCGAAAATACCACCGTATCGCGGTAAATGCCGTCCCGGCCGATCTGGTGATTGCGCAGGATTCCGTCTTCCTTCGCGCCCAACCGCGCAATTGCCGTGCGCGACTGACGGTTCATGAAATGCGTCCGGAACTCGACGGCAATCGTCTTCAGCGTATCGAACGCGTGCGAGAGCAGGAGCAGCTTGACTTCGGTGTTGATCGCCGTGCGCTGCACGCGTTTTGCGTACCACGTGCTGCCAATCTCAAGCCGCCGATGCGCCGCCTCAACGTTCATATACCGCGTGCTGCCCACTACGTCGCCTGTCCTCGCGTCGATCACGGTGAATGGTTGCGCGCCGTCCGAATCGCGCTGGGCGAGCGCCGCGTCCATCCACGTGGTGATTGTGCCGGGCGAGGGGACGCTCGTGTACCAGAGCTTCCACAACTCGCCGTCCGCCGTGGCGCTGGCAAGCGCGTCCTGATGCTCGCGCTCAAGCGGCACGAGTCTCACGAACTTGCCTTCCAGCGTAACCGGATCGATCCAGCGGCTCATGCGCGCAGCCCTTCAACGATTGTTGCGGTTCATGAACAACAGGCGCTCGAACAGGCTCAGGTCCTGTTCGTTCTTGAGCAATGCGCCATGCAACGGCGGGATGATCTGTTTCTGGTCGGTCGAGCGCAGCGCTTCCGGGCCAATGTCTTCAGCCAGCAGCAGCTTCAGCCAGTCGAGCAATTCCGATGTCGACGGTTTCTTCTTCAACCCGGATACATTGCGCAACTCGAAGAAACTTTGCATCGCGGCGGCGAGCAGTTCCTGCTTGATGCCGGGGAAATGCACCTCGACGATCTCTTTCATCGTCGTCGGTTCGGGGAACTTGATGTAGTGGAAAAAGCAGCGGCGCAGGAACGCGTCGGGCAGCTCTTTTTCGTTGTTCGACGTAATGATCACCAGCGGCCGGTGTTTCGCTTTCACCAGCTCGTGAGTCTCGTATACATAGAATTCCATCCGGTCGAGTTCGCGCAGCAGGTCGTTCGGGAATTCGATGTCCGCTTTATCGATTTCATCGATCAGCAGCACGCCGGGTTCGTCGGCATCGAATGCCTGCCACAGCACACCCTTGACGATGTAATTGCGGATGTCCTTCACGCGTTCGTCGCCAAGCTGGGAATCGCGCAGGCGCGACACCGCGTCGTACTCGTAAAGGCCTTGCTGGGCTTTGGTGGTCGACTTGATGTGCCATTGAAGGAGCGGCATGCCGAGCGCGGCGGCGACTTCCTCGGCCAGCATCGTCTTGCCGGTGCCGGGCTCGCCCTTGATCAAAAGCGGGCGCTGCAGGGTGATGGCGGCGTTGACGGCGAGCTTGAGATCGTCGGTGGCGACGTATTGCGATGAACCTTCAAAACGCATGACGCGTCCCTCGGAGAAGGAAAAATTGCAGTATAAGTCAGAAGGGTTTTGGGGGCGCCGCGCCCGGGACGTCCGGCCGGGCGCAGCCGGCGCCTGAAACGGGTCTCAAACGCCGCGTGACTTCCGAGCGAGAAGCAAATGTCCATCGGACAGATTGTCGCAGTCTCCCCGGACCCCAATCCCCACGGGCTTGCGCGACGGGGACGACCCCGCTGCGGCCGGTGGACGCAGGGTAGGTCGCGCGGTACAATTAGCGCGATTTTTTTGGCCCGCGTGGCTGGAAAAACGGAAATGCGCGGAAATTCGTGGAAATGCGCTTCAAGGCGCGATTGAATGCGGCCATTCAATGCCATCATTGCCGCGCGCGACCGTTTGACCAGTCCCGAGAAAGTCCCGGAACGCCAGGCGTCCAAGGTGCCGGATTTCCCCTCATGCCAGGTTAGAAGCTATGAATAAATTCGTCGGCAAATGTGCCGTGATCGCAGCGCTGTCGGGGCTTGCCGGCTTCGCGACACAGGCATCCGCCGATGTCGTGGGCAACGCGAAAGCAGCCCAGGGCAAAGTTGCGATGTGTATCGGGTGCCACGGCATTCCCGGTTATCGCACCGCGTATCCCGAGGTGTACCGGGTCCCCATGCTCGGCGGCCAGAGCGCCCGCTACATTGAGAACGCGCTGCATGCCTACAAGAAGGGCGATCGCCATTTTGAAACGATGCATGGCATAGCAACCACGCTCTCCGATCAGGATATAGCCGACATCGCTGCGTATTACGCCGCGCAAACCCCCTCTTCAAAGAACAATCCCGACAAGTGATCCGCGTTGCGTCCCTATCTGAAATGTCAGATCCAGGGCGCCCGTCACCCGGTAATCACTAATCGCGGACAGGAGAATTCATGAAGGCACTCGACACAGTGTTGAAGACAACATGCACGGCAGCCGCGCTGATCGGCGCGCTCGGCGCTCTTGCCATGCAGCCGGCGCATGCAGCCGATGCAAGCAATGGCAAGGTGCTCACCGAGGCCCACAATTGCGCGGCCTGCCACGGCCCGAACCTGAACAAGCCGGTGAGCGCGGAGTATCCGAAGCTCGCAGGTCAGCACGCCGACTATCTCTACTGGGCGCTGCGCCAGTACCAGATGGGCAACGGCAATCCGAATTTCGGGCGTAACAACCCGATCATGTCGGCGCAGGTTCAGAGCTTGTCGCAAAGCGATCTGAAAGACATCTCGGCGTATATCGAATCGCTGGATGGCGATCTGGTCGTGAAGAAGTAAGCGTCGCACGCGCGCTGTTGTTGTTCGCTGTTGTTGTTTTATCGGACGCAAAAAAACACCCCGCCGGTCAGTGACCCGCGGGGTGTTTTCGTTTTTGGTCCAGCGCTCGATTCTTCAGTCTCAGTCAGTCTCGCGACGCGCGCTGTTCGATCAGCGCAAGATACGCGTCGGTGTCCGGCGGCGTGTTGTTGCGCTGTGATTCCCAGATGATCTGCCCGAGGCATTCCATGATTGCGTGCTGAGCGTCGTGCGTCGAGCCCATCCGGCTGACGAGCCGCTCATGCGCGCGCCGGATGCCGGGCGGCTGATCGATCGACAGTTGCTCGGTGATCGCAAGGTGCATCGATAAATGCAGGAACGGGTTGCTCTTGCCCTGATCCGGAGAGTAGTCGGCGTGGGCCACGTCGGGATCGGCGAGTTCTTGCTGATATTCAGGATGTTCACCGATCCAGTCCGCGGCAATGCTCTCAAGCGGTGTCAGGACGCCACCTTCGCGCTGCTTGCGCCAGGTGTCGGTGAAAAATTGGCGAACTTCGTCGCGGCTGGGGTTGAACATGGTTGTGGGGCTGCTTGCGGGTATCGTTTTCAGAGGGTCATTTTAATCTGCATCACCACCTTTCGCCCGCTTCGGGCCGCCGCGCTTAATCCGCTAACTTTGCTTACTCGACAGGCGCCGGCGTCTTCGGCCGGTATTCGCACAGCGGCTCGATCGCGCAATGCCAGCATTCCGGCACGCGTGCCCGGCATACATAACGACCGTGCAGGATAAGCCAGTGGTGGGCGTCCTGCTTGAATTCATCGGGGACGAATTTCTCAAGCGCCGCTTCGACCGCTTTCACGTCTTTGCCCGGCGCGAGCCCGGTCCGATTCGATACCCGGAAGATATGCGTATCAACCGCGATAGTCGGATGGCCGAACGCCGTGTTCAGGATCACGTTGGCCGTCTTGCGTCCGACACCCGGCAGTGCTTCGAGCGCCTCGCGATTATCCGGCACCTCGCCGCCGTATTGCTCGATCAGTATCTTGCACGTGGCGATCACGTTCTTCGCCTTCGTCCGATACAAGCCGATGGTCTTGATGTACTCCGTCACGCCTTCTTCGCCGAGCGCCAGCACCTTGGCCGGCGTGTTGGCGACCGGATACATGCGTCGCATTGCCTTGTTCACGGAGACGTCGGTGGCCTGCGCCGACAGCATCACCGAGATCAGCAATTCGAACGGCGACTCGTGCTCAAGTTCGGTGGTCGGATGCGGATTCAGGCTTTGCAGCGTTTCAAAGATCGCACGGCGTTTTGTGGGGTTCATCGCGTTCAGGTTTTATTGTCGCTGCTTGGGCTGCCAGAATTGTCAGCGTCGATGGCGGGTGTCGAGCTTTTGTCGTCGTCTGCGCGAATCATACCGAGCCGGCGACGCCGGGCTTCCGCTGCATCGATCTGCGCCTGAACCTCCGGGCTGACCGCATCGGTATTTTTCGGTCCCGCGCCGAGCCTGGCCATTTCTTCTTTCTTCTGGCGCGCACGGTCCATCGCCGCCTGGATGATGGCGCGCTTTTTCGCCTGCGCGTCATCGTCGGCAGTGGCGGTGGATTGCGCCTTTGTTGAATCAGGCGATGCATCCTGCTGGACATCGGATTGACCGTGTAACTCAACGTTCGGCTCGCTATGCGGTGCGATACCCGCTGCCCCGGCCATGCGTGCCGCCTTGCGCGCTTCGGCCGCGTCGCGTTCACGGGCGAGGCGTGCGAGCCGCTGATTGTGCCGCTCGCGTGCCGCGTCGGCTTCCTGCTGGCTCCATGCGTCCCAGCCGGTCTTCTCACCCGTGACCGGGACCATGGCGATGCAATCGACCGGGCAGGGCGGTACGCACAAGTCGCAACCCGTGCAGAGCTCGGGGATGATCGTGTGCATCTGCTTGGCAGCGCCGATGATTGCATCTACTGGACATGCCTGGAGGCATAGCGTGCATCCGATGCAAAGATTTTCATCGATGATCGCAAGCGGCCTTGGCCGTTCAATGCCGTTATCCAGATTCAACGCAATGACGGGCAGGCCGAGCAGGCTCGCGAGGCGGGCCACGCCTTCCTCGCCGCCCGGCGGGCACTGGTTGTATTTTGCTTCGCCAGCGGCAATCGCTTCAGCATACGGGCGGCACGCGGGATAACCGCATTTAGTGCATTGCGTCTGGGGCAGCCGGTCTTCGATCTGGTCGGCGAGGGTCTTGGAAGAGGTTGCAGTCACTACGGTCACATTAACGGCTTGCTACAGCGTGGGGAGGGCGGTGCGAACGGGCATGCTTTACGGCTTTCACCGGGCCTGTGGATCCGGCGAAACAGATGTTTGGCCATTCGCTCGACCTGACCAATCCGCAATCGGCGAGCTTCGGTAAAAAGGCGCGCTGGATATGACGACGGCTCGTCGACGGCTCAGGTCCGCGTTCATCCTTGACGTCACGGTCGAGGGTTTCCGGCCGTTGCATGGGAAGCCGCATTATCGCTGAATTTCAAGCGGTTCCCAATCATTCCCAATTGCCAACATGCCAACGATGTGCACATAATCAAATTGCTTTCGATTGACTG
The DNA here is from genome assembly GCF_964252755.1 of Caballeronia sp. LjRoot29. NCBI lineage: Bacteria > Pseudomonadati > Pseudomonadota > Betaproteobacteria > Burkholderiales > Burkholderiaceae > Caballeronia > Caballeronia sp. LjRoot29. The sequence continues at coordinate 119,360 of NZ_CAXUPU020000001.1, read as the reverse complement.
CAGGACGGTATTCCCCACTCACGTTGGCGTAGCCGATCCATCGCATGCTTCTTGTGGACACGGGAAGCGTGACGATATCCCGATAACGCGGTTTGTCGATCACAAAGCCACCATGAACCAGCCAAAAATCAAAAGAGATCCCGAGGGTACACGCCGTCGCATCCTGCTCGCCGCCGCAGAGGAATTCGCGGCCGGTGGCTTGTTCGGCGCGCGTGTCGACCAGATTGCACGCCGTGCCGAAACCAACGAGCGAATGCTCTACTACTATTTCGGCAGCAAGGAGCAGTTGTTCACGGCCGTGCTCGAACATGCATTCGCCGCACTCACCGACGCTGAAAAGACGCTGGATCTGGATGGAATCGCACCCGTCGAAGCCATCACGCAACTGGCGCATTTCATCTGGAATTATTATCGTGAGCATCCCGAACTCTTGCGGCTCATCAATAACGAAAATCTGCACGAAGCCCGCTATATAAAGGGCTCTACCCGGATTCGAGAATTGATATCACCGGTGGTCGCCACGCTTGCGAAGATTCTCGAACGCGGTCAGCACGCGGGACTATTCCGCAATAACGTCGACCCTCTGCGCTTTTACGTGACCTTGTCGGGTCTGGGCTATTACATCGTATCGAATCGATTCACGCTCGAAGCCACGTTCGGACTCGACTTCAGCCGCGACGCCGAACGCGATGAAATCATCAAGATGAACACGGAGTTGTTGCTCGCGTATTTGCTGCGACGCTGACACATCAGCCTCATTGCCGCCTTCTCACCGAAGAGAGGCCGCAAAACAAAACACGCCGCGTAAAACGCAGCGTGTTTTGACATGCCAATTAATTTCAGACTGCTATCTGCATCGGACGTCGATCAAGCCGGGACAGCTTCCTTTTTCGGCGCCTTGTCGTGCGCGAGAATAAATTCGCGCAGTTGCGGATACACCATCGTGCGCCAGCGGCGTCCAGAGAAAATACCGTAATGGCCGGCTTTCTCTGCCATGTAATGGCGTTTGTTCTTCGCCGGAATGCCGGTGCACAAATCATGTGCCGCACGGGTCTGGCCGCTGCCGGAAATGTCGTCGAGTTCACCTTCGATGGTCAGCAATGCCGTGTTCTTGATGTCCTCCGGACGTACCAGCTCGCCATTGACATCCCACGTGCCTTCAGCGAGTCGATACTCCTGGAACACAATACGAATGGTGTCGAGATAGTAGTCGGCGTCCATGTCGAGCACGGCGTTGTATTCATCGTAGAAACGGCGATGTTGCTCCGCATCTTCGTCGTCACCACGCATCAGGTTCTGATAGAAATCCCAATGCGCCGTCACGTGCCGCTCCGGGTTCATCGCGACAAAACCGGCATGCTGCAGAAAGCCCGGATACACCTTGCGGCCCACACCCGGATAGTTCGCCGGCACCGTGTAGATCACGTTGTTCTCAAACCATTCGTATGAATGTTCGCTCGCCAGCGAGTTGACCGACGTGGGGCTGCGACGCGCGTCAATCGGGCCTCCCATCATGGTCATGGTGCGCGGCGTGTCTTCGCCGCGGCTGGCCATCAGCGAGATCGCGGCGAGCACCGGCACGGTCGGCTGACATACCGAAATCACATGCAGATCTTTCGCGCCAATGTGGCGGATGAATTCCTGGATGTATTCCACGTAGTCGTCGAGATGGAACGCGCCGTCTTCGAGTGGCACCATGCGGGCATCGAGCCAGTCGGTCAGGTAGACCTTATGATCCTGCAGCAGGGTCTTCACGGTGTCGCGCAACAGCGTGGAGTGGTGACCTGACAACGGAGCGCAAACCAACACGATGGGCTCGGTCTTGAGTTCGGTGACGGTCGCGCTGTCGTCCGAGAAACGCTTGAAACGGATCAGCCGGCAGAAGGGCTTTTCCATCACGATCTGCTCGACGATAGGAATGGCATGACCGTTCTTCTCGATCTGATGCAATTCGAACTCTGGCTTTTCGTAGTCCTTGCCCAGGCGATACAACAATTCGTAGCCGGCTGCGAGGCGCGTGGAACCGGGCACGTACGCGAGCGGGCTGGAAGGATTAGTGAACGACTTCGATGCCGCTTCCGCCCATGCCGTGAGGGGACTCAACATGGCCCGCTGAAATTCGTGCAATTGATAGAGCATGTCTGACCTGTAAAAAACCGGTTATGCCCGTGTTCGGGCGCATGTCCGGCGGTTGGCCTCTATCGGCGGTAGCGTCATGCCGGTCAGGTTTTCGCTGGTTCCGGCCCGGCGTGCAGTTCGTCGATTGCACCGTATTGCTGGCGCTGGCAGTTATTCAATGCTTCGTGGGTTGCTTCGTTTATTGCTTGTTTGCTCAACGAGGGATCGTGGGGGAAACGGGGCAGGGATCGGGGTAAGCCGGCGTTGCGCCTCTTCTGGGCTGAACTTGAAACAGCACACGAAACACGTGCGGCTAAGCCGTCGAAACAGACCGCAATGGGACCCCAATAAACCTTTTCATTTGCCGAACGACCGGTCGGAAAGCCTCTTGGATAATAGCTAAGAACAGGCTTTTGTGCAATGCAACATACGTGCTCTTTACTGCTATTCAGCAGGAATTTTGCGTCGAAGTCGTCAAATTTCGTCAATCATTCGAATAACATTACGATTCACTTTCTTTCTCGAGTGCTGCGTCCGAGGGTTTGTCCGGACGCGACGCAGGTTGGCCCGTCGCCTTCGCCATACCTTGCTCATGACGCATCAGGTTCATGCCGGTATGCACGAGCGCAACATGCGAAAACGCCTGTGGGAAGTTACCCACCTGACGTTTCGCGACCGTGTCGTATTCCTCGGCCAGAAGGCCAACGTCATTGGCGAGACCAAGCAATCGCTCGAACATTGCGTACGCTTCATCGTGGCGGCACTGCAGCGCCAGGTTGTCGACCAGCCAGAAACTACACGCCAGAAACGTGCCTTCCCCGGGCGGCAGGCCATCCTCCACTTCCGTGGTGTGATAGCGCTTGACCAGCCCGTCGTGGGTGAGATCGCGCTCGATGGCGTGGAGCGTGCCAATCACGCGAGGATCTTCCGGCGGGAGGAAACCGAGCAGCGGAATCAATAGCAAGCTGGCATCGAGAGCATCGCCGCCGTATGTCTGCACGAACGAGTTCATCGACGGATTCCAGCTTTTCTCGCACACGTCCGCGTGAATGGTGGCGCGCAGGTTGCGCCAATGGTCGAGCGGACCTTCCAGGCCGAACTGTTCCGCCGATTTGATCGCGCGGTCGTAAGCCACCCACGCCATGACCTTCGAAAAGGTGAATTGCTGACGCCCGCCGCGCGTCTCCCAAATTCCTTCGTCGGGTTCCTGCCAAACCGTGTCGAGATGATTGAGCATTGCGCGCTGGATTGACCAGACGGTGTCATCGGCTTGCAGGCCGCCCACGCGCGCGAGATGCAGCGCGTTCATGACTTCGCCGTAGACATCGAGTTGCAATTGGTTGACCGCGCCGTTGCCAATGCGCACCGGCTTCGAGTTCTCATAACCCGGCAGCCAGTCGACCTCCCACTCAGGCAAGCGCCGCTCGCCCGCAATGCCGTACATGATCTGCACCTGATCCGGCGATCCGGCCATCACGCGGCCCAGCCATGCGCGCCAGGCGCGGGCTTCGTCGTAGTACCCGCTGCGCATCATCGCGAGGAGGGTGATGGTGGCGTCGCGTAGCCAGCAGTATCGATAATCCCAGTTGCGCGTGCCGCCCAGTTGCTCCGGCAACGACGTGGTCGGCGCCGCGACAATCCCGCCAGTCGGTTCGTAGGCCAGCGCCTTGAGCGTGATCAGCGAGCGGCGGATGGCCGGACCCCAGCGGCCATCGAGATTGCTGCGCCCGGACCATTCCAGCCAGAAATTTTCGGTGCGCGCGAACTGCGTATGGGGATCGAGCGCGCGCGGCAGGCGCAAGTGCGATTGCGAATAAACGAGCGAGAAGGGGACGCGCTCACCCTCGCTCACGGTGAATTCGCCGATCGTGCGCATGTTTTCGCCGCTGAGTTCGATGGGCGTGCGCAACACGCAGAGATCAGGGCCGGCGATCGCGCGAATGCCGCTTTCATCGGGGAGCTTGCTGACCCAGGGAATGGAGGAACCGTAATCGAAGCGCAGCACCAGTTCCATCTTCATCTTCACCGTGCCGCGCCGTCCCACGACGATGCGCACAAGGTCGGACGCGCCATCGCGGACCGGCATGAAGTCGATAAGCGAAACTTTCCCGTCAGACGTTTCGAAGTCGGTTTCCAGGATCAGCGTGTCGCCGCGATATCGGCGCGTGATGACTGGTGGCGGAGCGCCATCGGGCAGGTCGGGCGTGATTAGCCAGCGGCCGTTTTCCGGCGTGCCCAGCAGGGCTGCAAAACACGCGCCGGAATCGAAGCGCGGCCAGCACAGCCAGTCGATGGAGCCTTCTTTTGAAATCAGGGCGGCGGTGTGACCGTCGCCGACCAGGGCGTAGTCCTCGATCAATGCGGGCATAGGCTAGGAGAATGAAGTCGATGCGGCCGCAGTTCAGGCGCCGCGTGATTGGGGGAGGCAAGCTTCCAGCCTTTCGAGCGTTCGATTATGAAGCGCATTCGGATTTCGCGTCTTTCGTGCTTGCTTGTCTAAAGTCGTGCGTCAAGTGTCTCAGGCATTTGTTGCAAGTTTCGGTCCGCCGCTTCGCGTTCAATCGGCCTTGCAATGGCCTTGCAAAAACGCAAGCGCAGGAAGGTTGAAAAAACTTGTGACAAATGCCTAGAATGAATCTTTGCGTCTGACGGATCGGCCAAGATAGCCATGCAGGTCTGCAATACAGGACCTGTTGATGCACGTCACGCGCGTCCTGCTTGCTTAACGTTTCGAGGACATCGAAAGTGAAAGCCATGCTGAATCCGTCGAGAGCTGATTGCATCGCCATCCTGTCGGCTGCGAGCCGTATCGCCGATCAAAACACGCTCCTGGATCTCAATTACAAGAATCTCGGCCTGTCCCGCAACGGGATGGAAACCGCTGCGTCGTTCCTGATCGAACGCGCTTGCTTCACGAGGTATCGCGAGATCGACGGGCATACCGCGGTAGGCGGCTTGTCGCTGCAGGGCCGCATGCGGCTCGATCAGCTTGCCAACAACTAAACCCGATTGCGCTGCGATTGCACTGTATTAAGCAGCGCTGGGGTTTGATTCCAGACCATTTTTCGGCGCGCGGGATCGCGAATTGCGACCCCGCGTTCAGCGTTTGCACGTCGCCAGGAACCACGTTTGGAACCTCGCTCCCATAACAGCGTCTTAAGGAGCGCGTCGCGGGTGGCATCGCTACGGCGATGTTCGGGATGCCTGCGTCAGAAGTGGGTCGCGCTTAGTCCGAACACGCCGATCAGTCCGATGATGATGAGGTAGATCGCGACGATGAAGTTAAGCAGGCGCGGCACGATCAGGATCAGAATGCCTGCGATCAGTGCAACCAGCGGTCCGAGGCTCAGATGGATATCCATGGTGACTCCTTGTTGATATTTTGATGGGAATGGGTGTGCATCAGGTCTACGTCAGGTCTGCATCATGCGCCGAAGCGATGACCGGTGACAATTGGGACAATCGGGCGCATTCGTTGGCTCGCGTACCTTGCAGCAAGCTTGATGCAAGTTTGAACAACCTGAAAACAAGCCGTAATAACGAACGATCAGGAGGCGGTATGCAATTGGCAGATTTCACTCACTTCACTTCTCATTTCAGCTACTTCAACTATTTCGCTCGTTTGACGCGTTTTAGCTTTCGGTTTCCTCATTTACCTTCCGCGTTCCATGTCCGGGGCTTCGCTTCCACGCAAAGTTCGTGCCGCAGCGTTGGGTCGACCGCTGTGTCCAGGTCTGAACGTCCGGCTGCGCGACTGCACTTGATGTCGAAAGGCGTCGCGGCGGGCGTGGCCGCTGTGTTGTCGGTTGCCGGGCCTCAAGCGTTTGCGCAAGGGGCGGCGACGACCGCCGGCACGTCGACAACTGCGTCCGGTACGTCCGGTATGTCGAGCAACGGCGTATTCGACCTGCTCGTGGGCACCTATACCGGCAGCGGCAAGAGCGAGGGTATCTATGTGTATCGCTTCGATACGGGCACCGGTGAGATCACGCGGCTCTCATCCGCGCAGGCGGTGAATCCGTCTTACCTTGTGGTGAGCAAGGATCGACAGCATGTCTACGCCGTGAATGAACTTCCTGGCGACAACGGACCCGCTTCGCAACGCGGCGGCATCAGCGCTTTCCGTTTCGATCCGCCGAGCGGGCAGCTCACCTTCGTGAACCGCGTCTCCTCCGATGGCAACGATCCCGCGTATCTCGCTTTATCGCCGGATGGCCGTTATTTGCTCACGGCCAACTACTCGGTGGCATCGAATCCGGGCGGCAGCTTTGCCGTGTTTCCGCTGCAAGGTGACCAGGTGGGTCCGTCCGTGCTGACCGTGCATCACGACGGCAGCGGTCCCGTGAAAGGGCGTCAGGACAATTCGCATGTGCATTCCACGGTGTTTTCGCCCGACGGCCGTTATCTGTTCGCGCAGGATTTGGGCGCCGACAAGGTCTATTCGTATCGATACACACCCGACGGCAGCCGCGGCTTGTTCGGCCCGACCGAGTCACGCTATACACTTGTGAAACCAGGCTCCGGACCGCGGCACCTGATCTTCGATCAAGCCGGCAAACACGCGTACCTCACGACCGAAATGAATGCGTCGGTAATGGTGTACGACTATGACGACGGCAAGCTCACGTTGAAACAAACCTTGCCGATGACGCAGCCCGGCTTCAAGGGCAAGGTGGGCGGTGGCGCGATCCATATGTCGCCGGATGGCCGTTTTCTGTACGCCACCAATCGCGGCGATGCCAACGAAATCCTGACCTACGCCGTGAATCCGTCCGATGGTCATCTCAAGCTGCTTGGCCGCAATTCGTCGCTCGGCAAAACGCCGCGCGAATTTGCTATCGATCCGACCGGACGCTGGTTGATCGTCGGTAATCAGGACAGCGACAGCGCGTACTTTTTCCGGCGCAATCCAGACACAGGCGAACTCGCGTCCGATCCGAAGCGCCTGGAGATTGGTTCGCCGGTCGATTTCAAGTTTGTTTCGCCATCCTGAAGATTGTTTTTTTCATCTGTGCGGGTCGTCGTGCATTGTCCGTGCGTTGATACACGAACACGACTCGCGCAGTTTCTTGATTCTCAAGTAACGTGGTTTCGTTTAACCGGTAAGGCCGGGATTGTCCTGGTATTGAAGGAAGTCAACGTTGAATATTACGTCAGCAGTTAGCACCCAGTCTGGTTCCACCACCGGCGGCGCTTCACAAAACGCGCCGCCGGGTTTCATCTGCGCGTTCCGCTTTGCCGGCGCGGAGGCTTTGCGGCTGTCCTGGGACGAGGCGCGTCGCGAGATCGTGGGCGATGGCCCCACGTGGCTGCATTTGAGCGCGAACGACGACACCGTCGAAAGCTGGTTGACCGGCGTGACCGCGATGCCCGATGTCGCGCGTGAATTCCTGAACGGTGAAGACAAGCGCCCGCGCGTGCATATGGGCGGGACGTTCATGTACGGCGTGGTGGCTGATCTGGAGCGCGTCGCCGAAACGCCCGACGCCGATCCGAACGCGCAGGCCACGCGCCGGGCAACCGGCGCGCTGCGCTTTTACGTCGATAAGAACCGCATGATTACCGTGCGCGCACAGCCGTTGCAATCGACTGACCGGCTGCGTCATGCCGTGCTCGAAGGCGCCGTGTTCCGCGATACCGTCGATCTTTTCGCCGGGTTAATCCGGGCGTTGAACGAGACGTTCGCGGATCGTATCGATGAAATCGGCGACCGGCTCGACGACGTCGAGGAGGGCGTGTTAGATGGTCGTCACTCGAACTGGCGTGCGGAGCTGGGCTCGGTGCGCAGGCGGCTGGTTGAGGTGAAGCGGTTCGTGGATCCTGAGCGCAATGCATTGACGCAACTTGTTCTGCGCCGGCTCGAATGGGCGGAGCCCCGATCGATGGAAACGCTGATCCAGGCAATTCAGGTGCTTAACGGGCTGGCCGCCGGGCTCGAGGCGCAATACGAACGGGCAAAGCTTCTGCAGGATGAGATTGCTGCGTTGCTCTCGGAAGATATCAACCGCAAGCTGCTGTGGCTCGCGGTCATGTCTGCGTTGCTGATGCCTGCAACGCTTGTGTCCGGCATCTTCGGCATGAACGTGGCCGGGCTGCCCGGCACGCATGACCGTTATTCGTTCTTGATCGTGATGGGCGTGATGGCTGTCTGCGCCGCTTTCACGCTGTATTTGTTGCGGCGCTTGCGATTGTGGTGACCTGATTGTGTGTGGGCGGTGCCCAGGCGCTAAAGCCGCTTGGGCACCGCCAGCCGCTAACCAGCAGCCGCTTATTCCGATGGTCCCGGCGCGAGCACTTCGCGGTTCCCGTTCGTGCCCATCGGCGATACCAGGCCCGCTGTTTCCATCTGTTCGACCAGCCGCGCTGCGCGGTTATAGCCAATGCGCAATTGCCGCTGCACCGAGGAAATCGATGCACGGCGCGTGCGCAATACGAACGATACGGCTTCGTCGTAGAGCGGATCGGCCTCGGCATCCGGTGTGTCGCCGAACAGGTCCGGCGTGCCGCCTTCGGGCGTCGGACCCGACAAGATCCCTTCCTCGTACTCCGGTTCGCCGAACTGCTTCAGGTACTCCACGACGCTATGCACTTCCTCGTCCGCGACAAACGCGCCATGCACGCGCTGCGGATAACCGGTGCCGGGCGGCAGGAACAACATGTCGCCGGCGCCGAGCAGGGACTCCGCGCCCATCTGGTCAAGGATGGTCCGCGAGTCGATCTTCGATGACACCTGGAACGCCACCCGCGTCGGAATGTTCGCCTTGATCAGCCCGGTAATCACATCCACCGACGGCCGTTGCGTCGCCAAAATCAGGTGAATGCCGGCGGCGCGCGCCTTCTGCGCGAGTCGCGCGATCAACTGCTCGATCTGCTTGCCCGCGACCATCATCAAGTCCGCGAGCTCGTCGATGACGACCACGATCATCGGCAATTTGGCGAGCGGTTCGGGTGCGTCGGGCGTGAGTGAAAACGGGTTCGTCAGCTTCTTGCCCGCCGCTTCGGCATTGCGGATTTTCTGGTTGAAACCCTGCAGATTACGCACGCCCACCGCCGACATCAGCTTGTAGCGCTTCTCCATTTCCCCGACACACCAGTTCAGTGCGTTCGCGGCCAGCTTCATGTCGGTGACGACCGGCGCGAGCAGATGCGGAATGCCCTCGTAGACGGACAGTTCGAGCATCTTCGGGTCGATCATGATCAGGCGCACGTCTTCCGGTTTCGCCTTGTACAGCAGCGAGAGGATCATCGCGTTGATGGCGACCGACTTGCCCGAACCCGTCGTGCCCGCGACCAGCATGTGCGGCGCGCGCGCGAGGTCGGTGACGACCGGATTGCCGACGATGTCCTTGCCCATCGCGATCGTGAGGAACGACTTCGAGTCGCGGTAGACATCGGCTTCCAGGATTTCGGAGAGCCGGATCATCTGCCGTTTGGCGTTCGGCAATTCGAGCCCCATGCAAGTCTTGCCGGGAATGGTTTCGACCACGCGGATCGATGTCAGTCCGAGCCCGCGAGACAGGTCCTTCATCAGGCCGACAATCTGGCTGCCGCGTACGCCGAGCGCCGGTTCGACTTCGAAGCGCGTGATGACCGGTCCCGCCGATGCACCGACCACGGTCACCGGCACCTTGAATTCCTGCAGGCGCTGCTCGATCAGCTGGCCCGTTTCGGCGAGATGTTGCTCGGAGACGGGTTCGACTTCGTCGGATGCCGGTTCGAGGAGATCCAGGCCGGGGAGATCGACAGCCGATGCAGCCGGCGCGTGGAACTCGAATTCGGTGGCGATGAAACCGCGGACGGGCGGCCGGGATTCGGGTTGAGGCACGGCGATATCAGGCGATGGAGCCGGGGGCGTATTCGTATTCGTATTCGCTCGCGGGAAGTGGACGACGTTCGACGCGGGGTCCGCGTTCGGGTGTGTTTGTGCTTGTGTTTCGGACGCGCGTTGCCATTCTGTTTCGCTCGTGCGGTCGGTTGGCGTTTGCGTCGTGTAGCCGTTCGAGGTGAGATGCGCGGACGTAGCGTCCGTTTCGTCTGGCGCGGCGTGCGACGACTCGACGACGCTGAGCGGTGCGCGTGTGGCATCCGTATTTGCTTGCCACGGCGGTGTGTTGACTTGATCGGACCGCGCAGTTGCTGAGGTTTCCGATACCGGCGATATCGGTGTCGCCGGGACGATGTCACGCGTCGTCTGCACGGGATGCGTTTGCCCGGCGCGGACGGCCCACGGCGGGAGATCGGCGAGATGAGCCGGCGTGTGTGCTGGCGTGGTCTTCGGCGCTGAAGGTTCCGGGCGCGGAAATGAACCCGAATCGTTCGGTGGATTGGGCGCGGAGTTGCCTGCAATACTGGATGAGATTGGGCGCGCGGTTGTATCGATATTGGCCGGCGCTGTCTGATTCAACGTCCGATGCGTGGTCTCGTCGATTTCAGTCCGATGCACGGGCGGGTTCGACAACGGGTTCGAATGCGCGTCGATCGATTGTGTCGTGACCGGGGCGGTTGCCTGTGTCTGTTGGACACCGATGTCACGGGCTGTCGGCGATGGAATATTCGTGCCTGACACCGGAGGCGAATCGGAAGCGATTGAGGCCTTCGCGAGATCCGTCGCATTCGGTGTCGGTGTGCTGGGCGTTGAGTGACCTGCACTTAGCGGCAATGCAGAAACGGCCGAGGGCATCGAAGAAACCGAACCCTCAGAACTAGCCGAAGCAGTCGGCGCATCGGGCGAACCCAAAGCGTGCAAAGCCGCGGCATCGCGTCCTTCATCTGCACGGCTCGCATCGGGCAACGCTTCCGCGTCCCGCGCGGCATCGGCGCTACCTGGGCGCGTCCATTGCGCCGTGCTTTGCTCGATAGAGCGCAGCGTTTCCTTGATACGTTCAGGCGCCGGCGGCGGCCCGGCGGGTCTGACGGGAGCGCCTGCGGATGCTGTTGTCGCAGCAAAAAAAGATTCGCTCGATACGACCGGAGGCATCGATTTGCCGCGCGCCGGGTTTATCGATGTATTGCGTGAAGCGGCGTGCGAAACGCTGGAGGAACCCGGCACGCTCCGATTCAGCGATGAACGCGAAACGTCCGCACGAGAAGGGTCGATTGCACGCGTTGTCGATGTCTGGGCGACCCTCGGCGGCACGGCACCCGGCGTTCCCCCCGAGGTCCTCACATCACCTGCCGCATTCGCGACCCGCGTGGCGCCAGCCGATGCCGCGCCTGTCGCCGCCGCGCTCGCGACGGCTCCCGTTGCCCGCGTCCCGGACGACGAACCCGACGACGTTCCCGCCGGCGCGTCCGTCTTCAACCAACCAGCCGGCGCGACAGGTTCGAGCGGCTCCCGCGCTCCCGCTCCACGACCGCTGTGCGCAGCGGCGGGGCGTGCATCGGGAAATCGGTCCGAATAGGCGTTGCTGTCCGTACCCGGCTCACGATGATTCGGCGACAACGGTTCGCTTGGACGCGCGGCTTCGGGTCCACGCAGCGGCCGCTCTGCGTCGCTACGCCGGGCCGGCTGCGGGCGCCAGACGGTTGGTCGCTGATAACGGCTGTTTGGACGTTGCGTCGCTGTCGGCAAGCCGAGGGCCGGCGCATCGTGTGAGGTTCTGCCCGACGTCGTGACGCCGCTTCCAACCGTGCCTCCGGCCTTGAAACTGCCGAGGCCCGGGCCCGTGCCCCGCGTTTCCGACTTGTCGCGCGATGCCCGCCCACGCGCCGGTCTCTCGCGGACTGTCCGTTCGCGCGGCGAGAACCACTCGGGTTTGAGCCCCAGGCCGAATGCGCCGTTTGCCCAGCCAAAAGTGTCGCGCCACTGGAATCCGCAGAGCCACGGCAAACTGATGAAAAACACGACGGCCGCACCGGCCCCCACGCTCAGCGCAGCCGGCGTGCTGACGACGCCGGCATGTCCGCCCAGGCCGAATAACAGCGCGTGGCCGAGATGGTTGACATCGGCGGCGAATGTGAACGAATGGAACAGCGCGGCTTCGAGCGCGCAGCTCGCGAGGAGCACGCAGAAGAAACCGAGCCAAAGCCGGATCGTGCCCGGCCCGCGCAGACCGCCGCCGTTGGGCAGAACGGACTTGACGATGCGCCAGAGAAGGGGGATGAACCAGACGGCCGAAGCACCGAACCAGCCGAAAACTACCGTGTGCATGCAAGGAACCAGGAATGATGTAAGCGATGTGAGCAGCGAACCCAGGCTCGGACAAAGATGAATCGATACCGCCGAGTTTAACCGCCATGAACGCGGCGAGCGCGGGCAGTAGTCAAGCAATCAAGCAATCAAGCTTTCGGCCGCGCGTGACGATTGATGCATCGAAACGATGTTGGCCGGGTCGGTGGGGCGCTCATCGAGCGTTCAGAGATGAACAGCCCAGGCGAAATCAAAACGTTCATCGCGGTCAAACGTCTGGACGCCGGTTGCCTTAACCCCCACCTTCAAAAACCTCAACCCTGCAACCCGACCTTCATCGACCGTGATTAAGGCTTTGCGACGCGTGTGAATGTCATCACGTCGCCGTTCTTGAGCGTGATCTGCAACTGTTGTGGCGGCTGCATTTGCACACCGGTCTTTTCGATATCCGCCAGGCCCCGGAGGAACGGTTGTTCGAGCGCGCTGCCGGGTCCCGACGCGCAGGCCATACGCGTGCTCGCAAGGGGGCCGAACGAAAGCGCGCCGCCGGCCAGGTCGTAGGTGCCGGTGAAACTGTTGCATCCGGAAAAGCCGTTCGCTTTGCGTTGGCCGCTTAGCGTCGAAAAATTCAGGGTGACCGGTGCTGCGCCAGCGCTACTACTACCGCTAGCGGCATCGGCCGGAGCGGTCGGAACCGGGCGCGTTTTGCCGTCGGCATTGGCCCAACTGGTGAGTTGCCATTGGGTATCGTCGAGAAGCTGGGTCGCGGCCGGGTTGTAAGGATCGGTCGGCGGCGCGGCGCTGTCTGGATGCGTCGGCATCGTGCAGCCCGCCAGCGCGGCGCCGAAAACCACCGCGGCAATAGACGCCATGGCGGCAAATGATTGCCTGGAACGCGGGAACGCAGCATGGACCCGGCTGCGCGCCGAAACACGCGCAGGTTGCGAACGGGAAGGCTGCATCGACATGGAATTTCCTTGGGGCTGGCAAAACCGTAAGGGTATCGCACTCGTCCTAAGATTGACCAAGGCAGATTGCGGCAAAGTCATTGCAACATGTAAAGAAAAGTGAGCCGAAGCCTCCGTTCGATGAAGCGAAAGCCTTCACCCGGGCGGTTGCCGGCAAAGCTAATCGCCGTCCTGGATCTGACAAGTCCCGGCTGCAAACACAACACCGGTCGCGTGTGGAAAAGGGTCCGCGTGTTAACATCGCGGGCTTAACAGGCCTCTTTTTCTGGAGCATCCATGCAGAGCGCGAAGTCCGCTGCGTCCGCCGTTTCTTCCCCTCAATCCGGCGTGCAGCCGACGAAAATCGGTACGCCGCTCACGCCCGGCGCGACGCGCGTGATGCTGCTCGGCGCGGGCGAACTCGGCAAGGAAGTGATCATCGCGTTGCAGCGGCTCGGCGTGGAGACGATCGCGGTCGACCGTTACGCCGATGCCCCCGGCCATCAGGTCGCGCATCGCTCGCACGTGATCGACATGACCGACGGCGCGGCGTTGCGGGCGTTGATCGAAGCCGAACGGCCGCATCTGATCGTGCCGGAGATCGAGGCCATAGCAACCGATACCCTCGCTGAAATCGAAGCTGAGCAACTCGCCGTCGTGATCCCGACGGCGCGCGCGACCCAGCTCACCATGAATCGCGAAGGCATCCGCCGACTCGCCGCTGAAACGCTCGGCCTGCCCACTTCTCCGTATGCGTTCGCCGAGTCGCTGGACGAGATGACGGCGGCTATCGGCAAGATCGGGTTTCCGTGCGTGGTGAAACCGGTGATGTCGTCGTCGGGCAAGGGGCAGTCGGTGCTCAAGAGCGCGGCGGATATCGAACCCGCCTGGCAGCACGCGATGGCCGGCGGCCGCGTCAATCATGGGCGCGTGATCGTGGAAGGGTTTATCGATTTCGAGTACGAGATTACGCAGCTCACCGTGCGCGCAGTCAATCCGGAAACGGGCGATCTGCAAACGTATTTTTGCGAGCCGATCGGCCATGTCCAGGTGGCGGGCGACTACGTGGAATCGTGGCAACCGCAGGCAATGAGCGCCGTGGCGCTCGAAAAGTCACGCGATGTTGCCGCGAAGGTCACCACGGCGCTGGGCGGCCGCGGGTTGTTCGGCGTCGAATTGTTCGTGCGCGGCGACGACGTCTGGTTCTCCGAAGTCAGTCCGCGACCGCATGACACAGGTCTGGTCACGCTCGCCACGCAGCGCTTCTCCGAATTCGACCTGCACGCGCGGGCGATCCTCGGTCTTCCCGTCGATACAACGTTGCGCGCGCCGGGTGCATCGGCGGTCATTTATGGCGGGCTGGAGGAAGCGGGTGTCGCGTTCGAAGGCGTCGCCGAGGCGCTTGCGGTGCCGGATTCGGACCTGCGATTGTTCGGCAAACCGGAAAGTTTTGCGAAGCGCCGCATGGGCGTCGCGCTCGCCACCGGACGCGATACCGACGAAGCGCGGGAACGCGCGAAGCTGGCCGCGTCTAAGGTAAGACCCGTCTCCACTCGATGACGGCAACACGCCGCTCGTGGCGAGTTTTTCGCGAGCGGCACGGAGGTTTCAAGTGAAATGGTGTGCAATGGTCGCGCTGTGCGCGACGTTGGTGGGTTTGGCCGGGTGCGGCGTTGCGGCAGCGCCGTGCCGGGTGGCATCGGCGGGATTGAAGATGGTGCCGCTGGTCGGCCATGTCGCGGCGGCGCCGACCGACGCGTGCGCGGGCGTTATCGATCCGTGAGGAGCAGTGGCTTAGGGCATGCACGGCTGATTCACCGGGAAAGAAGTGACGAAAGGATGGAAAGATGAAGGATGGAATGAAGGGAATGTTGGCGGAAAGGATCGGACGAATCGTCAGATCGACGGCAATGACCGCCGGTGCGCTGTGTCTGATTGTCGTGAGCCATTCGGCGACCGCGATGCCGCTGACCGTGCCGCAGATCCAGACGGCGACGGCCAACACGCTGCGTTACGCGTGCCGCGGTGGCAGCACGCTGACCGTGCAATACATGAACACGAAGAACAAGCAGAGTTTCGCGCTGCTGACCGTCGATGGCCGCAAGATGTTGTTTGTGAATGTCCTGTCGGGATCAGGGGCGAAATACGTTGCCGATCACTACACGTGGTGGACAAAAGGCCCTGAAGGCACGCTCACCGACGACACCGCCGATCCGAAATCCGCACCCATGCTTTCTGAGTGCAAGACACAAAGCTAGCGACTCGTTCGACCGCAAGATGAAAACAGAGCCCGTTCCGATTCGCGTCGGAACGGGCTCTTTGCATCCGATGCCCCCGCCGCCGTCCGCGACACCAAATGGCGATCCGGAGTAAGGTTGTATTCGCACGCGCAAACCGCGTGCGGTCGACTGACCATAAACGGACGGGCGGGTGCCGCGCGGCCTACGTGTAGCCTGCTTCAGCAGCACCCGGTCCATTTCATTCCCGTCTTTTGCACGGCATTCACCGTGCACGCCGTCCCCTAGCGAGACTCTCCATGAAAGCATCGGATCTGTTCGTCAAAGCGCTGGAAGCAGAAAAAGTCGAATACGTGTTTGGCATCCCCGGCGAGGAAAATCTCGATCTCCTCGAGTCGCTGCGCCGCTCCAAAATCAAGCTCGTCCTGACTCGCCACGAACAAGCGGCGGGTTTCATGGCCGCCACCTACGGCCGGCTGACGGGCAAGACCGGCGTGTGCCTGGCCACGCTCGGGCCCGGCGCGACCAATTTCGTGACCGCCGCCGCCTACGCGCAACTCGGCGGCATGCCCATGCTGATGGTCACCGGTCAGAAACCGATCAAATCGAGCAAGCAGGGCAGCTTCCAGATCGTCGATGTCGTGCGGATGATGGAACCGCTCACCAAATACACGCGTTCGATGGTGTCTATCGGCAATATTCCGGCGTCGGTGCGCGAGGCGTTCCGGCGCGCGGAAGAAGAGCGTCCGGGCGCGGTGCACCTCGAACTGCCGGAAGACGTCGCGCACGAAGAGGGCGACGGCGCGCCGATCCCGAAGAGTTATAGCCGTCGTCCGATCGCGGAGGAACGGGCGGTGGAGCACGCCGTCGAGGCGATCCGAGCGGCCAAATATCCGCTCTTGATGATCGGCGCTGGCGCCAATCGCAAGACCACGACGAAGATGCTGCGCGAATTCGTCGACCAGATCGGGATTCCGTTCTTCACCACGCAAATGGGCAAGGGTGTGATTGATGAATCGCATCCCATGTGGCTAGGCAACGCCACGTTGTCAGATGGCGATTTCGTGCATCGGGCGATCGATCACGCCGATTGCATCATCAACATTGGCCATGACGTGATCGAAAAGCCGCCGTTTTTCATGCGCAGCGGCGACGGCGACGAAAAGACCGTGATTCACGTGAATTTCCTTGGCGCACAGGTCGACCCGGTGTATTTCCCGCAGATTGAAGTGGTTGGGGACATCGCGAACGCGGTCTGGCAGATGAAGGAATTGTTGAAGAAGAGCGAGCAGCATTGGGATTTTTCGCGCTTCAAGATGATCAAGGAACATTTCGACGCGCAACTGGCAAAGGGCCAGCACGACGACCGGTTCCCGCTGTATCCGGTGCGGATCGTCAAGGACGTGTACGACACCATGCCGAAGGACGGCATCATTTGCCTCGATAACGGCATGTACAAGATCTGGTTCGCCCGCTATTACCGAGCCCACGAGCCGAATTCTATTCTGCTGGACAACGCGCTGGCATCGATGGGAGCAGGTCTGCCGTCTGCTATTGCAAGCAAGATCGTGCATCCCGACCGCAACGTGATGGCGGTCTGCGGGGACGGCGGTTTCATGATGAATTCGCAAGAAGTGGAGACGGCCGTGCGCCTGAAACTGGATCTGGTGATCCTCCTTCTGCGTGATGACGCGTTCGGCATGATCCGCTGGAAGCAGGAAAACATGAATTTCCCGGATTATGGGATGACGCTGCAGAACCCCGACTTTGTCGCGTATGCACAAAGTTACGGGGCGACCGGGCACCGGGTGGATTCCGCGGCGGCGCTTGCGCCTTTGCTGCGCGAGTGTTTCACGACGCCGGGCGTGCATCTGATCGATGTGCCTATCGACTATTCGGACAACGAGCGCGTGTTGAACCGCGAAATCAAACGGCTGAGCGCGCAACTTTGAGCCTACTCGGAGAGTGAGATGCTGAAGAAAACGTACCCGTATTACTTGGCAAACGAACCCGTAGCGGCAAACACGGACCTGGAAGTCACCGATAAATTCAGCGGCGAAGTGGCGACCCGTGTGGCAATGGCGGACGCGAAGGCTATCGATGCCGCTATCGGCCACGCCGTTGCTGCGCAGCGCGCGATGCGTGAATTCAAGCCGTATCAGCGGCAAGCAGTGCTCGATCACTGTGTGAAGCGGTTCCGCGAGCGTTTCGACGAACTCGCCGAGGCGCTGTGCATCGAAGCAGGAAAGCCGATCAACGATTCGAAAGGTGAGGTCACCCGGCTTATCGATACCTTCCGGGTCGCGGCTGAGGAGTCGGTGCGTATCGATGGCGGCATGATCAACCTGGAGATTGCGCCGCGCGCGGCTGGTTACCACGGCTATTACAAACGCGTGCCCATTGGCCCGTGTTCGTTCATCTCGCCGTTCAATTTCCCGCTGAACCTGACCGCGCACAAGGTCGCGCCGGCAATTGCGGCCGGTTGCCCGTTCGTGCTGAAACCTGCGAGCCGCACGCCGGTCGGTGCACTGATCATGGGCGAAATTCTCGCCGAAACCGATCTGCCGAAAGGCGCGTTTTCGATTCTTCCGGCGCATCGCGATGGCGCGGATCTTTTCACCACCGACGAGCGTTTCCGGCTGCTGTCGTTCACGGGATCACCGGCGGTCGGTTGGGAACTGAAGAAAAAAGCGGGCAAGAAGAAGGTGATCCTGGAACTGGGCGGCAATGCGGCGGCGATTGTCGATCGCGATCAGGCAGACCGGCTGGATTACGTTGTCGACCGTTTGGCGTTTGGCGCCTTTTATCAGTCGGGGCAGAGTTGCATCGGCGTGCAGCGGATCCTGATTCACGCCGATATCTACGACGCCCTGCGCGAAAAACTCATCGCGAAAACGAAGTCGCTGAAAATGGGCGATCCGAAGGATGAAAAGACCTTCGTCGGCCCGATGATCTCGGAATCCGAGTCGAAGCGGTTGGCCGGATGGATGGAAAGCGCGGTGGCGAGCGGCGCGAAAATCATCGCGGGCGGCAAGGTCGAGGGCACCATGTTCGAAGCAACATTGCTGGAAGGTGTGAAGCGCGGCCAGGATTTGTATCGGAAGGAAGCATTCGGGCCGGTCGCGATCCTCGAAAAGTTCACGGACTTCGGCCAGGCGCTCGAAACGGTCAACGACAGCGACTTTGGCCTTCAGGCCGGCGTGTTCACGGACAGCCTCACGAACGTGAATCTGGCGTGGGACGAACTGGAAGTAGGCGGCGTGGTGGTCAACGACGTACCGTCATTTCGCGTTGATAACATGCCGTATGGCGGTGTCAAGGATTCCGGGCTGGGCCGGGAAGGCGTCAAATACGCGATCGAGGACATGACGGAGTTGCGTCTGATGGTCGTCAGGGATGCACCAAAACCGGCGCAGAAACCGAAATAGGCTGTTATGGCAATCGATGTCGCGGCATCGAGGCCCGTCTGGCCGGGTTTTCCGGCCGCGGCGGTGCCTGAAGGCGCGTCGCTGAACAACGTGTTGGCGGGCGGGGGAGTGCTACAATAGCGGGCTTTTCCCAAGTCCGAACGCCTCGCCCGGCTTGCTGTTGCGAGTAGGGCTGGAGGCCGGATTAAACGCTGGACTGGATGCGGGTCGTTGGATTGGCAAGTTGGCGTCATTTCTTGTTGATTGCCGGCTGACTGTCGGCCGATTGCCACCGACTTCGAATATTTTCCAGCCCGTGGCGGTTGCCGCCATGGTCACGTAGCACCAGCACTTGCACCAGCACTTGCCACTCGTAACTCGTACTTAGCCTTGTGCACTCGCTTTGTACCGTACTACGCCATCCGGTTGCGTCAGACCGGACCCAAGTGAAGATTCGCAGCGAACAAAACCCTGCGGATCCGAAGTCCGCGCGTTGATTGTCGTTTGCCGGTTGCATCGACGAAACACGCGGTTCTTCTTCATCCGATGTCCATGAGCGGTGGAATGACCGCTCGCGCGCCGCTCCGGCGCATTTTTAGCGAAAGCGAAAGCCACCAAAGTCACCATGTCCGATTCCGTCGCCACGAACCCGTCCGCCGCTTCACCCGACGCTGCTCCCGGGGCTGATTCCAGCGCCGCAGTTCAAGCGAATCCTGTCACGCCTGAGATACAGGCGAGTCCCGCCACGGCGGCGCCCGGTCCCGTGCTCGAGTTGGGCGCCACTGAATCTGCCGTGCCCGGCCCCGTGCCTACGTTCGACCAGTTCGGCCTGTCCGCTGACATCCTGCGAGCCGTGGTGGATTCCGGCTACACGATCCCCACGCCGATCCAGGCGCAAGCGATCCCCGTGGTGCTGGCCGGCCGCGACATGATGGGCGCCGCGCAAACGGGCACGGGCAAGACGGCGAGCTTTTCGCTGCCGATCATCCAGCGTTTGCTGCCGATGGCCAGCACGAGCGCATCGCCCGCACGCCACCCGGTTCGCGCGCTGATCCTCACGCCAACGCGTGAACTCGCCGACCAGGTCGCGGCTAACGTCCAGGCGTATTCCAAGCACACGCCATTGCGCAGCACGGTCGTGTTTGGTGGTGTCGACATGAATCCGCAGTCGGAAGCTTTGCGGCGCGGCGTCGAAATCCTGATCGCCACGCCCGGACGCTTGCTCGATCACGTTCAGCAAAAGACGCTGAATCTTGGCCAGGTGCAGATTCTCGTTCTCGACGAAGCCGACCGGATGCTCGACATGGGCTTCCTGCCGGACCTGCAGCGCATCTTGAATCTGCTGCCGAAGGAACGCCAGACGCTGCTGTTTTCGGCCACCTTCTCGGGCGAAATCAAGAAACTGGCAGCAACGTATCTGCGCAATCCGCAAACCATCGAAGTTGCTCGCAGCAATTCCACGAACGCGAATGTGCGTCAGATTGTTTTCGAAGTCGCGGAAAGCGATAAATCCGGCGCAGTGACGCAACTGATTCGTGAGCGCGGCCTGAAGCAGGTGCTGGTGTTTTGTAATAGCAAGATTGGCGCGAGCCGGCTGTCGCGCGTGCTGGAGAAGGACGGGATTATTGCGACGGCGATTCACGGCGATCGTACGCAGGGCGAGCGGATGCAGGCGCTTGAGGCATTCAAGAAGGGCGAGATCGAAGCACTGGTTGCAACCGATGTGGCCGCCCGCGGTCTCGACATCACCGACCTGCCTGCAGTGATCAACTTCGACCTGCCGTTCAGCGCGGAAGATTACGTTCACCGGATTGGCCGTACGGGCCGCGCGGGCGCGTCGGGGGATGCGTTGTCGTTGTGCAGCCCCAACGAGCGCAAGCAACTCGCCGATATCGAAAAGCTGATCAAGCGGCCGCTCGAAGTGATGGTGCTGAAGGTCGACGTGCCGGTGCGGCGCGAATCAGCTTCTGCTCCGCGTCGCGAAGAGCGCTCGGGCCGGCCGGAGCGTGGTGAACATCGCCATGCGCGTAGCGAGGAGCCGCGTCGCCGTTCGACGTCGTTCGAACGTTCGCATACGCGCCAGCAACCAATTGACGATTTCTTCCTGAAACCGTACGAGCCGTCGGCGGCATCGACGAGAAAGACCCAGGACGATGCGGCGGCTGAAGCCGAACGCAAGAACACGCCGCGCCAGCCGCTGGCTGCGTTGCTAGGTGGGCTGGGTATGCCGCGGAGAACGCCTTCGGGGTCTTGAGGTTATCTTGTCGTTATTAGAGCGGGGCCAGTGAACAAACGATGAAGCGGCAGCGATGCCGCTTTTTTGTTTTTAACGGTCCGTTCGCAACGTTCTGGAATCAACGCCCTGCAACCAGGTCTTAAATCCCGAACCGTTTTGCCCACTGCGCGGTGACATCGGAGAAAAACGCTTCGAGTGACGCGGCCGGGGACGGGTGCAGACCAAGATGTTTTGCCGCTTGCGTCAACTCAACCAGCGGGGCTCCTGTATCGAGCGCCGTTGCACCCGTTTGCTTGCTGAGTTTCTCGCCGAGGTCATTCACTATGACGGGCACGTGCAAATACACGGGCGTTGCAACACCCAGACAACGCTGCAAATAAATCTGGCGTGCGGTCGAGTCCAACAGATCGGCGCCGCGCACGATATGCGTAATGCCAGCATCCGCGTCGTCGACGACTACCGCCAGTTGATACGCCCACTCTCCGTCGGCACGCTTGAGCACGAAGTCACCGACTTCGCTTGCCAGATCCTGCGTCTGCGTTCCTTGCCAGCGATCCTCGAAGCTCAAAATGGCGGCATCGCCATCTGGAACGCGCATCCGCCACGCACGCGCTGGTTTGCCATGCAGCCCCTTGCGACATGTACCCGGATAAGCCAGCGTGGTGTGCCGAGTGTGATTGTGAGCGAGGGAATCGGCTATCTCGCGACGCGTGCAACCACACGGAAACACTAAGCCGGCGGCTAGCAATTGCTCAAAGGCCTGCTGGTATGCAGCTTCCCGCTGACTTTGCCAGACCGGCTGCTCGGCGGAAAACATGCCGAACTTGCCCAGCGTGTCCAGGATCTCCGCAGCCGCACCCGGCACGGTGCGTGAGCCATCGACATCTTCAATCCTGACCAGCCACGTTCCACCATGCGCCCGAGCATCGAGAAAACTCGCCAACGCGCTCACCAAAGAGCCGAAGTGCAACGGCCCCGTGGGTGAAGGCGCAAAACGGCCCCGATAGCCCGGTTCAGGGTTCATCCGACCCGCCGATCCGTCAACGCAAGCTGCAACGCGGCCATCCGATCAGCGCGCGGCGCGCGACGAAAGGTCGTGCGCCGCTGATGTTGACGTGCCGGGGGCTTCTGCCTGCGACGCTTGCTGGCCATGGCTCGGACCGGGGAACGACGCTTGGCCGTCTGCCGTAATCGCTGCGTGCGCCTCGTCGGTATCGGCTGCATCGTCTTCCGCGCCTGATGTGTCAGCCGACGCTCGCTCCCCGCCGTTCTGCGCAATTGGCGCCGGCTCGAGCGCGGCGTTCAACGCCGTCCGGTGATCGAATACAAAACACTCGCCGTGGTAATGCGCGCCGCCCACTTCCTCGAAGTATTTGAGAATGCCGCCCTCGAGTTGATAGACATGGTCAATGCCCACTTCCTTCATGTGGATTGCCGCTTTCTCGCAGCGAATCCCGCCCGTGCAAAACGACACCACCGTTTTGCCTTCGAGATCCGCGCGATGCTCCTCGATCACGCCCGGAAACTCGCTGAATTTCGCGATGCGGTAATCCAGCGCCTGATCGAACGTGCCGACATCGACTTCGAACGCATTGCGCGTGTCCAGCATGACGACGGGACGACCCTCGTCGTCATGTCCCCGATCCAGCCACGACTTCAGCGTGGCCGCGCCGACGGACGGCGCGCGGCCCAGTTCAGGCCGGATTGCCGGCTTTTTCATGGTGATGATTTCGCGCTTCAGCTTGACGAGCATCTTGCCGAACGGCTGGGTGGCCGACACGCTTTCCTTGAACTCGAGATCGGCGAATTTGCCTTCGAAAAGCGGACCCGTACGAAGGTATTCCATGAACGTGCCAATCTGCTCTGGCTCCCCCGCGACAAACAGGTTGATGCCCTCGGGTGCGAGAAGGATCGTGCCACGCAGGCCGAGTGCGGTACACCGGTCGACAATCAGCGGACGCCAGTCGGCGCCGCTCTCGATAGTCACAAACTTATAAGCAGAAAGGTTGACGATGCTCATGACGCAAATGCTCTTAAAGTGCTGGAAAACGGGCGTTGCCGGAGGAAAAAGCGGTTTCGACGAGTACTTGGGGCGTTCATCGAATCCGTATTATCCCGCAAACGGCGCGCGCTTCCGACTCGACCGATCGGCCGATGAGCCCGCGCCGATTCGGCACTTTTTTCGTCCCGCTTTTCATCCAGCTTATTGGTCGAATTAATTACCCCTGGCCGAACGGCTAACGCTGTCTTCGGGGCGAATTTCGCGAATAGGCGCATGTACAATATCGTTCATGTCAGATCCCCGCTTTGTCCATCTTCGTGTTCACTCCGAATTCTCGATTGCCGACGGCATCGTGCGCCTTGACGACGTCGTTAAAGCCGCTGCCAAGGACGGTCAGGGCGCGCTCGCGCTGACCGATCTCGGCAACGCTTTCGGCCTCGTCCGTTTCTACAAGGAAGCGCGCAGCAAGGGTGTCAAACCCATTGCCGGCTGCGACGTCTGGATCACCAATCCCGCAGATCGCGACAAACCCGCGCGTTTGCTGTTGCTGGTGAAGAACCAGCGCGGTTATTTGAATTTGTGCGAGCTGCTGTCGAAAGCCTGGCTGACCAATCAATATCGCGGTCGCGCCGAAGTCGAATACGAGTGGCTGGAGGGCGGATTGTCTGAAGGCTTGCTCGCCCTGTCGGGCGCGCAATATGGTGACATTGGCATGGCGTTCGCCGCCGGCAATGATCAGGCAGCCGTTCGTCACGCGGAACGCTGGGCCAAGCTCTTTCCGGGCGCGTTTTACATCGAATTGCAGCGTGCTGCGTTGCCCGGCGGCGAGACCTATATTCAGCAAGCCGTCGCGCTCGCCGCGAAGCTCCAGCTGCCGGTAGTCGCTACGCATCCCATGCAGTTCATGACCCCGGACGATTTCACGGCGCACGAAGCGCGCGTGTGTATTTCCGAGGGCGATATCCTCGCGAATCCGCGTCGTCAAAAGCGCTTCACGACCGAGCAATATTTCCGCACGCAAGAGGAAATGTGCGCGTTGTTCGCGGACATTCCGTCGGCGCTCGCCAACACGGTCGAGATTGCGAAACGCTGTAACCTGAAGCTCGAACTCGGCAAGCCGAAACTGCCGCTGTTCCCGACACCTGATGGCATGTCGCTCGACGACTACCTCGTGCATTTGTCGAAGGAAGGTCTCGAGAAACGGCTGATCCAGCTTTATCCTGACGAAGCCGCGCGCGAAGCGCAGCGCGAGACGTATTACGCGCGCCTGGAATTCGAGTGCAAGACCATTATTGGCATGGGCTTCCCGGGTTACTTCCTGATCGTCGCCGACTTCATCATGTGGGCGAAGAACAATGGCGTGCCGGTCGGTCCGGGCCGCGGCTCGGGTGCCGGTTCGCTGGTCGCGTACGCGCTGTTCATTACCGACCTCGACCCGCTCAAGTACAACCTGCTGTTCGAACGTTTCCTGAACCCGGACCGTGTGTCCATGCCTGACTTCGACATCGATTTCTGTCAGGAAGGGCGGGACCGCGTCATTCAGTACGTGAAGCAGAAGTACGGCGCGGACGCTGTATCGCAGATCGCGACCTTCGGCACGATGGCGGCGAAGGCGGCCGTGCGGGACATTGGCCGGGTGCTCGATCTTGGCTACATGTTCACCGATGGCATCGCGAAGCTGATCCCGTTCAAGCCGGGCAAGCACGTGACCATCGCGGACGCGCTAAAGGAAGAGCCTACGCTGCAGGAACGCTTCGACAACGAAGACGAAGTGCATCAGTTGATCGAACTTGCGCAGCGCGTGGAAGGGCTGACGCGTAACGTCGGCATGCACGCGGGCGGCGTGTTGATCGCGCCGGGCAAGCTGACGGATTTCTGCCCGCTTTATACGCAGGGCGAAGACGGCGGTGTGGTCAGCCAGTACGACAAGGACGACGTGGAAGCGGTCGGGCTGGTCAAGTTCGACTTCTTGGGTTTGACGACGCTTACCATTCTCGATTGGGCTGAACGGTATATCCGCAGGTTGGATCCATCGAAGGAAAGCTGGAACTTGTCGCAGGTTCCGCTCGACGACCCCGCCTCGTTTCAGATCCTCAAGAAAGCCAATACGGTGGCTGTGTTCCAGCTGGAAAGCCGCGGCATGCAGGGCATGCTGAAGGACGCACAGCCTGACCGCTTCGAAGACATCATCGCGCTGGTGGCGCTATACCGACCGGGTCCAATGGACCTGATCCCGAGCTTCTGCGCGCGTAAGCACGGCCGCGAGATCGTCGAGTATCCCGATCCGCGTGTGGAGTCTGTCCTGAAAGAGACCTACGGCATCATGGTCTATCAGGAGCAGGTGATGCAGATGGCGCAGATTATCGGCGGATACTCGCTCGGTGGCGCCGACTTGCTGCGCCGTGCAATGGGTAAGAAGAAGGCCGAGGAAATGGCCGAGCATCGCGAACTGTTCCGGCAGGGCGCAGCGAAGAATGGACTGACCGCAGCAAAAGCCGACGAAATCTTCGACTTGATGGAGAAGTTCGCCGGCTACGGTTTCAACAAGTCACACGCGGCCGCGTATGCATTGCTCGCGTATTTCACGGCGTGGCTCAAGGCGCATCATCCAGCCGAATTCATGGCGGCGAATATGTCGCTCGCCATGGACGACACGGACAAGGTCAAGATCCTGTTCGAGGATTGCATCGTCAACAAGATGGCCGTGTTGCCTCCGGACATCAACCAGTCGGCATACCGGTTCGAGCCGGTAGCCGAAGCCGACGGCAAGCGTTCGAAGACGATCCGATACGGCCTCGGCGCGGTGAAGGGCAGCGGGCAGAGCGCTATCGAAGAAATCTTGCGCGCGCGGGAAGAAGCGCCGTTCACCGATCTCTTCGACTTCTGTATGCGGGTCGATCGGCGCATGGTGAACCGCCGCACGGTAGAAGCGCTGATCCGCGCGGGCGCGTTCGATTCGCTGCACGACAACCGCGCGCAATTGATTGCATCGGTGGCGCTGGCAATGGAGGCGGCCGATCAAGCCGCGGCCAACGCCATGCAATCCGGTCTCTTCGACATGGGCGACGAGCCGCAACAAGGCCACGACCTTCTCGACGAACCCATGTGGTCGGACAAGAAGCGTTTGCAGGAAGAAAAGAGCGCGCTGGGCTTTTACCTGTCGGGCCATCTCTTCGATGCATACAAAACCGAAGTGCGGCGTTTTGTGCGCCAGAAGATCGGCGAATTGAAGGAAGGGCGCGACAAGCTTGTTGCCGGAGTGATCACCACCATGCGCACCCAGATGACCCAGCGCGGCAAGATGCTGATCGTGAATCTGGACGACGGCACCGGCCAGTGCGAAGTGACCGTGTACAACGAGCAGTTCGAAGCGAACAAGGCGCTCTACAAGGAAGACGAGTTGCTGGTCGTGCAGGGGCAGGCACGCAACGACGCGTTCACCGGCGGCATCCGTTTTACGGTGGAAGCGTCCATGGATCTCGAACGTTCACGCAGCCGCTATGCGCAGGCGGTGAAGGTGGAAATGAACGGCAACGCCGACGCACTGCGGCTCAAGAAAGTGCTGGAAGCGTATAGCGCGCCGCCTGAACAGGCGGCAGCACCGGCAGCGGTGCAGGCGCCGTCGCGTGGAGGTTCACGCGGAGGCGGTGATCGTGACGGCGGCCGCGGGCAACGGCAACCGGTGCATATCCCGAATGGCCTGAACGTGAGCATCGTGTATCGAAGCGAGCATGCGGAAGGTGAAGTACGGCTTGGCGATGCATGGCGTGTCAAGCCGACGGACGATCTCATCACGGCCCTGCGCGGCGAATTCGCGGGAAGCTCAATCGAAATCGTGTATTGATGCGCGCCGGGATAAAAGTCGCGATCTCCGCGAATGCGCTGAAACTCAGCGGCGGACTTGAACGTTACGCGCTGGACCTGGTTCGAGGGCTCAACGCGGCGGGGTTTACCGGCGAGCGCAAGCCGGTGTTTTTCGCACGCAAGATTGATCCGTCGCAGCCGGAAAGCCAGATGGTCGACGCGCGCCGGATCAACGTGTCGTTCCTGCCTTCCCGGCTGCGCGACACGTACTACAACTGGGCGCTCGAACGGGCGCGCAAGAACGCACGGGTCGATCTGCTGATTGGCTGCAATCGTGTGGAGTCATCCGAGATCGCGGTTTGCGGTGGTACGCACATCGGCTTTCTTGCTGCGACCGGCCGGCGCGAGCGGCGCTCGGACAGCCGCCAGATCGTGCTTGAGCGTTTGCAGTACGAGCAAGCCAGTGTGATCGTCGCTCACTCGGACATGATGCGCGACGAATTGCGCTCGCTCTACGGCGTGGCCGACTCGAAGATCCGCGTGCTTTATCCGCCAGTCGACGGCACGCGTTTTTCTCCCGTGCCGGGCCGGAAACGCAGCGCGTTGCGCAAGCAGTTTGGTTTCGCCGATAACGAGATCGTGTTGCTGTTTCCATCGAGTAGCCACGAACGCAAGGGCTTGCCGCTGATCGAGGCCGCGCTGCGTGACAGCGGACTTCCGGTGGTGGTCGCGGTCGCGGGGCGGCCACCCGCGCAGACTTCCGGGCAACTGCGCTATATCGGGTATGCGAAGAATATCGAGGACGCTTATCGGGCTGCGGATTTCACGGTGCTTGCCTCGAAGTACGAGCCGTTCGGGCTGGTCGGTATCGAATCCGTGATGTGCGGCACGCCCGTGATTTTCCCAACCAGCGTAGGCTGTTGCAGCGCGATTGCGGACGACGCGAAATTTACCTTCCAGCCGGGCGACGCAGCAGGCCTGCGGCACGCCATCCGGCGCGCACTGGATGCGAAAAATACCAACGTGACGGCGGCGTCCATTCTCTACGACTCCAGCGTTGCCGCGCACATTTCAGCGTTGCTGGCGCTCGCCGAAGGCATAGTCGCCCACATGCCTGTCAGCGCATCCGGTTCAGTTCAGAAAGCTTGAGAAACCGGTAATACACGGTCTGTGCATTGAACACGGCAATCATGAAACCCGCGCGACCGTCGAGAAAACCGCGTCGCAGAAGGTAGGTGCGAATAAAGGCCCACATCCCGCGCAGAACTGCGGTTGCAAGGCTGCCGCGCTTGCCCGCTGCGTGCCGTTGACGCGCGCCGGCCGTGGAATAGCTATCCAGCTTGCGCAAGACAGTCTCGAAGTCCTCGTAGGAATAGTGCATCAGCTTGCCCTGCAGACGCGTGACCTTGGTTGAATCGGGGTTCGTCAGCACCAGCCGCTCGTGCACGAGGTCATTGGAGAAACGAGCTGTGCCTCGTTTGAACAAGCGCGGAATCCAGTCCGGATACCAGCCGCTATGCCGCACCCATTGCCCGCAAAAATTCGACAGCCGGTCGACCGAGTAGACCTCCGCTTGCGGCTTCGAGAGCGCCGCACGGATCGCCGCGCCCAATTCCGGCGAGACCACTTCGTCGGCGTCGATAGATAACACCCAGTCGGTCGTGAGCGCATCGAGCGCGCGATTTTTCTGCGGCCCGAACCCTGGCCAGTCGCGCGCCTCGATTACGCGCGCGCGATGCGCCTCCGCTATGCCGACGGTTGCGTCGGTACTGCCGCCATCGATTACAACGATTTCATCGGCGAAGGAAACCGCCTCCAGACACTGCGCGAGGCGTGCGGCTGCATTGAAGGTAATCAGGGCAATACCAAGCGTTGGACGAGTCATGGGAACGTAAGCGTGGGGTATGCGAATTGCTATAATTTGATGCGAAAAGTTTTAGCGGTGAATGCTGCGTTTATAGTCGCTGTCTCGTTGCTGGCCGGGTCCATAACAGGGCGTGGCAGTCTTGGCGAGGCCGGGTGAAATCACGCCATACGCGTTCCGCATCAATCCTGACCGCCCGGTCATCGTTATACCAGACCGGTGACTGCGTGCCGTGTGCGGCCGGCCACGCGTCCAAAAACCGCGGACGATCGCGAGACGGATACCGCGGACGATCGCGAGACGGATTGCATCGCCGAAAAAGACGCAGCAGCGCCGGGAACACACGACGCGCGGGTCCGCAATCCGGCATCCGGTTTCGGCACCATTCACGTTGAAACTACCCAGAGTCACTCGGAGTTCGCCATAGTAATGAAACCGCTGAGAATTCTGCACAGCGAATCGTCCAACGGATGGGGCGGTCAGGAACATCGGACGTTCAAGGAAATGCTCGCGCTGCGCGAGCGCGGTCATACGCTCGAACTCGTGTGCGTACCGGGTGCACGGCTCGGCGAGCGTCTTGCGGCTGAAGGCTTCACGGTCCACACCACGCCCATGCGTTCAGGCGCCGACATCAACGCGGTCGCGCACATGCGGCGCATTCTCAAGCAAGGCCGTTTCGACGTGCTAAACACCCATAGCGGCCGCGACAGCCTGCTCGGCGGCGCCGCCGCGCGGCTCTCGGGCACGCCGCTGATCGTGCGGACCCGGCATCTGGCGCTTGCCATCACGTCGCGGGCGACCTACACGTGGCTCCCGCACAAGGTCGTGGCGGTGAGCCAGTCGGTGATGCGTTACCTGGTCTCCGAGGGCGTGCCGCAGAAGAATATCGTCACGATCTATACGGGCATCGTCAAGTCGCAGCCGGTGAGCCGCGCCAGCTCCACGTTGCGCTCGGAACTGGGCCTTCGTGATGACGCCGTGATCGCGGGCACGGTGGCCATCATGCGCGACAAGAAGGGGCATCCCGACCTGATCCGCGTCGCGAAGCCGTTGATCGAACAGCGGCCGAACCTGCATTTTGTCTTTGCCGGCGACGGTCCGCTCTTCGACGAAATCCGCGGGAACGTTCAAGCGCAAGGGCTTGCCGATCACATCCATTTGCTCGGCCTGCGCCGCGATATTCCCAGCGTATTGGCGGGCTTCGACCTGTTCGTGCTGCCGACTCATCAAGAGGCGCTGGGCACGTCGTTCATCGAGGCAATGGCGGCAGGCCTTCCGGTGATCGGGACGGCGGTCGATGGCGTGCCGGAAGTGATCGATGACGGCGTGAACGGGCTACTCGTGCCCGCGCACGACGACCCTGCATTGGCCGCCGCGCTGCTGCGCCTGGTCGATGCACCGGACGAACGCCGCCGCATGGGCGAAGCCGGTTTGCGGATCACGCAGACGCGCTTTTCCGTCGATACCATGGCAAACGAGACGGCGGCGTTTTATCGAAGCAGCTTGAGCGAGCGAGGCATTGCATGAGTACGACGCTGAGCACCGCGCGCGCCGTGCCCGTGCTGATGTATCACCACGTGAGTCCGGCGGCGGGCGCGGTGACAGTGTCGCCCGTGCATTTCGCGGACCAGATGGCCATGCTCGCGCGCGAGGGTTACACCACGCTCGGTGCGCAGGCGTTCAGCGCGTATCTGGCGGGCGAACCGGTGCCGGCGAAGTCGGTCGTGCTCACCTTCGACGACGGTTATCTCGACAACTGGGTTCACGCGCATCCAGTACTCGCCGAATACGGTTTTACGGCGCTCGGATTCCTGGTGTCGGGCTGGGTGAACAGCGGGCCTGTGCGTCCGAACGCAACGCCCTCGACGTCCGCCGCGAACCTTCCGGGCCTGCTGGGTCACTCCGCCGCGAAAGCGGCAATCGAAGCCGGCGAGAGCGACCGGGCCATCATGCGCTGGTCGGAAATCGATGCAATGCGCCAAGCCGGGACCTTCGAGTTTCACAGCCACACGCACACCCATACGCGCTGGGATCGCGTGAGCGCGGATGCATCCACCAAACGCGCGAGCTTGCGCGACGATTTGCAACAGGCACGGGCGGCACTCGCGCATCACCTTGGGGATGTATCGGATCATCTTTGCTGGCCGCAAGGCTATTTCGATACCGACTACGTAGAAGAAGCGCACGCGGCGGGCTTTCGCCATCTATATACCGTTGAACCCGGCACGAACTCGCGTCACGGCGATCCAGCGCGCATCTTGCGACTCGATGTGCGCGACAAGCCGGCCGCGTGGCTGAAAAGCCGTTTGTGGGTGCATAGCCGGCCGCTTCTCAGCCGCCTTTACCTGAAAATCAAATGACGGGCTGCCAGCGCTTGGGCCAGCATCCTGGCCAGCATTTGCCCCAGCATTTGCCCCAGCATTTGCCCCAGCATTTGCCCCGCCCCGTGCCGACCTGCGCGGAGCGGCCTTCGGGCATACCCGTCCTGACCATTACGAGTACCTATTGTTATGCATGATCGCCACGTCTCCGTCATCGGCCTGGGCTATGTGGGCTTGCCCGTCGCCATTGCATTCGGCCTGCAACGCCGCACAATCGGGTTCGATACAAGCCCGGCCCGGCTTGCCGAACTGCGCGCGGGCCTCGATCGCAACGGCGAAGTTCGCCAGGACGAACTGGCGGCGGCGCACCTCGATCTGACCGATAGCATCGACGTCCTCCGGCAAGCCAATTTCCATATTGTCGCGGTGCCTACGCCGATCAGCTCGGGCGCGCAGCCGGACCTGATGCCGGTGAAGCGGGCGTCCGAAACGGTTGGTCGGGCGCTCAAGCGTGGCGACGTGGTCGTGTATGAATCGACGGTCTATCCCGGCGTCACCGAGGAGATTTGCATCCCGATCCTCGAGCGTGAATCGGGCCTCACGCTGGGGACGGATTTCACGGTCGGCTACAGTCCGGAGCGCATCAATCCCGGTGACAAGCAGCATACGTTTTGCAATATCGTGAAGATCGTGTCCGGGTCGGATGCCGCCACGCTTGACCTGGTGGCGCAGGTCTATGGCTCCGTGGTGACGGCCGGCGTGTACCGTGCCGGTTCGATCAAGGTGGCCGAGGCCGCGAAGGTTATCGAGAACACGCAGCGTGACCTGAATATTGCGCTGATGAACGAGGCGGCCATCATCTTCGATTACCTCGATATCGACACACGCGAAGTCCTGGACGCCGCCGGCACCAAGTGGAACTTCCTGGATTTCACGCCGGGACTGGTGGGCGGACATTGCATTGGCGTGGACCCGTATTACCTGACGCACAAGGCGCAGATCTCGGGTTATACGCCCCAGCTGATCCTCGCCGGCCGGCGCGTGAACGACGGCATGGGCCGTTTCGTGGCCGATCGCGCCGTGAAGACGCTGATCGGGACCGGGCGCGCGCCGCTGCGTGCCAAGGCGGTGGTCCTTGGGCTGACATTCAAGGAAAATTGCCCGGATTTGCGCAATTCGAAAGTCATCGATATCGTCCATCACCTGCAGGATTACGGGCTCGAGGTTCAGCTTCACGATCCGCTCGCGGATGCCGTGGAAGCCTTCGATGAATACGGCGTGACGCTGACCGCTTTCGACGCGCTTGAACCGGCCGACCTGATTGTGCTGGCGGTTCCGCATCGCGATTTTCTGCAGAAGACCGAGGCTTTGCTGGCGCTGGCGAAACCCGGCGGCGTCTTCGCCGATGTGAAGTCGAGCCTGCCGCTCGATGTGATCAGCGCAGCAGGTCTCGTCGCATGGCGATTGTAAAAACCCGGAAAAGCTTAGCTCACCACCATCAACCGGCATAATCTCGATTTCACGTAGGAACGCCACCCGATGAGCCGACTTTCCGGACGCGTGCGCATCATCGCCCGCGCGTTGCCCCGGTTGGCGTTGAAGCCGCTGCGCCGTAAGCCTCAAGTCTTGAGGCGCATCCTGATCGCGCATCATTTGTTGCTCGGCGACACGCTATTGCTGACGCCGCTCGTCGCGAAACTTCGCGCGCAATATCCTGACGCGCAGATCGTGCTGACCTGTCCCAAACCGATCGTGCCGCTCTATGCGGGCCGGCCGTTTGGCATCGACGTCATTGCCTTCGATCCGCGCGACTTCCGCTCGGTGAATGCGGTGTTGCGTTCGGGACCGTACGATCTGGGCATCGTGGCCGGAGATAATCGACATGCATGGCTTGCATTGGCGGCCGGGTGCCGATGGATTGTCGGACACGCTGCGGACAAGCCGGCGTGGAAAAACATGCCGCTTGACGAAGCCGTGCTGTATCCGGATATACCGGCAGCATGGGCGGATCTTGCGGCTGAACTGGTGGCCGGGCCGCCGCCGCGGCCGTATCGAGTAAGTGACTGGCCGGCGCCCGCGCCTGCCGGGTTTTCAGAACCTGACGCGCGCGTGTTGCGAAGTCCTTACGTGGTCTTACATCCAGGCGCGAGCACCGAGGTCAAGCGCTGGCCCGACGATCGCTGGCGAGCGCTGGCGCAGTTCGTGCAAGCACGCGGATTCACGCCTGTGTGGAGTGGCGGACCGAGCGAGACGGCGCTGGTCGATGTGATTGATCCCAATGGCCGTTACCCGAATTTCGCGGGCCGGATCGATCTGGGACAGGTGTGGCATCTGTTCGCCGGCGCGCGCGCGATTGTCTGTCCCGATACGGGCGTGGCGCACCTCGGGCGCCTGACCGGCGTGCCGACGGTTACATTGTTCGGCCCTGGTAACGCGTTGATACATGGCGCGGGAAATTACTGGCGCGACGCACCGTTCATGCCGGTTACTATCGCGGACATGCCGTGCCGCAATGAACAAGATATCTTCAGACGGCACGTGGCCTGGGCTCGCCGCTGTGACCGCAACACGAAGACATGCGTCGCATGGCGTGGTGACCATGCGGACTGCATGGGATTTATTTCGCTTGAGGTCGTCTGCAACAGCTTGCAGGCGGTCCTTCCGGGAGTGCAATGACGAAGATGTGCAGGCAGTTGGAACGCGTTCTGTGGGTGGCGTGTCCAGTAATTATGTTTGTCGCGATGTTCGCCCATATGACCGCGCTGGAGAACATGGCGCTGGGACTGGTTGGTATCGGCACACTCGCCGCGGCTTTTTCTTCGGAGCGGCCGTCGCCGCTGCACTGGCCGCTGCTGTGGCCTATTGTTATCTGGAGTGCGTGGGCGCTGGCGTCGATTGCATGGTCGCCGTATCCGCGTGACAGCATGCACGCGTGGCTCGACGAAGTGTTGTATCCGCTGGTGTCGTTCTTCGCGTTCTGGCTGATCGGCACGCGCACGACGAAGCCCGAATGGATGGTGCTGATCAACTGGGTGGCCTGCCTGCTGCTGGCCGCCGGCAGCCTGTATTACTGGGGCCGTTTGCAGCCGCCCACGAATCCCGCCGACATCCTTCTCCACTATTACAACCGCGTCGGCCACACGAGCACACTCGTCATCTTTTCGATGACACTCTTCACCGGCCTGCTGCTGAATCGCCGCTGGTGGCCAATCGCCCTGAGCGGGCTGGTGCTGGCTCTTGTCATCGGGCTGGCGACCCTCAACCGGTTCTTCTGGCCTGCCGCGGCCGTGACGCTTGTTATCGCGTGCTACCCGCTGTACCGCAAGCACCTCGTGATCGCGGCCGTGTGCGTGGCGGTGATCGGCGTGGCTGCGGTGGGCACGCTCGAGATGAGCGCGCGGATGCGTTACGGCCACGCGATGCCGAAAGCCGCTGCGCGGGAGCTGAGAGTGGGCAAGGACCAGGTGTATGTCCCCGAGGCACTGGCGGGCATTGGAGATGTCATGTCTTCGGATACGCGTCCTAAACTCTGGGCGTTCTACGGCCGGGAAGGTGAGTCGCATACGTGGACCGGCGTGGGTTTCGGCAAGCCGTTGCCGGGCCGGGTATTTCAAAGCGAAATTCCGCCTGCGTTGCTGGAGACGGAACCACAGGCGCTGACGCATGCGCACAATCTATTTCTGAATACGTGGCTGGAGACGGGAATCGTGGGCGTGGTGCTGGAGGCGGCGCTGCTGCTTGCGTTGATCTGGCGTTTCTGGCGGCTGCGGCATGTGGTGCCCTGGCTGAGTTCGGCGGGCATGGCGCTGGTCATCGGAATGATTGCAAAGAATTTCACCGACGACTTCATGTGGCAGACCACCGCGCTCGCTTTCTGGTGTTTTTCCGGGTTCCTGCTCGGTCGCGGCGAGCGTCTCGCGGGGCGGGTTGCGCCTGCGCGAGGGGCTTTGTCGCAGCAGCAGTAGAGCGGGCAGCGGAGGCCGCAACTCGGCCTTGTTGCGGCATTCTCCCGGACAAGCCTCTTAATGAGACAAAGACTCACGGCGCATTACAATACCGGTTTGCCGTGTCGGCGCGGTTTGGCGCGCCTAAGCGTCGGACAGCGGGCGCGGGTTCACTCCCGCTCCGCCCGCTGTCCGACGCACGGATTCACGATTAAGGACCTCTTTTGAGTCAAAAGCCAACCCTGAGCAAAACGATCGGCAGCGGGCAGACTACATCGCCGGCTGCCGTGATGCGCCGGCTCTGGCCGTACATCCGCCCCCTGATCTGGATTGTCGCGCTCGGCCTGATCGCCATGGGTTTCGTCGCTGCAAGCGAGGCCGGTATTCCCATGCTGCTCAAGCCGCTGCTCGATCACGGCTTCGGTGCGAAGGGCAGTGCCAGCGCCAAGTGGATCGTGCCGGGCGCGGTCGTCGGCCTCGCCGTGGTGCGAGGCGGCGCGCAATACGCGTCGGGCTACCTGCTCGCCTACGTCACCAACAAGATCCTGCTCGAACTGCGCCTGAAGATGTTCGACCGGATGATCCACACCAGCGCCGGTTTCTTCCAGCGGGAAACGGCGAGCACGATCATCAACGCCATCGTGTTCGAG
Source organism: Caballeronia sp. LjRoot29 (assembly GCF_964252755.1). Classification (NCBI taxonomy): domain Bacteria; kingdom Pseudomonadati; phylum Pseudomonadota; class Betaproteobacteria; order Burkholderiales; family Burkholderiaceae; genus Caballeronia; species Caballeronia sp. LjRoot29. Next base: position 83,701 of record NZ_CAXUPU020000001.1, on the reverse strand, counting down.
GTGAATCAGATCCTCAACGTGCTCCAGAGCGTGGTCGTCACGCTCGTGCGCGATTCGCTCACCGTGGTTTTTCTGCTGGGATACCTGTTCATCCTCAACTGGCGGCTGACCTTGGTCATCGCGGTGATCCTGCCGGCTATCGGCTGGCTGGTGAGCAAGATCAATCGACGGTTGCGGCGGCTTAATCGTGAGTCGCAGTTGCTGACGAACGAGCTGTCGTACATCGTGGAAGAGACCGTTGGCGGTTATAAGGTCGTCAAGGTTCATAACGGCCAGCGCTACGAAAACGACCGCTTCACCGACATGAGCAATCGCCTGCGCGGCTACCAAATGCGCATGACAGTGTCCGGCGGTCTCGCACAGCCGCTCACGCAGTTTTTGGCGTCGATTGCACTCGCTATTGTCATCACCATTGCCGTGGTGCAGTCGGCGAATGACCAGACGACCGTCGGCGGGTTCGTGGCGTTTGTCACGTCCATGCTGCTGGTAATCTCGCCGCTCAAGCACCTGATCGATATCAACCAGCCGCTGCAGCGCGGCATGACGGCAGCGGAACTGATCTTCGGTCTTATCGATGAACCCGCCGAGCCCGAAGGCGGCGGCAGGCCGCTCGTGCGCGCCAGCGGCGAGGTGGAATTCCGCGAAGTGTCGTTCAGTTATGGATCGACTGGAACACCCACGCTCGACGCGATTTCGTTCAAGATCGCCCCGGGAGAAATGGTGGCGCTGGCTGGTGCGTCGGGCAGCGGCAAGACCACGCTGGTCAACCTGTTGCCGCGTTTCTTCGATCCCGCCAGCGGCGCAGTGCTGGTCGACGGCGTGCCGCTTCAGGAGTACAGCCTGCACGACCTGCGCGGACAAATGGCGATGGTGAGCCAGGACGTGGTGCTCTTCAACGACACGATCGCCGCCAACGTCGCGTATGGCCAGACGCCGGATCGCGATCGGGTGATGGCGGCGCTGGCTGCGGCGAATCTGGCCGATGTCGTCGCGGCCATGCCCGAAGGCGTGGACACGCGTGTCGGCGGCAATGGCATGCGCTTGTCGGGCGGGCAGCGGCAGCGGCTGGCTATTGCGCGGGCGATCTACAAGGACGCGCCCATTCTTATCCTCGATGAAGCGACGTCCGCGCTCGATTCCGAGTCCGAACGGCACGTGCAGGAAGCCCTGGAAACGCTGATGAAGGGGCGCACGACGCTGGTGATCGCGCACAGGTTGTCGACTATTGAGCGTGCCGACCGGATCCTGGTAATGGACGCAGGGAAAATCGCCGAGCAGGGCAGCCACGCCGAGTTGCTGCGCCACAACGGGCTATACGCGAACCTTCATCGGATCCAGTATCAGCAGCAGGCGGCTTGAAGCTTTTGAGATTTTAATCGATGCGCGCCCCTGGCCAGAAACGATCAGGGGCGCGTTTTGCGTTGGGAGCGTGGATGAAACGCGAGCCTCGGGGGCCTGTGAACCCATCGGCGCATTCGGTAGCCTTGCAGACCGAGATTGCTCACTGCACTACGAAGGACCAACAGCCTCCGTAGGCGCGGCCGTACCACGCCGCTGAAGCTTCCTGCGATATATCAGCGTCCATACCGTCAACGCGCCATAGATCGCATATCCGATGAACGGCGAGACAACAAGGAAGCGCTCGACCGGCCAGTGCCACGCCAGCCAGGCTCGAAGCGCATTCTCGCCGGCCAGGCCGAACCCCCAAACAGCAGTCATCAGACGCACTGACCGACGCAGCGCGGGCCGTTCTTTCCAGAGCGCCTCGAATCTTTCCGCGCCGCCTTCTTCCTTGCGCGCGACGGTTGCCCGGGCGAGATAAAAGGTGAGCGGACGCCGCAGCACGAGCGAAACCAGGAACACAACGCCAATAGCGCCCGACGCCATCGACTCGCGCATCAGCAACAAGCGCGGACTGCCGCCAAGCGCCATCAGCACGATGGACAACACGATCCCGAGCAGGACCAGGATGCTGAGGGCATCGACGCGACGGGTTCTCGCGAACTCCACGAGGCTCCAGACAACCGGCGGCACCGCCGACGCGTACAGCGCGCCGAGTTCGCCCCAATGCGGCAACGCGAGCCGATACGCAAGCCACGGCAGCAGGAGATTGACCACGAGTTCAACGACAGCGCCTGCTCGAATCTTCATGAGGGATGAGTGCCGGGGAAGGGAAGCGGCAATGAAAAACACGCAGCGCGCGCGACGCTCATTGCGTGAACACGGACACGACAATAGCCAGCCACAACGCGCCTACGCCACCCAAAAACGCATGACGCGCAATACGCACGCGCGATTCATCGTCGGGACGTTTGGTTGGAGACGTGGCCAGCCAGGGCACCAAACCCAGGCACGCGAAACCGGCGAGCGCCAGCAGCGCGACGGAGATATCGCCGGAGCGCCAATGCGAGCCCTCGTGAATGCCCCAGTAACCGAGGAACACGATGCCGATGGAAAACACCGTCGATGCGGCCGAACTGAGCGCCTGAACGGATCCTGCTGGAAACTGCATGACATGCCTCCCGATGCGCGAAAGTACGCGAGATTGCCATCATAGGGGAAACGCATCGGCGAAATGGGCCGGCTGCGCCACGTCGAACTATCCCTCTTGCGAACCTTGCACGTCGCGGCGCGGCGCCTCGGACTCGACGGCGTTTGGCGTCACCTTCTCCCGGCTCATCGACTGCACGCGGCTTTGAATAAACCGCTGCCCCGATACAACGATATAAAACGCCAGCGGCGTGAACACCAGCCCGAGCACGGTCGCCGTAATGGCGCCGCCGAATACGCCGGTCCCGATCGATCGCCGGCTTTCCGCCCCGGCGCCCGTGGACACGAGCAACGGCACGACGCCCAGCAAGAACGCCGCCGATGTCATCACGATCGGCCGGAAGCGCGCACTCGCCGCGGCGACGATTGCGTCCTTCAATGGCGCGCCATCGGCGTAAAGCGTGCGCGCGAACTGCACGATCAGGATCGCGTTTTTCGCCGATAACCCGATCACCGTGATCATCCCGACCTTGAAATAGACATCGTTGGGCATGCCGCGCAGAAGCATCGCGATCACGGCGCCAATCACGCCCAGCGGCACGATCGTCAGCACCGCGAGCGGAATGGTCCAGCTCTCGTAAAGCGCCGCCAGCGCCATGAACACGGCCAGCAGCGACAAGCCAATCAGGATAGGCGTCAGGCGGGCGGCACGCGTTTCTTCAAGCGCGGTGTCGGTCCAGTCATAACCCACGCCCACCGGCAGCGCTTGCGCGAGCCGCTCCATTTCGGCCATTGCCGCGCCGGAACTGACGCCGTTGGCGGGACGGCCGCTGACATCGAGTGAAGGCGAACCGTTGTAGCGCGTCAGCACCGACGGCCCGGTCGTCCAGTGCAACGATGCCACGGAGGACATCGGCACCATCTGTCCCGCGGCGTTACGCACCGACAGGTTCATCAGACTCTCTTCGGTCATCCGCGACGGCGCGTCGGCGGCGACCATCACGCGACGCATACGGCCGCCTGACGGGAAGTCGTCGATATACGACGAGCCGAAGGTGTTCCCCAGTGCGTCGCCGATCTTGTCGAACGAAACGCCCAGCGCATAAGCCTTCGCGCGATCGACTTCCAGCACGATGCGCGGCGCGTCAGGCAACGCTTCCGAGTGGACATCGGCGAAAGCGGGATTGTGGCGGGCCTGGTCGAAGAGCTGTTCGCGTGCGGCAGTCAGCGCGGCAATGCCAATGCCGCCGCGATCTTCCAGCCGCATCACGAACCCTTCGGAATGACCCATGCCCGGAACCGACGGCGGCATCTGGGCAGTGACCTCGCCGTCCATGATCTTCGAGAACCCGCGATTCAGCGTGTCGCGCAGCGTGGCTGCGTCGGTCGTGCGCGCCGACCAGTCCTTCAAATCGACAAAACACATGGCCACGTTCTGGCCGCTGCCCTGGAAACTCCAGCCGACCACGGTCGTCACGTTGGCCACTGCCTGCTGGCGTTTCAGGATGGCTTCCGCCTGCTCGACGACCGCGAGCGTGCGCGCCTGCGTAGCGCCCGCCGGCAACTGCACCATCACCTGAAGCTGCGCCTGGTCTTCCTGAGGCAGGAAGCCGCCCGGCATATGCAGATAAAGCAACGCGCATGCGCCGGCCAGCACGAGATACACCACGAGCATGGAACCCGCGCGGCGCAGCACGCGCGCGACGAGCCCGCGATATTTGCGCGAGGTCCAGTCGAAGGCGGCCGTAAAGCCGAACGAACGGCCACTGGCCCCGTGCGATCCATGCAAGCCGTGAGCACCATGCCGCACAGCACTGCGCGGCGGTGCTTTCAGCAGGTTCGCGCACAACGCCGGCGTCAGTGAAAGTGCCGTGAACGCGGACACGAGAATCGACGCGATCATCGCGACCGTGAATTGCCGATAAATCCCGCCGACGCTGCCGGGGAAAAAGGCCATCGGCACGAACACGGCGGTCAGCACGGCGGTAATGCCGACAATCGCGCTGCCCATCTGCTGCATCGCCCGGCGCGTGGCCGCGCGAGGCGCCAGTCCCTCTTCGCGCATCACGCGATCGACGTTCTCGACCACGACGATGGCATCGTCGACCAGGATCCCGATCGCCAGCACCATCGCGAACATGGTGAACACGTTGATCGACATGCCGAGCACATACAGCGCAAGCAGCGCGCCGGTCAGCGCAACCGGAATCACCACCGTGGGCACCAGCGCATAACGCAGGTCGCGCAGGAAAAGCCACATGACCAGGAACACCAGCAGCACGGCTTCGAAGAGCGTCAACGCCACTTCGTGCAGCGCGACGTGGACGAACTTGGCGTTGTCGGACGGAATTTCGACCGCCGTGCCCGGTGGCAGGCTACGCGACAATTCAGCCAGCTTCGCGCGGATCGCGGCGGAGGTTTCCATCGCGTTGCCTTGAGGCGAAAGCCGGATACCGATCGTTGCCGCCGACTTGCCGTTCAGTCGAGAAAACGACGCGTAGCTGTCGCGTCCCACCTCGACCCGCGCCACGTCCTTCAGCCGGACGGCCGATCCGTCGGTGCGCGCTTTCAGCACGATCTCGCCGAATTCGCCTGGCGAGATCAATTGTCCCCTGACCGTGACCGACGCCGTCAATTGCTGACCGGCGACGAAGGGCACGTCGCCAAGCGTGCCGGCGGTGACCGTCGCGTTTTGCGCCGCGATGGCCTGGGTGACGTCGGCCGCGGCCAGGTTGTATTCGCGCAGTTTCATCGGATCGATCCAGACCCGCAACGCCTCTCCGGCGTCCCACAATTCGGCTGAGCCGACACCCGGCGCGCGCTTCAGGTCGCGCAGCATATAGCGATTGACGTAGTCGCTGAGTTCCACGGAATCGCGCTGGCCGTCGGTGGAAGTGAGCGCGACCAGCATCAGGAACGTGCCGGTCGACTTGAAGACGCTGATGCCTTGCTGCACGACTTGCTGCGGCAGGCGCGACTCGATCTGCTTCATCCGGTTCTGGACATCGACCATGGAGATGTCCGGGTTGGTACCCGCCGAAAACGTGGCCGCGATTTCGAGTTCGCCGAGGCTGTCGCTGGTCGTTTCGTAGTATTGCAAGCCCTCGGCGCCGTCGAGGCTTTCTTCGATCACGCTCGCCACGGTGTTGTCGACGCTTTCCGGCGCCGCGCCCGGATACATCGCGTCAATCACAATGCGCGGCGGCGTCAGCCGCGGATATTGCGCGACAGGCAGGAAGGGCGTGACCAGCGCGCCCGCCACGAAAATGGCCAGGGCAACAATCCACGCAAAAACCGGACGATCGATGAAAAAAGACGGCACGCGGGTCCTGACGATTCAATGAGGTTGATTGAAGGCTACCGGGATTTGCCGATCTTCATCGGAAGTCGTTGCGTCCGCAATCCGCGCGATATTTCCGATTTCTCGCGATTTCCGCGACGACCGTCGGTGACAACTTGGCCGGCATTGCGCCGATCTTGAGTGGCGGAACGGTGCGTCAAGATTGTTGTTCAAGACTAGCGAGCTTGAAATCTGGCGACGGTGGGATTTCTTGTTGGCTTTCGTCCAAGCGTCAGCGGAGTGATATTAAAAACTTAAAATAATTGTGTCCAGCATTATTAAGCGGATAGCTATTCAGGGCATTATTTCGATAATGAAAGGTGACGAGATTATGCTTTTAAAGCATGGGCTATTAATAGATGTGATATTCGAGAAAACCCGTTGCGGGCAGATGGGATTAAAAACGGGTCAGCGTGCGAGTAGACGTAGATAGGTGATCATCGACAGGCCGTTCGGACGGCCTGTCGATCGTTGCGTGCTTATTGGCAAGATGTCTTGCTCGACGCGGCTTGCTCAAGCGTCGCGATGATCGTTTCTATATGGGCTATACGCTTGCGTTGCGCCGGCATGAGGCGCATCGACAAAAAGGAATCAACGCGATTGCGCCAATAGGACAAAGACAGCCCGTGACTCGATGCAACCCGGTTGATTATCTTTTCAAGATGCACAAGATCAGTTTCTATTAGTCGGTGATTCATCATGTTTCCCCGGTAGCGCCGACATTTTTGCGGTCGCTGGTTATTGCCATCCGGGGCAACGCTGTTTATGTGCGCTGTAACAACGGCCCGAATGATGTGGTGCTTTATCGAAAATCCGGCCCGTCAGGATGAACCGCCTGAAGAGCCGCATCACCGTCGCGTTGGTCAATGCGAGGCTTGAACCTTTTTCAGCATGAGCCGTGCCACGTTCCGCCATGCTCTGAAAAAAGACCCTCGTTTCCTTCACTGACAACGCTCGACGCCGATAGGACCTAGCCGAACGCAATCGAGGCAACCGTGCAAAACGCCGCTTGTTCCGCACGCTTGCTACATTTACGCCGTGGGACGTAACGTTCGTTGCCGGCGTGAACGGAGCGACGAGTTGAAGCAAACGATAAACCGACCGAACGTGCTAATTAAGATGTTGATTCGAGACGTGTAATCGTTGCGGATTTAAATTACCGCGATATGGTTTCGATAAAACCTACCGATAATTTCGGAATTTTCATTGTTAAAAATAATCATTTGTACCGAAACTTCGTCACGATTTTTCGCAATGTTCAACAAATACCGCTACGAAAGTTAAGCAATTGAATTAATCAATAATCTTTTCTCCGCAATGCCGAATAAGGATTAATATCATTGAAATAAGCAGACGACGATAACGTCGTTATTACCTGTTTCTATCTCGCGAGGCGGAAGGACACCCGGCGCGGATGGCCCAGGAAGCAGACTTGCAAATCGCTTTTGCCCGGCCGGTTTGCAAGTGCTCGGAAGGAGCCTCCAATGACCATTAGAAAGCCGCCCGGTGCCCGGATCAGTTCGTCCGCCGAATCCTCATCTTCATCCGCAGTGTCGTCCAATCCTCGTTCAGTCGATTTCCCGATTGTTGGTATCGGTGCGTCCGCGGGCGGCATCCAGGCACTGATGCGTTTGCTTCAGGGCATGCCGGCGGACGGCGGCATGGCGTTCGTCGCGGTGCTGCATATATCGCCGAACCACGCGAGCCATGTCGACGAAGTGCTGCAACGCTCAATCTCCATGCCGGTCGTGCAGGTCTTCGGCACCACGCCAATCGAAAAGAACACGGTCTACCTGATTTCGCCGTCGAACGATTTATCGCTGGCGGACGGCTGTCTGCATGTCGTCCCGAGCGATCCGGTGCGACGAAAACCGGTCGCAATCGACCTGTTCTTCCGGAGCCTGGCGGACGCGCACCGGGCCCGTTCGATCAGCATCATCCTGTCGGGGATGGGCAGCGACGGTTCGATGGGGATAGCACGGATCAAGGAGCAGAACGGTATCAACATCGTGCAGGACCCGACGGACGCGGAATTTGACGAGATGCCGCGCAATGCGCTGGCAACCGGGTTCGTCGATATCGTGCTGTCGGTCGAGCGGATGCCCGCCCGCCTTATCGAACTGCGCGACAACGCCCGCGCGATGAAGATGCTGTATGCCGTCGACGAGTTGCCCTCAAATGATCCCGATGTTGAACACGGTATTGAACAGCGGATCGAGCCGGCTGTTTCGACCATCGACGACGATTCTGACGTGCTCCAGGCATTGCTGACCATCCTGCGCATCCGCACCGGTCATGACTTCCGGCACTATAAACGCGGCACGGTCATGCGGCGCATTGAACGGCGGCTGCAGGTGAACGGTGTCGCCGATCTGGCCGGGTACAAGCGGTTTATCGAAACGCATCCTGAGGAAACGACCGCGCTCCTGAAGGACATGCTGATCGGCGTGACGAATTTCTTCCGCGACCGTAAATCGTTTGATGCCTTCGAGCAGCGCGTCGTGGCGAACCTGTTCACACGGCGCTCGCCCGACGATCCGGTGCGCGCGTGGTCGGCGGGGTGCTCTACGGGAGAGGAGCCGTACTCGCTCGCGATGCTGCTGATCGAACACGGGCCGGTCGAGGGCAAGTTTCCGTTGATCCAGGTTTTCGCGACCGATGTCGACGCAAGCGCGATCGATACAGCGCGCGCGGGCATGTACGCGGGATCGATCGTGGCAGACGTATCGCCTGAGCGGTTGCGGCGGTTTTTCGTGAAGCCGGGCGGCAGTTTCCAGGTGAGCAAGGAACTGCGCCAGAAGGTTGTGTTCGCTGTCCATAACATCCTGAGCGATCCGCCGTTTTCGGGCATGGACCTGATCTCGTGCCGCAACTTGCTCATTTACCTCGACAGGACGGTGCAGCGCCAAGTGCTGGAGACGTTTCACTTTGCGCTGCGGCCGGGCGGGTTCTTGTTTCTCGGCGCGGCGGAATCCACCGACATTGCAAGCGACTTGTTCGAGCAAGTGGACAAGCGCAACCGTATTTATCAATCGAAGCGCATTGGCGCGCGTGCCATGCCGCCGCTGCCGCTCATTCGTCCCGCCGCGATCTTCGACGTCCCCAGACAGATGGGTCTCGGGCGCGAGACATCCGCGTCACTCACGGCGCTGCGTCGGCGCGTATTCGAGCGTTACGCGCCGCCGAACGTCACCGTGGATCGCGATGGCGCCATCCTGCATATGTCCGATCACGCCGGGCGTTTCCTTCAGTATGTTGGCGGCGAGCCCTCGCGCAATCTGCTCACGCTCGTCAATCCGGAGCTGCGCGCGGAATTGCGGAACACGCTGCATCGCGTATTGCGCGACGGGGACAGCGTCGTGTCGCAGCGCGTGTGCTTTTCGCGTGGCGAGACGTCATCGTTCGTCAAGCTATCGGCACGGCTGTTCAAGGACAATGAGAGTGGCGAAGACGTGGTTGTCGTGTTCTTCGACGAGACAGAGAATGAGAACGAGGCCGGGAACGAGGCCCATGCAGCAGTTCAACCGAATTCGCCCGCACACGACGTCTCCGCCGATGTCACCAAACTCGGCGATCTGGAACAGGACCCATATCGTGCGCAGACGCAGATGGACACGTTGAGCGAGGACGCCAGCGTGTCGTCCGAGGAGTTGATGGCGTCGAATGAAGAATTGCAGGCGATCAACGAAGAGCTGCGCTCGACCAGCGAGGAACTCGAAGCGGGCAAGGAAGAGCTGCAGTCGGTCAATGAAGAACTGGTGACGGTGAACCTGGAACTCTCCGACACCGTCACCGAGACCTCCAAGGCTAACGATGACCTGCGCAACCTGATCTCGTCCACCGGCATTGCGACGGTATTCGTCGATCGGGAAATGCGTATCAAGCGATATACGGCGCCGGCGGTCGGGCTCTTCAAGCTGATTGCGTCGGACATCGGGCGGCCGCTGCTGGATCTTACGCATCGGCTCGACTATCCGGAGATGGCCACCGATGCACGCGCGGCCTTCGACACGCTCACGTTCACCGAGCGCGAGGTCCGCACGGACCGCGGCGAATGGTTCCTTGCGCGGGTGCTGCCGTATCGCACGGCGGACGATCAGATCGACGGGGCGGTCATCACGTTGATCGACATCACGGCGCGCCGCGCGGCCGAAGCGGCGGCGCGCAGCAGCGAGGAACGCTTGCGGCTGGCCGCCGTGACCACAAACGATTACGCGATCATCGTGCTGGACATGAACGGTTTGGTTGTCACGTGGAACGGCGGTGCGCAACGCATCTTTGGCTATGTGGAAAGCGAAGTGCGAGGCCAGCCGCTGGACCTTATTTTTCTCCCCGACGATCGTGCAGCGCGCGCGCCTTTACGCGAGCGGCAGCGCGCCACTCAGGCTGGCCGTGTGGAAGACGAACGCTGGCACGTACGCGCCGACGGCACCGAAATCTATTGCAGCGGTGTCACTACGCCTATCGAATCCGATCAATTCCGCGGTTACGCGAAGATTGCCCGCGATGTCACCGACAAGACCGGTATCGAGAGCCAGAAGCAACTGGCGCTTACGCTCGAACGCGCGATTCGTGCGCAGTCCGAAGCGGCGAACCGGTTGAAGGACGAGTTCTTTTCGGTGTTGTCGCATGAGCTCAAGAACCCGCTCAACCTGATTCACGTGAAGGCGGAATTGCTCACGCGCATACCCGATGTGCGGGATATTTCGAGCGTGCAGGACGCCGCCGATGCCATTCAGCGTGCGGTCGCCGGGCAGGCCAGGATCATCGACGACTTGCTCGACCTGTCGCGTGTGCGTACCGGCAAGCTCGCGCTCCGCTTCGCGCCGGTGGAGATCGCGTCCGTGCTGCACGCGGTCGTGGCCGCGAGCGTGGCGGATGCGCAGGCGGGTGGCATTGAGTTGTCGGCGGTGGGAACCGATGCCGCCGTGATGATTCATGCCGATGCCGAGCGCGTCGAGCAGATGGTCTGGAATCTCGTGCGCAATGCGCTTAAATTCACGCCGCGTGGCGGACGGGTGCGGATCGCTTTATCGCGGCATGAGGGGCTGGTTTGTATCGAGGTGGCGGATACGGGGCAGGGTATTGATCCCGGCTTCCTGCCGCGTATCTTCGAGATGTTCAGTCAGGCCGATGGCGGCGGACGGCGGGACCGAGGCGGCCTGGGGATTGGATTGTCGCTCGTGAAGCAACTTGCTGAGTTGCATGGCGGGCATATTGAAGCGGAGTCGGCGGGGAAGGGGCAAGGTGCGCGCTTTCGGCTGTGGCTACCGGAAAACGCATCGTCGGTGCCGGTGGAAACGCCGCGTGAAATTGTTGATCCGGGCATCTTGCGGGGCTTGCGGGTGTTGCTCGTCGATGACTCCATCGAAGCGTTGGAGGCGTTTCGTACGCTGCTCGAAATGGAGGGTGCGCAGGTGCGCGCGGAGCCGAGCGCCGAGCGGGCGCTTGAAGCGGTGGCGCAGGAGGAATTCGATGTCGTGTTGTCGGATATCGGCATGCCGACCATGAACGGCTACGAGATGATCGAGCGGATGCGAAAGACGCCGCGGACCGCGCGGCTGCCTGCGCTGGCGCTTACCGGGTTTGGCCGTGAGCAAGATGTCATGCGGGCGCTCGATGCCGGGTTTAACGGGCATTTGAGCAAACCGGTTTCGCTTAAAGGATTGGTCGCGGCGATTGACCGGAGTCTGCGGCGGTGAGGGGGAGGGGGTGTTCCGAGATGGCGGGTTTGCAATAGGTTAGCATTATGCTAACATTTGTTGTGTACATAATCGAATACACCAAAGATGCCGCCAAGGTACTTAAGACAATGCCGCGTAACGTCGCTGCTACGATCCAGGCGAAGATAAAACTGCTTGCGAACGATCCGTATTCGGCTGCTAACGTGAAGAAACTGACCGGACGTGATGGCTGTCGGTTACGTGTTGGTGACTGGCGTGTTTTGTTTGAAATCAACGATGGCAAACTAGTGGTCTTGGTGCTTGCCGTCAAACCTCGAGGAGGGGCTTACGAATGACCACCATCCAATTTATCGAACGCGACGGTCGCGCTGAATTCGCAATCGTGCCTATCGAAATTTGGAACCGCGTCGCGCCGTTGATCGAGGATCTCGATGACGAAGCGCTTTTTGATCAAGCGAAAGCAGCTGATGACGGTTTCCATGTGCCCGCAGTTGTGCTGGATGCTGAATTAGCCGGCGTACACCCAATACGCGCCTGGCGTGAATATCGCAAGCTCACTCAAGAAGCTTTGAGCGAAGCATCTGGCATCAGTAAACCGTACTTGAGCCAGATTGAAAGTGGGAAGCGAAACGGCACCTTCAAGAAACTTGCCGCGATAGCCGGGGCGCTTTCTGTACCCGTGGATATCCTCGGGCAGCAATAGCGTTTTGCTCTCGCCGAGTTCTCACATCAAAACAATATCGTACTGTTCCTGACTCAGGTTCGACTCAACCTGCAGCGAAACCGGCTTGCCGATAAAGTCCATCAGCATGGCCAGATGCTGCGACTCTTCCTCAAGAAACAGATCAATCACTTGCTGCGACGCCACCACGCGAAACTCACGCGGATTGAACTGACGCGATTCACGCATGATCTCGCGCAGCACGTCGTAACACACGGTGCGCGGCGTCTTGACCTGGCCTTTGCCATCGCAGGTCGGACACGGTTCGCACAACACATGCGCGAGCGATTCACGCGTACGCTTGCGTGTCATCTCAACCAGCCCCAACTGCGAAAACCCGTTCACCGTCACGCGCGTTCTATCTCGCGATAACGCTTTCTTCAACTCGCCAAGCACTTGATCGCGATGCTCGACGTTCTCCATATCGATGAAATCGATAATGATGATGCCGCCAAGATTCCTCAACCGCAATTGCCGTGCAATGGTGTGCGCTGCTTCAAGATTGGTTTTAAAGATCGTATCGTCGAAATTACGGGCACCTACATAACCACCCGTATTTACGTCGATAGTAGTCATTGCCTCAGTCTGGTCGATCATCAGATAACCACCGGACTTCAGATCTACCCGACGCGACAACGCTTTCTGAATCTCCGCTTCAATGTTGTACAGGTCATAGAGCGGGCGCTCGCCGGCATAGTGATGCACGCGCGAAGCCACAGCGGGTGTGAACTCGATCGCGAAGTCGGCCAGCATTTGATACGTCTCGCGCGAATCCACTTGAATACGCGAAGTCTCGTCGTTGACGAAATCGCGTAACACGCGCTGTGCGAGATTAAGATCCTGATGCAACAGCGAGGTTGGCGCCACCCGCTGCGCCTGCGCGACAATTGTTTGCCACGTCTTGCGCAAATAAGCGACATCAGCCGCGAGTTCTTCACTCGACGCATCTTCCGCGATCGTCCGGACGATATACCCGCCTTTTTCATCGACAGGAAGAACGGCCGTGAGCCGTGCCCGAATGGCCTCGCGCTCGGCCTCGCTCGCAATCTTTTGCGAGATCCCAATATGCGGTTCCTGCGGCAGATAAACCAGCGTCCGCCCCGCGATACTCACCTGCGTGGAAAGCCGCGCGCCCTTGGTGCCGATAGGATCCTTCACCACCTGCACCATCAGCGCCTGGCCTTCGAATACGATCTTCTCGATCGGCGTATGCGGCGTGTTCGAATGCGTTTCGCCAGCAATACGGGGATGCCAGATATCCGCTACGTGCAGGAATGCAGCGCGCTCGAGCCCGATATCGATAAAAGCCGACTGCATGCCCGGCAGCACACGCACGACCTTGCCGAGATACACATTGCCAACGCGCCCGCGCGACAACGTGCGCTCAACGTGAAGTTCTTGCACCGCGCCTTGCTGAACGAGGGCAACGCGGGTTTCCTGCGGTGTGACGTTGATCAGGATTTCTTCGTTCATGGACTGTTTAGAAGTCGACGCGCGCCACGCGCAGGAGTGCTGCTGTTTCGAAAAGAGGCAGGCCCATGATACCCGAATAGGACCCTTCGATCCGTTCGATAAACGCTGCCGCGCGTCCCTGAACGCCATACGCACCGGCCTTTCCGAGCGGTTCGCCCGTGGCCGCGTAACGCTGCAGTGCAGCACGTTCGACAGCGGCGAAGCGCACGAGCGAACGCGATAGAACAGGCGTGAGCAGAACGCCGTCGGCACCGACCACGGCAAGCGCTGTCAGCACCTCGTGATCGCGCCCGGATAGCCGTTCGAGCATGTCGACGGCATGGTCGGCGCTGTCTGGCTTGCCCATGATCGAGCCATCGAGCGTGACGGTTGTATCGGCAACCAGGATGGGCGCCACGCGATGATCGCCGTGAAGGCGGCGGGCATAGGCGGCTTGCGCCTTTGCCGCGCAAACGCGCAGCACATAGGCGTCAGCAGCCTCGCCGGGCAACTCGGCTTCGAGCGCTTCGGCGTCTTCATCGGGACGCGGCAGCAGCAACTCGAAGCGCACGCCGAGTTGCTGAAGTAGTTCTTTCCGCCGGGGACTTTGTGACGCGAGATAGACGAAAGGGAAGCTGGTTAATGGCATGTTCGCGGATAAATTGAAGGTCAGGCGCCGTAGCCTCAGGCGTAGTCGTTCAACGCTCCGATGCCACGCCTCAAGCGCGATGATAGGGATGATTCTGCGTGATGCTCCACGCGCGATAAAGCTGTTCGGCCAGCAGCACGCGGACCATGCCGTGCGGCAGCGTGAGACTTGAAACTCGCAGCAAGACTTCGGCACGCGCCTTGATTTGCGGGTCCAGACCGTCGGCGCCGCCGATCACGAACGCTACATCGCGTCCTTCCTGCTGCCAGTCCGGCAATGCGCCGGCAAGTTGCATGGTGGTCCAGTCGCGGCCGCGTTCGTCGAGTGCGACAAGCCGCGCATTCTTGGGCAGCGCCGCCTCGATCCGCACGCGTTCGGCGGCCATCACGCTCTCGGCGTTACGTCCCGATGAACGCTGTTCGGGTTTGATCTCGCGCAACTCGACGCGCAGCTCGGGCGGCATGCGTTTCGCATACTCGTCGAAGCCGGTCGCGATCCAGTCGGGCATCTTGTGGCCGACCGCAAGGATGTGAAGTTTCATGGCGGCATTGCGAAGCGCTACGCCCGCGCTATCTCCGCGCTTCTATGGCGACGGACAGCGCGACGTTCGCGTTCGGCCAGTGTTCAGTGTTAGCGCCGCGTAGTCTTGCGAGCCGGCTTGGCGGCGGGCTCGTCGTCCTCGTCTTCGTCCGACACGCTGACCTGGGCGCCGCTGAAGCCACCCGAGCTTTGCAGCTTGACGCGCACGGGTTTGTCGCCCCAGACCTCTTCGAGGTTGTAGTACTGGCGCAGCGCCGGTTGCAGGATGTGGACGACAGCGTCGCCGCAATCCACCAGCACCCATTCGCCAATCTCCTCGCCTTCGGTGCTGAGGACGTCGCCGCCCAGCTCCTTGACCTTGTCGCGCACGCTGTTGGCTAGCGCCTTGGTCTGACGATTCGATGTGCCGCTCGCGACGATGACACGGTCGAAGAGGGCGGTCAGGTGAGTGGTGTTGAACACCTTGATGTCCTGCGCCTTGACGTCTTCGAGACCGTCGATGATCGCGCGTTGAAGCTTTTGAATTTCCATATTTTTACCGATGGTTTTTACCGATGATACAAGTGGTGTTGAACAATATAGTCCCATACGGCGGACGGTACATGACTCTCGGCGTCTATCTCGCCCGCCGCGTGCGCCCGCAGGCGTTCTCCCAGCTGCTCGCGGATTTCGGTCGCCGACACTTCCAGCTCCAGCGCGGAATCAATCAGCAGATGGCCGTGCGGCGTGGATTGCAGCACCTCAGCCGGCGCGCTGCGCGCGGCAATTTCCTCAGCGACAGCAGGAGAAACCGTTGAGACGTCAAATCCAGCGCGGGTTTCCACGCACACGTGCGCAAATTCGAACAGGCGTTTCCAGTCGCGCCATGAATCCAGGTGGACAAGCTGGTCGGCGCCGATCAAAAGCGACAGCGACGCGTCCGCACCTTCTCGCGCGCGCCAGCGAGCCAGCGTCTCCACGGTATAGGTTGGGCCGTCATGGTCGATTTCATCGGTGGCGACAATAACCTGCAAACCTTCCACATGCAGCGAATCCGCTGCTGCGCGGGTCATGGCAAGCCGATGATGCGCCTCGGTGACATCCTTTTTTTGCCACGGCTGGCCCGCCGGCAACAGCACAAGTTCGGTCAGGTCGAGCAACTCGGCGAAACGGCGCGCGAGGGCCAGATGAGCGTCGTGAATCGGGTCGAACGTGCCGCCCAGCAAACCGACACGTCGAGCACAAGGGAGGTTCGGTTTCAGTGGACGATCCTCTTCGGGGACAGATTGCAACAAGTGCAACGCTCAGGTCTCATAGTCTGCAGCTAGTCTGCGGCTTCTTTCGTGATTCTTGGTTCGTCGTTCTTTATAGCCACTCTCGCGCCACCAGGAAATCGGAGTAAAGCCGGGCTTCGGGCGTACCCGGCTCCGGTTTCCAGTTGTAGCGCCACGTGACAGCCGGCGGCATCGACATCAGGATGGATTCCGTACGGCCGCCGCTTTGCAGCCCAAATAGCGTGCCACGGTCGAAGACAAGATTGAATTCCACGTACCGGCCACGCCGGTACGTCTGGAATTCACGCTGCGCTTCGCTGTAAGGCGTGTTGCGCCGGCGTTCGATGATCGGTAGATACGCGGCCAGGAAACTGTCGCCGACGCTGCGCATCATGGCGAACGATTCGTCGAAACCGGGTTCCGAGACGTCGTCGAAGAAAATTCCGCCGATCCCACGCGATTCATTCCGATGCTTGAGATAAAAATACTCGTCGCACCATTTCTTGAAACGCGGGTACAGATCCGTGCCGAAAGGCGTCAGCGCATTCCGGCAGACGCCGTGAAAATGCTGCGCGTCTTCCTCGTAGCCATAGTACGGCGTGAGGTCCATGCCGCCGCCAAACCAGAACAGCGGTGGCTCACCCGCTTTCGTCGCGATCAGCAGGCGCACGTTCATGTGCACGGTAGGGCAGTGCGGATTGCGCGGATGCATGACGAGCGACACGCCCATGGCCTCAAAACCACGCCCGGCCAGTTGCGGACGCGCGGCGCTCGCCGAGGCTGGCAAAGCGTCGCCGGCTACATCGGAGAAACCAATGCCACCGCGTTCAAAAAACTGACCGCCTTCAAGGATGCGTGTGCTGCCGCCTCCACGCAATCGTTCTTCCGGGCCGCGCTGCCAGGAATCGATAAGGAATTCGTTGCCATCGAACGCGCCAAGCGTCTGCGCGATCTGCTCTTGCAAACCGGTCAAATAAGTGCGGACAGCTTGTACGTCGTAGGTTGGAGCGGTCATCGTGAACGGTTGTACGGCTTGCGGGCAAATAGCACGGAGTGCGGAAACCCTGGTTCGGTCCAGAGTTGCCTGGCCTCGTGCGCGTTCCTTCTAAAACACGCTGCCGGACGCGAAGGTCCGGCAGTGCGTTGCTCAATGTGCTGCGATCTTGCGGTTTTGGAGATTTCCCGCGATGGCATCGCGACATTAGCCGGCCACGTAGCCAGCATCTCCGCGCTTCAGCCGTGCCGGTCTGTCGCTTTACGATTCAGAGCGCGATAACCAATGTCCCGCCGATACTGCATGCCGTCGAACGCGATCTGATTGATCGTATCGTAGACCACGGACTGCGCGCCGCGTACCGAGTCCGACAAACCCACGACGCACAACACGCGTCCGCCCGATGTGCTGAGCTTGCCGTTTTCCAGCGTAGTGCCGGCATGGAACGTCACGGCTTCCGGCGTCTCCGGAGGAATGCCATTGATCCGGTCACCCTTGCGCGGCGTGTCCGGATAGTTGTGCGCAGCCAGCACGACGCCCAGCGCCGTACGCCGGTCCCATTCGATCTCCGCGGTCGCCAGCGTGCCGGCGATCGCGAGTTCCACTACTTTTGAGAAATCGCCCTTCAGGCGAGCCATGATGGGTTGCGTTTCCGGGTCACCCATCCGGCAATTGAATTCGAGCGTTTTCGGATTGCCATGTGCGTCGATCATCAGGCCCGCATACAGGAAACCGGTGTAGCGGATGCCTTCCTGTTCCATGCCGCGCACCGTCGGCAGGATAATTTCGCGCATGACGCGGGCGTGCAGTTGCGGCGTGACGATAGGCGCGGGCGAATAGGCACCCATTCCGCCGGTGTTCGGGCCCTTGTCGCCGTCGAGCAGACGTTTGTGGTCCTGACTCGACGCCAGTGCAAGCACGTGCTTACCATCCACCATCACGATAAAGCTCGCTTCCTCGCCGTCCAGGAATTCCTCGATCACCACGCGCGCACCGGCGTCGCCCAGTTTGTTGTCGGCGAGCATGGAATCCACGGCCGCATGCGCTTCTTCAAGCGTCGTTGCCACGACTACGCCCTTACCGGCTGCCAGTCCGTCGGCCTTGATGACGATGGGCGCGCCTTTCGTGTCCAGATACGCGTGGGCAGCGGCGATGTCCGTGAACGTTTCGTATTCCGCCGTCGGGATAGCGTGGCGCTTCATGAACGCCTTGGCGAAGTCCTTCGAGCTTTCGAGTTGCGCGGCTTCCTTGGTCGGGCCGAAGATCTTCAGGCCGCGCGAGCGGAACAGGTTGACAATACCCGCCGCGAGCGGGCCTTCGGGGCCGACCACGGTCAGCGCAATCTGCTCTTTCTCGGCGAAATCGGCGAGTGCGGCAGGATCGGTGATGTCGACATTGAGCAGACGTTCGTCCTGAGCCGTGCCGCCGTTACCCGGCGCGACATAAACCATCTGCACGCGCGGCGACTGCGCGAGTTTCCAAGCGAGCGCATGTTCGCGACCGCCGGAACCGACGACGAGTAACTTCATTTAAATCCTCGAAGATCTTAAGAAATTCATGGCGGCAGGAGGGCGGACCGGTTTGAATCGATTGGTACCGATTCAAGCTCATTTAAACGGGTCCACCGCGCCTGATCCGCGGATATCTGCTTTTGCGATGCGCCGGATCTCGGCCGGTCGTCTGCCGAATTGCCGTCGGGTGTTTTGACCCGGAGAAGTGGTTCGCGCCATCACGCGGCTGCGTCACTCGACTTCCCGGCTGTCAAACACAACTTCCGGCCAGGTTCGGCTCACTTCAATAACTACTAACTGGCCTGTATTTCGGGAGCATGCTCGGCGCAGTTCGCCGGCTTGCCTTTCACATAACGCGCCAGCCGATCCGTTTATTCACCCACGACGGCGCTATTCGTCTACACACGCCCGGCACCGCTGATTAAACAAATAAACGACTGAAACGCATCGGCTACCCACGCAGCAATCGAGCCAGAAACGGGCAAGGGCGCGTTCCATGTCCTGCCGGTCAAAACCTTGCTGCACGGTCGTTCACGTAAGTGGACGGCGCGGCTTGATGGCCGCCCGACTCACCGACTTACTTACCCAGCAATCATTCCAGGTCGATGGCCGCGTTGGTATACACCTCTTGCACGTCGTCCAGATTTTCCAGCGCGTCGAGCAATTTCTGCATTTTCGCCGCTTCCTCGCCGGTGAACTCGACTTCAGTCTGCGGCTTCATGACGACTTCCGCCACTTCGGCCTTGAAACCCGCGGCTTCCAGTGCGTCTTTCACCTTCTGGAAGTCGTTAGCCGGGCAAACCACTTCCATGCTGCCGTCGTCATTCGTTACCACGTCGTCCGCGCCCGCTTCGAGCGCCGCTTCCATCAGCTTGTCCTCGGACGTGCCGGGAGCGAACAGGAACTGGCCGACGTGATCGAACATGAACGCCACCGAGCCGTCCGTGCCCATGTTGCCGCCGAACTTCGAGAACGCGTGGCGCACTTCCGCAACGGTCCGGGTACGGTTGTCCGTCATGGTGTCCACGATGATCGCCGCGCCGCCGATACCGTAGCCTTCGTAGCGGATTTCTTCGTACGTCGCGCCGTCGACACCACCCACGCCGCGCTGGATCGCGCGGTTGATGTTGTCCTTGGGCATGTTGGCGTCGTAGGCCTTTTCGACGGAGAGCCGCAGTCGCGGGTTCGTGTCCATTTCTCCGCCGCCCATGCGTGCCGCGACCTGAATTTCCTTGATAAGACGCGTCCAGACCTTGCCACGCTTGGCATCGGTCGCCGCTTTCTTATGCTTGATGTTGGCCCATTTTGAATGACCCGCCATACCTTTCTCCATCGCGCGCGAGTTGCTCTCGCACGCTTGTGTGTCAATGATGCCGCCCTATCCCGAAAAGGCGCTTTTCGCCGGCCGGCATTTTATGTTCGCGCCGCATGATGCAGGGCTTGAGTGCCACACGCACACCCGGTCCAGGGTTCTGCGGGGCCGGGCAGGTTGCTGAAAATCTGCAAATTCACGCAAATTCACGATTCCCGCTAATTGTCACTCTCGCCGACAACCTGCAGCCAACCGAATGACGCCAGGAAGTCCCGTCATTTGATTCTTCAGCCAGCCAAGCGCGGCCACTTATTTGGCGGACCCGAATTTTATCATGGCGCGCCGCTTCGGCAGGCGTTGGCCTTGCTCCGACGGTGTGCACGCCCTTGCTGGTTCCCGCGTTGGCGCTCGATTCTGCGCTTGTTACTGCTCGATTAAATGCGCTAGTTTTTCGTGCCGAATAGCCGGTCGCCGGCGTCCCCCAGGCCCGGCACGATATACGCGTGCTCGTTCAGATGCGAGTCGAGCGAGGCCACGTACAGCTTCACGTCCGGGTGGGCGTCCGAGAAAACCTTCACGCCTTCAGGCGCTGCAACCAGCGCCACAAAAATGATGTTTTCACCCAGCACCTTGCGCCGTTTCATGACGTCCACGGCATGAACCGCCGAATAGCCGGTCGCCAGCATGGGATCGCACAGGATGAACACGCGCTCTTCCAGATCGGGTGGCAGGCGCACGAGATATTCGACCGGCCGGTGATCCTCCGCGCGGTACACGCCGATATGGCCGACCCGCGCCGATGGAATCAGGTCGAGCAACCCATCCGACATGCCGATACCGGCCCGCAGAACCGGCACGATTGCCAGCTTCTTGCCGGCAATCACGGGTGAGTCGATGGTGACCAGCGGTGTTTCGACACGCTTCGTAGTCAGCGGCAGATTGCGCGTGATTTCATAACCCATCAGCAGCGTGATCTCGCGCAGCAACTCGCGAAACGTCCGCGTGGACGTGTCCTTGTCCCGCATGTGCGTCAGCTTGTGCTGAATCAGCGGGTGACTGAGGATGAAGAGATTGGGAAAGCGGCTGTCCTGTTTCATGGAATTCGCGCGGTTGCCGCGGCATTAAGTGTGGATTCGGGTGAATCGGGTGTTTCGTTCAGCTCTGACACCGCGTAGGTCTTGCGTGGCTGTGCTCAAGCAATGACGCCAGTTTACCCAAATTAGGCGCGCCTAAAGTGGAGATTGGCGGAGATTGCGGGCGATAGGTCGTCCGGTCTATTGCGCGGCCGACGTCCGATCCCTCATTCTTCTAGAATTGCATCACGCGGTCCGCACAGAGGGCGGCGAACCAGGATTCGGCACCAGATTTCATTACCCCGGGCGGCGACCGTTTCCAGCGGTTTTAACTCGGGCAACCAGAAAGGGACAGCAAATGGACATGGGAATCAAGGGGCGCACCGCGCTCGTTTGCGCGGCCAGCAAGGGCCTGGGGCGCGGTTGCGCCGAGGCGCTGGCAGCCGAGGGTGTCAACTTAGTGATCCTGGCGCGTACGCCTGGTCCGCTTGAGGCCACGGCCGAGCACATTCGTACAAACTTTGGCGTGACTGTGACGGCCATAGCGTGCGACATCACCACGGCGGAAGGCCACGCCGCGGCGCTGGCCGCGTGTCCTGCGCCGGACATCCTCGTGAACAACGCCGGCGGCCCGCCGCCCGGGGATTTCCGCCAATTCTCGCGCGACGACTGGATCAAGGCGCTTGATTCGAACATGCTCACGCCAATCGAACTTATCAAGAAGACGCTCGACGGCATGATCGAGCGTGGCTTTGGACGTGTCGTGAATATCACGAGCTCGTCGGTGAAAGCGCCTATCGACGTGCTGGGTCTGTCGAACGGCGCGCGCTCAGGCTTGACGGGTTTTGTTGCAGGGTTGTCGCGCAAGGTCGCGGCGACGGGTGTCACCATCAACAACCTGCTGCCGGGTTCTTTCGATACCGACCGGCTCGTCAGCACGTTCGAGGCGGACGCGCGGGCGAACAATATTTCGTTTGAAGAAGCCAAGAAACGCCGCATGAGCCGGCTGCCGGCGGGCCGCTTCGGTACGTCGGAGGAGTTCGGGAAGGCGTGTGCGTATTTGTGCAGCGTCCACGCCGGCTACATCACGGGGCAAAACCTGCTGATCGACGGCGGCGCTTATCCAGGCACATATTGATCGTCGATCGCTACAAAACATTACAACCAGGAGGCATTCGATGACCCCACGCGTCGCGCTGATCGCGCACGACATGAAGAAAGATGACATCGTGGCGCTGGCCGGCGAATTTGCGGCCACGCTGGCGCAGTGCCGGTTGGTGGCAACCGGTACGACCGGTGCGAGGATTGCGGCGGCCCATGGTCTGGAAGTCGAGCGCAAGCTCTCCGGACCGTTCGGCGGCGATCTGCAAATTGGTGCTGAACTGGCCGAGGGGCGGGTTGATGTCGTGGTTTTCCTGCGCGACCCCATGACGCCGCAACCGCATGAGCCGGATATCAATGCGCTGGTGCGCGCATGCGACGTCCACAACGTGGCGTGCGCGACGAATCTGGCGACAGCACGCATGATTCTCGATGATCTGAAGCTACGCCTGGACCGGGTTTAGGCATCGCTACATAGCGGCCGGCACTCGCCGGCAAAAGGAGACAAGGGTGACAAAGGCAATTCGATTCGATAAAAGCGGTGGCCCGGAAGTGATGAAATGGGTCGACGTCGAAGTGGGCGAACCCGGCAAGGGCGAGATTCGCGTGAAACATCATGCGGTCGGCTTGAACTTCATCGACGTGTACTTTCGTACCGGGCTATATCCCATTCCGCTGCCCGCTGGACTCGGCATGGAAGCAGCGGGTGAGGTAACTGCGGTCGGTGAAGGCGTGACAGGGTTCGATGTGGGTGACCGCGTGGCTTACGCGTCGCGGCCGCCGGGTGCTTATGCGCAGGAACGGGTCATGTCGGCGCAGTATGTCGTGCGTCTTCCCGACGCCATAGCGTACGAAGATGCGGCGTCGGTGATGTTGCAGGGCCTGACTGCGCAGTATCTGTTGCGACGGACGTATCGCGTGAAAGCCGGCGACACGATCCTGATTCACGCGGCGGCGGGTGGCGTAGGCATGCTGGCGTGCCAGTGGGCGAAGGCGCTCGGCGCGACGGTGATCGGCACGGTTGGGTCGGACGAGAAGGCTGAACTCGCGAAGGCGCACGGCTGCGATCATCCGATCGTCTATACCCGCGAGGATTTCACGAAGCGGGTGCGCGAGATCACGAACGGCGCGGGCGTGCCGGTGGTCTACGATTCAATCGGCAAGGACACCTACACGGCATCGCTCGACTGCCTTGCGCCGTTGGGGATGTTCGTGAGTTTCGGCAATACATCCGGGCCGTTGCCACCCATCGATTCGTCCGAGTTCGCGGGACGCGGTTCGCTGTATTTCACGCGTCCCACGTTGTTCAGCTATATCGCTAAACGCAGCGATCTGGAGGAGATGACGGGTGAACTGTTCAATGTGTTGAGTACAGGCCAGGTCAAGACCAGCGTACGGCAGCGTTATCCGCTGGCCGACGCGGCAAAGGCGCACGAGGATCTGGAGGCGCGCCGGACCACGGGATCGACAATCTTCCTGCCTTGACACGAGCGTGAAGCGGGGCGGACGCGGCGTTCTTCCACGCCGCGCCGTCCAAAGCGGAAGGCGAAATGCGTTGAGCTCTGCGGAGAGACCGCCGCGATCCGCGTTCCTCAAATCCCCTCAAACGCCCGCTATAAGGCGGCAGCACCAAGCGCCGCTGCGAAGGTCTCCCACAACTTCATTTACACATTCTTTACGTCCGTATCCTGATCTTTGATCCGCCTTTTATGTCGGCGCGCTTAATGTTCGGGCCATCGTTCAATACTTAGGGAATATGCCTAGCTCGTCCTACCGGGAAAGCCGCGTGTCAGTATGTCGATGTTGAAACACAGAAACCGAACCTCGCCTCGGACGCGATTGCTCCGCAAAGCTAAAAAATGAACCGCCCCAACCCAGACGAGCTGCTCGGCAAATTGCAGAGAGAGGAAGAGAAGCGTCATCGCGGACGGCTGAAGATATTCTTTGGTGCGTCCGCGGGAGTGGGCAAGACCTACGCCATGCTGCTGGCGGCGCGCAGCAGGAAGCAACAGGGCGACGATGTAGTCATCGGCATAGTGGAAACGCATGGCAGAAGTGAAACAGCCGCGTTGCTGGAAGGCATTGAACAACTGCCGCTGGCGAACATGCTGTATCGCGGCCATGCGCTCCAGGAGTTCGATCTCGATTCCGCGCTTCAGCGTCACCCGCAGCTTCTCCTCGTCGATGAACTCGCTCATTCCAACGTCCCCGGCGCGCGTCATCTGAAACGCTGGCAGGACGTGCATGAACTGCTGGAGGCGGGCATTGACGTCTACACCACGGTGAATGTCCAGCATCTGGAAAACCTGAACGATATCGTGGGCCAGATCACGCAGATCCGCGTGTTCGAGACGGTTCCGGATCGCGTGCTGGATCAGGCCGATGAAGTCACGCTCGTCGATCTTCCACCCGAGGAGCTGCTTGAACGGCTGCGGCACGGCAAGGTCTACATGCCGCAGCAGGCGGAACACGCGGTCCGCAATTTCTTTCGCAAGGGCAACCTGATCGCGCTGCGCGAACTGGCGTTGCGGCGCACGGCGGATCGCGTCGATGCCCAGATGCGCGAATTTCGCGCGGATCGTTCTATCGAGAGAATCTGGGAGGCGCGCGACCGGCTGGTGGTGTGTATCGGGCCGGGACCGGAAGCCCCCACGCTCGCGCGCGCGGCGGCAAGGCTCGCGGCAAGCCTGCGCTCGGACTGGATCGCGGTGTACGTCGAAACGCCGCGACTGCAAAAACTCCCCGATGCCCGCCGTGAGCGCACGCTCGCCGCGCTCAAGCTCGCCGCCGAACTGGGCGCCGAGACGGTAACGCTGGCCGGTGACGATGCCGTCGCGACGTTGATCGGCTATGCGCAAGCGCGCAATGCATCGAAGCTGGTGGCGGGTGCATCGAAACATCGCGGTCTCGCACGATGGATAAAACGGTCGTTTGGCGAGCGGCTGGCGGAACACGCGGGCGATCTCGATCTCACGCTGATTCGAGCGCGGGAAAGCGACCTGAGCGAAGCAAGCCGCGGGGGTGTTCAAAGCGGATCGTCGCCGGAAGAGGCGGGGATCGCGCCCGACTGGCACGACGCGTTGAGCGCCGCGCGCGAGCAACGCTCGGCGCCGCGCGGCTACGCGTACGCCATCGCGATCTGCGCGGTCATCACGTTGCTCGCGAGCCAGATCAGCAATCATTTCGACCTCACGAACCTCGTGATGTTTTATCTGATCGGCGTGATTTACGCAGCGGCACGGATTGGCCGTGGCCCGGGCGTACTGCTGTCGTTCCTGAGCGTCGCGGCCTTCGACTTCTTCTTCGTGCCGCCGCGCATGTCGCTGACTGTCTCCGATACCCAATACCTGCTGACCTTCGCCGGCATGCTGCTGACGTCGCTGGTGATCAGCCACCTCACATCGAGCTTGCGGCGCGAGGCGCGCGTGGCGTCCAAGCGCGAGCGGCGGACGGGCGCGATGTATGCAATGGCCGGCGAACTCGGCGCGGCGCTTGGCGTCGAGCAGATCGTGGGTATCGGCATGCGGCACGTGAGCGAAGTGTTCCGGGCGAAAGTCGCGATGCTCCTGCCCGATTCCAGCGACAAAGTCCGCCAGAAACTCGATCCATCGGATACGTCCGCTGCTGCATTGCTGCTCGATGCAAGCGCGCTGGATATCGATGTCGGCCAATGGGTCTACGACCATCAGCAGCCAGCCGGCCATGGCACGGACACGCTACCCGCCACGGCCGCGCTTTATCTGCCGCTCAAAGCGCCGATGCGCACGCGCGGCGTGCTCGCGGTCGTTACACGCATCGCCGGAGAGCTCGAGGTCCCCGAGCAAAAGCGCATGCTCGATGCCTTCGCCGCGCAGATCGCGCTGGCGCTCGAACGGGTGCACTACGTGGAAATTGCGCGCGACGCGCTCGTGAGCATGGAGTCCGAACGCTTGCGCAATTCGCTGCTGTCCGCCATCTCGCACGATTTGCGCACGCCGCTGACGACCATCGTTGGTTTTGCGTCCATGCTGGCGGAAGCGCGCGGTGACGCCCGCTCACCGGCCAATGCCGAATTGATCGCGGCGATCCATGATGAATCGCTGCGCATGACCAGTATTGTCACGAACCTGCTGGACATGGCGCGCTTGCAGGCGGGTGGTCTGCGGCTGAACCGGCAGTGGTCGCTGCTTGAAGAGACGGTCGGCGCGGCGTTGCGGGCGTGCCGGCGCGTTCTGAGCGGCCGTCCGGTCGAGGTGCGTCTGCCCGCCGACCTGCCGTTCCTGCAACTCGATGCCGTGCTGATGGAACGCCTCTTCTCCAACCTGCTGGAGAACGCCGCGAAATATACGCCGCCGGGCTCGAAGCTCGTGATTGGCGCGGAGAGTGTGAATGTGAATGGCAAGCCGTTCGTGCGTGTTTATATCGATGACAATGGTCCGGGTCTGCCCGCGAACATGGGCGACCGTGTGTTCGAGAAATTCACGCGCGGCGAGAAGGAATCGGCGAAGCCGGGCATCGGGTTGGGGCTCTCGATTTGCCGCGCGATCGTGCAGGCGCACGGCGGTACAATCGGCGCGAATAACCGGCTGGACGATATCCTCCCGCACCCGCAGGTCCAGGGCGCCCGCTTCTGGTTCACCTTGCCCGTGGATGCAGCGCCCCCAGTACCCAGTTTCTCCGATGAAGCCGAACAGGACTTCGTCGATCTTTCTCCGCCGGACCCAAGCCTTCATAAAACCTCATGAGCGAACCTAACCTCACTGTCGTGTTGATCGAGGACGAGAAGCAGATTCGCCGCTTTGTGCGCGCGTCGCTCGAGGCCGAGGGCATTACCGTGCACGAGGCGGAAACGGGTAAACAGGGGCTGGTCGAGGCGGCCACGCGCAAGCCGGATCTGGTCATCGTCGATCTCGGCCTGCCCGATACCGACGGTCTCGATGTGATCCGCGAACTGCGAAGCTGGACCGAGTTGCCGGTGATCGTGTTGTCGGCGCGTACGCAGGAAGAGGAGAAGGTCGCCGCGCTCGATGCAGGCGCCGATGATTACCTGACCAAGCCGTTCGGCGTATCGGAACTGATGGCGCGGATTCGCGCGCACTTGCGGCGTCGCAATCAGGCGGCATCGAGTGAATCGCCTTTGGTGAAATTCGGCGACGTTTCCATCGATCTCGGCCTGCGCCAGGTCACGCGTGCTGGCGTGCTCGTGCACCTGACGCCGATCGAATACCGGCTGCTTTCCACGCTGGTTCGGCACGCCGGCCGCGTGTTGACGCATCGCCAGTTACTGCGGGAAGTGTGGGGGCCGTCGCATGTGGAAAGCCACCACTACCTGCGCATTTACATGGCGCATCTGCGGCAGAAACTTGAACGCGACGCCGCGCAGCCGGAACATATCGTCACTGAAACCGGCGTGGGTTATCGGTTGATCGGGGCTGTCTGAACGGTATCGAGCACATCGTCTATTGGCACATCGCCGCCGATAAAACCAATCACCTCGTCACGCACATCGCGTTTGATGCATCCCACCGCGACGCGTGCAACATCCTCGCGTGAAACGGGCGCCGCATCCGCGCTGCGTTGCGTGGAGAGCACGATCGTGCCACGGCCGATTTCATCGGAGAGCGGTCCCGGCCGCAAGATCACGTACGGGACGCCGCTTGCCTGGACGTAGTCGTCGGCTTCGCGCTTCATTTTCGAGTAGTGCTTGAGGGCAAGCGGGCTCGATTTAGGCCAGTAGGCGGAGATTGCGCTGATGACCACGAGTTGTTTTGTGCGGCGGCGTTTCGCGTAGTCGGCGGTACGTTGGACCGCGTCGCGGTCAATCGCCCGTTCCTCATTCACACCTTCGCTTTCCGCCGATCCTGCGGCGTAGATGACATGCGTGACGTCGTCGAAGGTGTGGGAGAAATCGTGTGTCAGATCGCCAAGCACGATCTCGGCGCCGAGCGCGGCGAACTCACCGCGTTGCGCGGATTTGCGCAGCAAGACTTTGAAGGGAAGGGATGCAGCGCGTAGTTGCCGGGCAATGTGGCGACCGGTCCGGCCGCTCGCGCCGATAAGCAGGACTTTCATTGCTGATTCGCTCCTTCTGTGTGGGCAGGAGCTAAAACGGTAAGCGATTTTCGGGATTAATGCACGGAGAAGGGCGTTGACGCCTGAGTTTTACGGCTTACAGCCATCCGCGCCAATCCCGATCGCAATCCCAATTCCTCACTCAACGACTCGAGCCGGCCCTCTCCGGCCCCTTCGCGCCCGCCGTTCCTCAGACCAAATCCGAATCCGGTCCATATAAAGATAAACCACCGGCGTTGTATAGAGCGTCAGCAGTTGGCTCACGATCAAGCCGCCCACAATCGCGATCCCCAGCGGCGCGCGCATTTCCGATCCTTCGCCCGTCCCGAATGCCAACGGTAACGCACCTAACAAAGCCGCAGCGGTGGTCATCATGATCGGGCGGAAACGCAGCAAACACGCCTGCTCAATCGCCTCGCGCGATGTTGCAGCGCCATGCCGCTGCGCCTGAATAGCAAAGTCGACCATCATGATGGCGTTCTTCTTCACAATGCCGATCAGCAAGATCACCCCGATCAACGCAATGATGCTGAACTCCGTCTGGAACAGCAGCAGCGCGAGTAACGCTCCAATGCCCGCCGAGGGCAAGGTCGAGAGAATCGTGATGGGATGGATGTAACTCTCGTACAAAATCCCAAGCACGATATACACCGCAGCCAGCGCGGCGAGGATCAGGATCGGCTGGTCTTTGGTCGAATCCTGGAACTGCTGCGCGGTGCCCGCGAAACTGCCGTGAATCGTGCTGGGCATGCCAATGGTCGCCATGGTTTCGTAGATGGCGGCGGTGGCATCGGAGAGCGACTTGCCGGGCGGCAGGTTGAACGAGATCGTCGACGCCACGAACTGGCTCTGGTGATTCACCGATAACGGCGTGTTGCCCGGTCCGAACTTGGCAATGGTCGAGAGCGGGATCATGGTTTCCTTCGACGTCGACACCGCCGCGCCCGCCGACGAACTGGACTTTCCGCTCGCGGCAATCGCGTTGGTCGCGGCGTTGCGGATGGACGCCAGCGCGAGCGAACTGGTGGTGTCGGTTGAGGACGTGCCGCTGCTCGAACTCGTGGACGTCGATGCTGACGTTGAGGTGGAAGCCGAGGTCGACGTCGTCGTGGTCGCGTTCGTCGATGCCGCCCCGCTCGCGGTTCCACCCGACGTACTCACGTAGATCTGCTTGAGCATCTCCGGGTCTTGCCAGTATTTCGGCGCGACTTCCATGATCACGTGGTACTGGCTCAACTCGTTGTAGATGGTGGACACCTGGCGCTGGCCGAACGCGTCGTAGAGCGTGTTGTCGATCTGCGCTGGCTGGATACCCAGGCGCGCCGACGTCGCCCGGTCGATGGTTACAAACGATTCGAGACCGCCTTGCTGCTGGTCGGAATTGACATCGGTGAGTTCGGGGCGGGTGAGCAGGGCGTCGGTGAGCTTTGGCCCCCACGTGTAGAGATCGGTGGTGGAGTCAGCCAGCAGCGTGAACTGATATTGCGCATTCGATTGCCGTCCGCCCGCGCGAATGTCCTGCACGGCTTGCAGGAACGTCCGCACGCCGGCGACATCGGACAGCGGCGCGCGCAACCGCTGGATCACCTGTTCAGCCGATACCTTGCGCTCCCTCTTGGGTTTCAGCGAAATGAACATGAAGCCCGAGTTGGTCTGCCGCCCACCGGTGAATCCGGCGACGCTTTCCACAGCCGGATCAGCTTGCACGATCCGCATCATCTCGGAAAACTTGCCTTTCATCGCCTGGAACGAGGTGCTCTGGTCAGCCTGAATGCCGCCGACGAGCCGCCCCGTATCCTGCTGCGGGAAAAATCCCTTTGGCACGATGATGTACAGATACACATTCAAGCCGATGGTCGCGAGCAACACCAGCAATACGATTCTCGGATGCGCGAGCGCCACGCCGAGCGTGCGCGCGTACCCGTTCTGCATCCGCACGAACTGGCGTTCGAGCCAGCGAGAAAACCGGCCGGGCGGCTTCTGTTCGTGCGGTTCATGCAGCAAACGGGCGCACATCATGGGCGTGACGGTCAGCGAGACGACCAGCGAAACGGCAATCGCCAGCGACAGCGTCAACGCGAATTCGCGGAACAAGCGGCCGACAATGCCGCCCATCAACAAGATAGGAATAAACACGGCGACCAGCGAGATACTCATCGACAGCACCGTGAAGCCCACTTCCTGCGCGCCAAGAATGGCGGCTTTCATGCGCGGGACGCCGTTCTCTATATGCCGCGAGATGTTTTCAAGCACGACGATGGCGTCGTCGACCACGAACCCCGTCGCGATGGTCAAGGCCATCAGCGAGAGGTTATCGAGCGAGAAGCCGAGCAGGTACATGGCGGCGAACGTGCCGATGATCGAGATCGGCACGGCCACGCTCGGAATCACCGTTGCGCGCCAGTTTCGCAGGAACAGGAACACGACCATCACGACCAGCGCCACCGCCACAATCAGCGTGAATTCCGTATCGTGCAGCGACGCGCGGATCGTGGTCGAGCGATCGGAGGTTGGCGTGATCTCGACATCGGCGGGGAGCGCGGCCTGGAGTTGCGGCACCATCGCTTTCACGCGGTCGATGGTGTCAATAATGTTCGCGCCCGGTTGCCGGTAGAGAATCACGAGCACGGCGCGCTTGTTGTTGATGAGACCCAGGTTGCGCAGGTCCTCGACTGAATCGACTACTTCACCGACGTCGCGCAGATGCACCGCCGAGCCGTTCCGGTAAGCCACTACCAGGTCGCGATACTGATCGGCCTTGCTCGCCTGGTCGTTCGTATAAAGCTGGAAGTGGGTGCCATTGAATTCGATAGCACCCTTCGGGCTGTTCGCATTCGCCGATGCCAGCGCCGCGCGGACATCTTCCAGGCCAATGCCATAGTGGAACAGCGCGTTCGGTTCCAGTTCCACCCGCACGGCCGGATTCGCCGAGCCGCTCACGTCCACTTCGCCGACACCGGGCACGGTGGAAAGCGTTTGCTGCAGCACGGTCGCGGCGGAATCGTAGAGCGAACCGGCGGTACGCGTGGGGGAGGAGAGCGCGAGGATCAGGATCGGCGCGTCGGCGGGATTAACCTTGTGATACGTAGGATTGCTTTTGAGCGCCGTGGGAAGATCGGCGCGCGCTGCATTGATGGCCGCCTGCACGTCGCGCGCGGCGCCATCGATGTCGCGGTTCAAACCAAACTGCAACGTGATGCGCGCCGACCCGACCGAGCTTTGCGACGTCATTTCGGTGACATCGGCGATTGAACCAAGATGGCGCTCAAGCGGACTCGCCACGCTGGTCGCGACGGTTTCCGGACTCGCGCCGGGCAAGCTCGCCTGGACCGAAATGGTCGGGAAGTCGACTTGCGGCAACGGCGCGACCGGCAGCTTCGTGAACGCGAACAGGCCGGCGAGCGCAATGCCGATTGCCAGCAGCGTAGTGGCGACCGGGCGCGCGATAAACGGTTGCGACAGGTTCATGCGCTTACTCCTGGTCGCTCACCGGGCTCGCCGGACGGGGCGGAGCGTTCCGGTAAAAACGCGCCCGCGCGCGACGGGCGAGCGAATCGAAACCGAGATAGATCACCGGCGTGGTGAACAGCGTCAGCGCTTGCGACACGATCAACCCGCCAACAATCGCGATCCCGAGCGGACGACGCAATTCAGAACCGGCGCCCCAGCCGAGCATCAGCGGCAAGGCGCCAAGAAGCGCGGCCATGGTGGTCATCAGGATCGGCCGGAAGCGCAGCAAACACGCCTGGTAGATCGCGTCGCGCGGACTTTTGCCTTGCTCGCGTTCGGCTTCGAGCGCGAAGTCGATCATCATGATGGCGTTCTTTTTCACAATGCCGATCAGCAACACGATGCCGATAATCCCGATGATGTCGAGATCGTGCCCGGTGATCATCAGCGAAAGCAGTGCACCGACGCCCGCCGAGGGCAGCGTGGACAGGATCGTGATCGGATGGATAAAGCTCTCATACAGCACGCCGAGCACGATATACATGGTCACGATCGCGGCCAGGATCAGGAACAATTCGTTCGAGAGCGACGCCTGGAACGCCAGCGCCGCGCCCTGGAAACGGATCTGGAACGAGGCGGGCAAGCCGATGTCCTTTTGCGCCTGATCGATCGCTTTCACGGCCGCCCCCAGCGACGCGCCCGGCGCGAGGTTGAACGAGACGGTGGTCGCGGGGAATTGCCCGAGGTGCGTGACCAGCAGCGGTGCCGCGCGTTCATGGAAGGTCGCGATGGCCGATAGCGGCACTTGCCCCGAGCTTGCCGTGGACGAAGGCAGGTAAATGCCGTTGAGCGTCTCGCTGTAGTGCGCCTCGGTTGGCTGGGATTCCAGGATCACGCGATACTGGTTCGACTGCGTGAAGATGGTCGAGATGATGCGTTGGCCGAATGCGTCGTAGAGGGCGTTATCGACGGTAGCGGGCGTAATGCCGAAGCGCGCAGCCGTCGACCGGTCGATTTCCACATACACGGATTGCCCATTCTGCTGCAGATCGGTCGCCACATCCGCCAGTTCGGGCGCTTGCTGAAGGCGCGCTGTCAGCTTCGGCACCCATTCCGCGAACTCTGCCGAATTCGGGTCGGTCAGCATGAACTGGTATTGGGTCGGGCTGACGGTGGAATCGATCGTCAGATCCTGCACCGGCTGCATGTAGAGCCGGATCCCGGGAATGTTCGCCACGTCTTTCTGCAGCGCGCGGATCACGTCGCTCGACGTATTGCTGCGGTCGTCGCGCGGTTTGAGGTTGATCAGCATCCGGCCGCTGTTCAACGTGATATTGGTCCCATCCACGCCAATGAACGAGGTGAGGCTTTCAACGTCCGGGTTCTTCAGGACCTGCGCTGCGAGCGCTTGCTGCTGTTCGGCCACTGCCTGATAAGACGCGGCTTGCGGCGCTTGCGTAATCGCCTGGATCACGCCGGTATCCTGGATCGGGAAGAAACCCTTCGGAATCCAGATATAGAGCAGGGCGGTCAGCACGAGCGTAAGAAGCGCCACCACCAGCGTCGAGCGCTGCCGGTCGAGCACCCAGGTCAGCGCGACGCCGTATCGCCCGATCACATAATCGATGAACTGATGCGCCCGGGCTTCGAAGCGATGACTCTCCTTCGGCGGCGTATGACGCAACAGCTTGGCGCACAACATGGGCACGAGCGTGAGCGAGACGATTGCCGAAATCACGATGGTCACCGCCAGCGTGATCGCGAATTCGTGGAACAGACGGCCGACCACGTCGCCCATGAACAGGAGCGGAATCAGCACTGCAATCAGCGAGACAGTCAGCGAAATAATGGTGAAGCCGATCTGCTTCGAGCCCTTCAACGCTGCTTCGAGCGGCGGCTCACCTTCTTCCACGTAACGCGCGATATTCTCGATCATCACGATCGCGTCATCGACGACAAAACCCGTCGCAATGGTCAATGCCATCAGCGAGAGATTGTCGAGCGAGAAGCCGCACAAATACATGACGGCCAGCGTACCGATCAGCGAGACCGGCACGGACAAACTCGGAATCAGCGTGGCCCAGACGTTCGCGAGGAACAGGTAGATCACGAGCACGACCAGCACCACGGAGAGCGCGAGTTCGAACTGCACGTCACGCACCGAGGCGCGAATGGTCGTGGTCCGGTCGGTGACGATGCGCACGTCGAGCGCGGCCGGCAACGCCGCCTGCAACTGCGGCAGGATCTTCTTGATGCCGTCGACAACCGCAATCACGTTCGCGCCCGGCTGGCGCTGCACGTTCAGGATGATGGCCGGCGTGTTGTCCACCCACGCGCCAAGCTTGGTGTTTTCCGGACCGGAGACGACCGTCGCCACATCCGTCAGCATTACCGGCCGGCCGTTCTTATACGCGATAACCGCGCTCTGGTAAGCGCTGGCATCGGTCAACTGGTCATTTGCGTTGATCGTATAGGCCCGCGAGGGGCCGTCGAAATTGCCCTTCGGCGTATTGACGTTCAGGTTCGAGATAGTGGTGCGCAAGTCGTCGATGTTCAGTCCATACGACGCCAGCGCACGCGTGTTCGCCTGGATCCGGACAGCCGGCCGATTGCCGCCGCTGACCGACACCAGCCCAACGCCGCCGACTTGCGAGATCTTCTGCGCGAGACGGGTATCGGCGAGATCCTGGACCTGCGTGAGCGGCAAGGTCTTCGAACTGATCGCGAGCGTGATGATGGGCGCGTCGGCGGGGTTCACCTTCGCGTAGATCGGCGGAGCGGGCAGGTCGGACGGCAGCAGGTTGCCCGCTGCATTGATAGCCGCCTGGACTTCCTGCTCGGCGATATCGAGCGGCAGGTCGAGACTGAATTGCAGTGTGATGACGGACGCGCCCGCCGAGCTTTGCGACGACATCTGGTTCAGGCTCGCCATCTGCCCGAACTGCTTCTCGAGGGGGGCTGTGACCGACGTGGTCATCACATCCGGCGACGCGCCCGGATAGAACGTCTGCACCTGGATAGTCGGATAGTCGACGGCGGGCAACGCGGACAGCGGCAAGAAACGCAGCGCGACGAGGCCGACCAGCATGATTGCCGCCATCAGCAGCGCCGTGCCGACCGGACGCAGAATAAAAGGACGTGATGGATTCATGCGGGTGCAGTGCGGTTATGGATCATGAGCGCTTCACTGCGACTGTTTGCGATGATGGCCGCGATGCGCGCCCGATGCCGCCGATGCCGCAGCCGCTCCTGACGCTCCGGAAGCGGCTTTAGGCTTGTCTGCCGGGATCGTGATTTTCGCGCCTTCCTTGAGGCGGTCGGAACCGTCGATCACCACGCGTTCGCCCACTTGCAGACCCGTCTTGATGCTGGTGCGTTCACCATCGACCGGACCGATCTTCACATTGCGCACGGTCACCGTATTGTCCGGCGTCACCACGTAGACAAACGCGCCCGACGACCCGTTGAGCACCGCGGGCGTGGGCACGATGACCGCGTCCTTGATGACATCGACGAGTAGTTTCGTGTTCACAAACTGGTTCGGAAACAGCATGCTTTCGTTGTTATCGAAGGTCGCGCGCAGCTTGACGGTGCCCGTGGTGGTGTCGATCTGGTTGTCGATCGTTTCGAGATAACCGCTTTCGAGCGACTTGGTGTTGGCCCGGTCATAAGCGGTCACCGACATCTTCGTCCCCGCATGCAACGGCTTCAGGATGGCAGTGAGATTGTCCTCGGACGTCGTGAAAATCACGCTGATGGGCTGCAGTTGGGTAATGACCACGACGCCGTTCGTGTCGCCGGTCGTCACGTAGTTGCCCGGATCGACCTGCCGCAAGCCGACACGCCCCGACACCGGCGCCGTGATACGCGCGTAGGTCAGGTCGAGTTTGTACGTATCCACATTTGCCTGGTCCGACTTGACCGTGCCCTCGTACTGCTGCACGAGCGACGCCTGCGTGTCTACTTGCTGGCTCGCGATCGAGTCCTGCGAGAGCAGCATCTGATAGCGCTTCAGGTCAATGCGGGCAGTCTGCAGCAGCGCCTGGTCTTTCGCGAGCGTGCCTTGTGCGTTACGCAACGAGATTTCGTAGGGGCGAGGGTCGATCTGAGCCAGTACATCGCCCTTCTTGACCATCTGGCCTTCCTGGAACGCGACGTTCTGCAGCGTACCGTTGAGCTGCGTCTTGACCGTCACCGACGCCAGTGGCGTCACCGTCCCGAGCGAGTTGATCACTACCGGCATTTCACCTTGTGTGACCGTTGCGACATGCACGGGTTGCGGCGGAGTCGCCATACCAGGACCGCCGCCACCATGCCGGCCGCCGCCTTGGCGCGCGTGCTGCGAATTATCAGCGCCACCACGATTCCACGGATGCCATGCAAACAGGCCCGCCACGATCAGGATAACGACAACGATCCATACAAGCCGGCGCCGGCGGGGCTGGACGGCGGACGGAACGGGAGTCGAGGCTTGGGAGGTGGGCGAACGGGTTTCAGAGTAAGGCGGTGGTGCTGGGTGTTTTTTTTGTTCGTCCATCGTTTCAGTGGCTCGGTGAGTCGGTGGGCTTGCAAACTGTCTTGGGGTGCTGGCGGATTAACATGGCCGGCGTTCGTGCCGATGGTTCTGAAGCGTGCCGGGACCGCGGTCGATATATAGGTCACGCGCGTCATTCGCGTCACGCACTTTACGCGACGCAGTGGCCAGTCACGTGGCGAGCCCGCCATTAGATTGAAAGAATCGAAAGGTGGCCCGGGCGCGCGAAGCATGATGCTACGTCCCGTGCTTCGTTGCAGTCCAGCTATCTTTCTTTCGATTGATTACGATCGTTACGATTGCTAGCGGGGACAGAAGGCAATTCGAAACCATCGCCCCGGAGGGACGGGAAGGTCGACCGACATCGTATCGTCTAGTGTATTTGAGGGGTCTGGCGGTGGGCTGAAAAGGCGCGCTCAATGATTTTTGCGCCGGAAGCGCAACGATACATAGCGAAACACCGGATGTGCCGATGCAAGCACATCCGGTGTTTTACCGTCGTCCAAGCGTTACACGCTTTCATTGACGCGTTAATGGACGCGTTATTCGCTCAAGCGCGCGGACGGTGTTCCGCCGATCTCGTGCGTGATTTTCGCGACGCATTCCAGCAACGCGGGTGCAACCTCGCTCAGCAGTACGTCTCGTGGCGCCTGATATTCAGCACCGCCGCAATTCACCGCGTAGCGTTGCCCCGACGGGCCGACAAAGCCCGCCGCTACGGCATTGAGTCCGTGATGCCACTCGCCGGTCGAGATCGCGAAGCCACGGCGCATTGCGTCTTCCAGGCCCGGCTTCAAGCTGCCGTCGATACTCGGCCAGTCATCGCCCGAAGCGATCCGCAGGCTGTCGAGCAGGCCGGCCCTGTCGGGCTCGCCGAGCGCCGCCAGATACGCGCGGCCGACCGCCGTGCGTCCCAGGTCCATCCGCGAGCCGACTTCGAGCCGCGATACGAGCACGGCCGAACGCGGCCGGATGGTATCGATGACGACCATGTCCAGCCTGTCGCGTACGGCCAGATGGACGCTCAGCGTGGTCCGGTCCGCCAGTTCGATAAGAAACGGCCGCGCTCGCGCCCGGATGTCGAAGTTGCGCAGGAAACCGTTGCTCAATTCCAGCACTGAAGCGGTCAGTACGAACCGCTCACTGTCGGGTAATTGAAACAGCAAATTGGCGCTGACCAAAGTCGCTGTCAACCGCGAAACGGTCGGTTTTGGAATGCCCGTCCATTCGGCTAACTCGCGATTGCTGACGGGCGCGTCAGCGGCAGCGATACGACGGAGTACATCAAGCCCTCGCGATAATGCGACGACTTCTTCTCCATCACGCCCTTTTTCCTTTTCCCGGCTCGTAGGCCGGCTCTCAGTTGTTTGCATTATTTTTCGGAACTTGGTTTCGTTGGAAAGGCCAGAGACGCCGTTTGTCGATACTGACTAGCAGGCGCACCGCAGCTCTCCGGAATCGTACTATCCAGCAATGAAAACGTGCATCTGCCGGCCCCCTTTTTGTCATCAAACCCACGTACCATATTGTCTGATAGTCGCTCAATCCTCGAAATTTCGCTTGACTCGGTTTCGCATAACGTAAAAAATGGAACCCGATTTCGAAAGCACTCCGGAAGCGCTAGTTATGTGCGTCGAATTGCGATCGATAACCAGCTCTCAGGTTCTAGCACGGCCCTCGGAATGGCTAGAACTTTTAAGGCGCTACGGCAACGTAGCGCCTTTTTTTTGCCTGCACGAAGTGCGGGATACGCGCGCGCAAGGGTGGTGTTGCCTGGTGCAGGTGGTGATGACCGTAGGACAGTAGTGCGGGCGACTCAGGACCTTACGCTACCTTATCTCAGGTTTCTCAATTGATTCCCCCGCGCATGTTTAGTATTTTCGGGTGAACTAAAAGAATTTAATGCGCTCGCCAAAACGTCGACACGTCGACACGTCGACACGTCGACACGTTAATACGGCGATGCCCTTCCGAAACGAAAGGGCATCGTGAGAAGCGTTGGTATGCGCAGGACCGTGCAGGGCTGTTATGCCGCTGAAAGGCTCCTGCCGATCAAACCGCTTAGCGGTGCGCAGCAAACATCCTGCCGGGCTTCAGCAAGCGCCGACCGCGCAGCGCCCAATAAATGCCTGCCATAGCCAACACTGCCGCGCTGCCGAACACGAGCACAGGTGAAACCTGCTGCGGCGCGGGATTGCTGGTCGCGACAATCATGGCAGCGAGCAGCGCCACGCCTGCCTGCACAAAGGCACGCATGGCCCGGTTGCGATGGTCGGAAAATCGCGTTGAACGCGACATGGGCGTGCGCGTGAAGGGCTCGAAAAGGATCAGGCCGGCAACGAGGGCAACTAGCAGGTTCATCAGGATCATGACAACACTTCAATATCGAATTCAGGGATGGCCGCACTATAAGAAACGGCGTCGACGAAATGAATCAGAAGCGTCTTAAAGCGGATCGAATTTCAACTGTTCGCGGAAGCTGCAGAGGGTGTTATTGCGATTTATGCGGGATACGCCTGAAACCAGGCCGAACGGCCAGCATCGCGCGGTTGGAGGTAGTGGGCGGGCGTGCACGGTTATCATGGGGTTCGAGATAGCTTTTGAAGTGCCGTTGAAGCGGTAAATGTAACAACCGGGTGGCTGCACCTTGCTCGCCCAAGAGGACAATCAATGACGATGCAAAAGAAATGGATGAATCGGCTGGCCGGCGCCGCCGTTGCGCTTGGGCTTCTTGCCGCGTGTGAGAAGCATGACGCCGCTGCAGGGCAGGCCGCCGGTGCGTTGAACAACGTAGCCAGCCAGGCGGGCCAGAAATTCGATCAGGCGGCGAACTATGTCAACCAGCAGGTTGACTCGGTCAAGCAGTCCGCGCAGCAGAACCTACAGGGAGCCGGCACGTTGCCCGATATGTCGGCGAGCGGTGTGGCGGCCGCTGCCCGAGCCAATCTGGAGGGCGCGGCAAGCGCAACGAATGCGGCTATCGTCAATGCTGCAAGCGACACCGGCGCGGGTTTGCAGTCCGCCGGCCACAAATTGCAGGACTGGTCGGCAAGCTCTGCCGGTCAAAGCGGCGCATCGGGAACCAGCTTGGGTAGTTCATCGAGCGGTTCGTCCGCCACGACAGCCGACCCTGGAAACGCGCGCACCGATATGGACAAATAGGTGGCGGCTCGCCGGAGTTCCGCGACCTGCCGCACTTCTCAGCGCGGAAAATACGGCGTTCGCGGGCTAACGTCTCGTTACCGGCGTGACCGTTTTGTCTAAAGATTATTCCGGCGCAGCGGCTAAACTGGCGGTCTTTTACCTTTTTGTCTTTTGCGCACCGCCATGAAACCAAGCCGCATCCGGGCGCTCGCTGGCGCGCTGGTATTCGCCGCGTTGGTCAGCTCGGCGCTCACGATCTTTGCCCTGAACGCCAACGCAGCGCCTCCGGCGCTCACGTTGCCGTCATTTCAGGAACTCATCAACAAACCGGCAGCATCCGACCCCGGTTCGGCATCGGCCGCGGCTTCCGGCTCGGCGGATGCCACGGCCACCTCGGCCAGCGACGCGGATCTGACGCGCTCGCTCGACACGGTCATCTCCACGCTGGACAATGACCGTGAACGCACGGCGCTAGTCGCGCAGTTGAAAAAGCTTCGCGATGCCAAGCATGACGCCGAGGCCGCCACGCAACCGGCCGGCTCATCGGCTGCATCCGACGGTTCCGGCGCGGCGGTGTTACCGGAGGTGGCTGCGGCCTCGTCGGCGAGCTCGACAACAACGACATCAACGGCGACGTCGGCCGCGTCCTCGGTCGTTGCCGCCATCACGCCCAAAACGGGGTTACTCGGGGCGATCGCATCGGGCCTGTCGAGCGTGGAAGCGGACTTCAGCCGTGGCCGTACGCCGTTCAACTATTGGGGCGGCCGCTTCAACGCTGCGGGCAACGAGCTGTTCACCATTGTCTCGGGCCAAAGCCGCGAGAGTTTTGGCCACACGGTGTTCAACTATTGCCTGATGCTGGCCGGCTGGGGCGTTTGCGCTTTTCTGCTGGTTTATCTCCAGCGGTATCTGCATAAGCGTTACAACGTTCATTTCGGCCTGCGTGCCAACCCGACCACCAGCGAGCTTCTGATCTTCGCGCTGCGGCGGGTCGGGCCGTACCTGTTCGCGTTTGTCGCGGCGCTGACCTTTGTGCGAATGATGCCGGTCTCGCTCGGCCGCACGCTCGCGATGGTGACCGCGTACGCGATTGTCGCGGGCGCCGTATTTTCATCGATATGCCTGATCATGTTCTCGCTGTTCGGCTCCGCGCATCGACGGGTGGCGGTGCATCTGCTGATCCTGCATGCGCGTCGACTGATCTTTCTCATCGGCGCGCTCGGCGCACTCGGCGACGCCGCATCGAACTACGACGTGGCGCAACAGCTCGGCACGAATCTGGCGGGGCTTCTCTCAACGGTTGCGAACATGGGCGCGGCGATCCTGACCGGCTATTTCACGCTCGCGTTCAGGCGGCCGGTGTCCCATCTGATCCGCAGCCGTTCGTATGAGCAGCGCAGCCAGCACAAGGCGGCGACCGAAACGTTCGAGGTGGTCGGCTCGCTCTGGCAAGTGCCAATGCTGCTGCTGGCATCGGCTTCGGTGATCGCGACGCTTGCGGGTATCGGCACGTCCGAGAACGTCCTGCAAATGGCGATTGCAACGGCCGGCCTGCTGGTGGTCGGGCTGTTTCTCAGCGCCGTCGTTCTGCGGGTTACGCGACTGCCGCAACGCAAGACGCGCCGGCAATCGGCGTATGTGCGGCGGCTTTTCAAGTTCTTCGGCCGCATGGTCGTGCTGGCGATCTGGCTGGCTTTCCTCGAACTTGCATCGCGTTTCTGGGGGTTTTCGCTCACCAAACTGGCTGAGGAAAGCGTAGCTGCACGCGGCATCACGCATGCGGTGAGCGCAATCCTGCTGACTATTCTTATCGCCTGGCTGGTGTGGATTCTTATTGATACCGGGATTCAGGAGGCGCTCAATCCCAACACGCCGCGCGGCAAAGGCCGCGGTCCGAGCATGCGCGCGCGCACCATGCTGCCGCTGATCCGCAACGTGGTGTTCGTGGGACTGCTGACCGTTGCCGCCATCATTACCGCGGCAAATCTTGGGCTGAACGTGACGCCGTTGCTTGCCGGCGCCGGTGTGATCGGCCTGGCGGTGGGCTTTGGCGCGCAGTCGCTGGTGGCCGATCTCATCACGGGACTTTTCATCATCGTCGAGGACACCATTTCGGTCGGTGATTCAATTGAAGTCGATGGCGGTCACGCGGGCGTGGTGGAAACGCTGACCATCCGTACCGTGAGACTGCGCGACGGACAGGGCGCAATTCACGCCATTCCGTTTTCGCAAATCAAGGTGGTGAAGAACCTGTCGCGCGATTTTGCTTATGCGGTGTTCGAAGTGCGGGTGCCGTTCTCCGCCGATGTCGACCAGATCACGCAAATGATTCGTGAAGTCGGTGCGGAGTTGATGGCCGATTTTCGATACCGGCGCGAGATGCTTGGGCCTATCGAGGTGTGGGGGCTGGATCGTTTCGATCCCAACTGGATGGTTGTGAAAGGACAGATCAAGACGCAGCCGCTGAAGCAATGGAGTGTCGCGCGGGCGTTCAACGTCAGGGTCAAGCGCAAGATGGACGAGATCGGCATGGACGTGCCGGTGCCGCAGATGCAACTTCGGATGTCGCGGGAATCCGTGGGCATGGAGTCGGATTTGAACGATCTGGAGGAGTTGACGGAACCGGCTCCGTTGTCGCCGGTGGAACGCAGCGCGGCAGCCATGGCGCGCGATGTTTCACACAAGTCACAGCCCGCACCGCCGCCGACGGATCAATCCGCGCAAGTGCCGCCGCAGATTCCTACGGCGTCCGAGCCAGGGAAAGCATAGGCGAGGGTAGGACCGTTGCATGAGCCTGCCGACCTTGCCGACGCGCGTTAAGCGGCAGCCGCGACGAGATCGTTGACGTGCGTCGAAATATGCGCGCCGGGCACGCCATAAACGTGAAGCGAGAGCGCGGTGCGGCCCGTGGCCGATACATTGCCCAACCGGTGAATTGCGCCGCGCCCCGCGCCGACAAACGACACCGCGCCGCGCGCCCGGTCGTGGCGGCGCGTCTGAACTGCTCGATGCGTGTCGGCATCCCACGCGAAGAGCGTTTCGGACAACGTTCCTTCGATGACCGTATAAGCGCACCAGGTGTGATGACCGTGCACCGGGCTTGCCTGGCCGGGTTGCCAGACGAGCGTGGCGACGGCGTATCGGCCGAGCGGATCGGCAACCAGCAAATGCCGTCGATAACAATCCAGCCCGCCTTCGCGCTGGGCATCGGTCAAAAAGCCGGCTTGCCCGGAGACTTCTTTGAGAGCCGACCGCACGCCAAGCGCGAATTCCGCCGAAGATGGATCGAGACAACAGGCTTGATCGAGGGCATGGGATAGTCGCGCGAGCGGCGACTTTGTATCAAGGGCAGAGGTCATGGCAAGGCTCGTCAGACAGGTGAAATCAGGCGGAAAGGAGTGGAAAGCTGAGCTTCTTTTATACCGGTTTGCAGGCGGAAAAAGTTTCCATATAATTTCGTCAAGACGCATAAAAGTAGAATAATTTCCTACAAGGGGCGGGCTGTGGGCATGGACCTTATCGATCGCAAGTTGCTGGAGCTGC
The DNA here is from genome assembly GCF_964252755.1 of Caballeronia sp. LjRoot29. Taxonomy (NCBI): domain Bacteria; kingdom Pseudomonadati; phylum Pseudomonadota; class Betaproteobacteria; order Burkholderiales; family Burkholderiaceae; genus Caballeronia; species Caballeronia sp. LjRoot29. Next base: position 40,859 of record NZ_CAXUPU020000001.1, on the reverse strand, counting down.
TGCAGGAAGACGTGACAATGCCGATTGCCGAGCTGGCGACGCGCGTCAATCTCTCGCAGACGCCATGCTGGAAGCGCGTGCAACGGCTGAAGGAAACCGGCGTGATCCGCGCTCAGGTCGCGCTGTGCGATCCGCGCAAGCTGGGGGTCGGGACAACGGTGTTTGTCGCGGTGAAGACCAATCAGCACACGCAGACCTGGGCGGAGGATTTCACGCGCGCGGTGCGCGACATTCCCGAAGTCGTCGAGGTGTATCGAATGAGCGGGGAAACGGACTATCTGATGCGCGTGGTGGTGTCGGATATCGACGATTACGATCGAGTCTACAAATCGCTGATTCGCGCTGTCCCGCTTTACGACGTGAGTTCGAGTTTCGCGATGGAACAGATCAAATATTCCACCGCGCTGCCGGTACGCGCGCCGCTCGGAGTCACCGGGAATTGATATTTGCGGTCGAGGTGGAACGCGTTCTGCGGGTTGGAAGGAAAGGTCGCCGCAACCCTTCTGAAATCCATGTCGGGTAAGATCGTGCGCTTCGTCCAATCCCACTAGAGCTTCAATTTCATGACCGATGACCGCCGCAAAAAGGCCCCGACGCGGAAGAACCCCACCTTCGCGATCAGTATTCTTATCGTGGTCGTGGTGCTGCTGGTAATCGGCACGTTGTTTTTCAACGCGATCCGCGACAGGCGCGAGTACGAACGAGAAAATCCGCCGGAAGCAGCGAGCGCTACCTTACCCGCTGCCCCTGCTGCGGGTGCTTCACAGTAACGTTTTCCGGCATGCCGCTTGCGCACTGCATTGTGCGAAGCGGCGGCTGCCACGCGGTCACTCCGGCAGATTGATCAGGCTCGCGTCCTTGCGAATCAAGAGCGACGCCGTCAGCATTTGCTTGCACTGATGCGCAAGCAGCTTCAGATCCTGAACGGCATCGACCGGAATATCTTCGGCGCGCTCAGCGCCAACCACCATTGAATCCAGTTCGCGCGTGAGCAGCTTCGACTGCTCGGCTTGATCTTCCGGTGCGGGCACACCGTCCTGCGCCTGCGTTAGATTGTCGCGGATGACAGTCAGCGCGCGCTGCACGGGCTGCGCCGCGTGTCCCGCGGCAGATTTTCCAACCGATTGCAGCAGCGGCCCCGCCGCGGTGATCTGCGACGCGAGCACGTGGCTGCGGATCAGCAGGTCGTTGAGTTCAGGCACGAACTTTTGCTGCGCTTTCGGTTCGAGCATCATGCGTTGGAACGCTTGGCCGAGATTCGCAAACGCTATATGCACATTCTTGCGCGCGAGGCGATAGCGGAAGTCGCTGTCAAGCGCTTCTGCTGCAATGGCAGCTGCGGCGGAAGCGCCTGAAATAGCGGTTGCGGTTGCGCTTTCGCCGGCTGCGGTTTTTTTCTTCGATGCCACGGCGGGACGGGTGCTGCTGGTTTCGGCGATGGTTGGCTGGCCTGAAGTGTTCACCGTGGCGCCCGCGGGCGTCCTGTCTGGCCCGTCCACGGGCTTCACCGACGCCGGCGGCTGCGCTTCGCCGGAAGTATCCATGGCTGAAGCGGCGGCAGCTTGTGTATTGAGGTTGGCGGCTATTTCGTTGTTCGCGACCCCTGCTGCGTTGCTTCCGTTCGACACCACGGTCTCCGCCGACGCAATTACGTGCTCGTTGACAATGGCTGAAAGCCCGTCCTCATTTCCACGCGCCGAGCCAGGAGCCGTATTCCCCGCTGTCGCGAGTTCTGTTGCGCCGGCTTCCACCCGCGCAAGCGCAGCCGTTGCTGCTTGCGCTGTTCCGGCGTTGGCATCGGCGAAAAGATTGGCGTCCGCCGGGCTCTTCGCTTCAGCCTGAGCGGACGGCTTGCCAGTCCACCACCAGCTAGCCTCGAGATAGCTTCGCATCGCGCCGATCATGTCGCGTACTTGCTTGCCCATCAGCCGGTATTCCCAGTACGGGAACAGGTGGCTGGCGGCAATGGCGATGGCGCATCCGACGGCTGTGTCGATGGCACGTTCGCCGATCAGCCGCATGCCGCCCGGCGCAAGCAGGTGCAGCATCAGCAAGACATAAGCCGATGTGAACACCACGCTTGCCGTGTAATTAAATAGCAGCAAGCTGTAACTCATGACCATGCAGGCGAACATGGCAACCAGCAAGACGTGCGGGTCCTTTACCACCAGGATTAGCCCGACGCACGCCGTGCAACCGATAGCGGTGCCGATAATCCGCTGCACGTTGCGTTGTTTGGTGAGCGAATAGCCGGGCTTGAGAATGATGACGGTTGTCATCACGATCCAGTAAGCATTGGTAAGCGGCAGCAGACGTCCGAGCCAGAATCCGACGCCCACTGCAATGGTCACGCGCAGCGCGTGCCGGAAGCTCGGCGAGGCCATGGTCAGGTTCGAGAAAATCTGCATGAACGGCACGCGCCGGCTTGACACAAAACGCGACAAAGTTGGATCAACGCGAATCACCGTTTCCGTGATGCTCGGATCATGCCGCGTCTGGCGACGCATTTTGTCGATCAGCCGTGTCGCGCTCCACAGCCTCCTGAACGCGGCGGACACGGCCGAATACGCTTCCGGATTTTTCTGCGGCACGTCGTGGCGGCGCATCTGGTCGAGTTCGTATTCGATCGCGCGCAACTCGGCTTTCACGTTGATTCGCGCTCGCGCCGGCCGGTTTTGCAGCACGGCCAGGCCGATGTCCTCGAGATCGAGCGCGGTCTTTCTCATCAGGTCGCGATAGAAAATGAGGATGTCCTGCCCGCCGAAAGTGTTGCGCACGAGCGGGTAATCGGTGTGCGCTCCCACGAACATCTCGTGCAGGTCGACTACGTTGATGAAGAGGTTGAAGAGCATGACGCGGCGGGCATCGAGCTTGCCGCTTCGCAGTTTCGGCAGGTTGCGCAGCACGATGTCGCGTGCCGCATCCTGACGCTCGACCGCCGCGATCTGGTTTTCGATCAGCTTTCGGTAACACTCGTCGAGATTGGCGTCCAGATCGTAAAAAGCTGAACGCGCGATCAGGTATTCGGCGCATCTGAACACGCTCTCAGCCAGCGCCTGGCGCTCGATGCGATAGACGAGCAACCGGCTGACAAAGGTCGCCCAGTAGGTGTACCAAAGGCCGCCAAGCAAGATCCATGAAGCGTTGACGAGCGCCTGCATGGGCGTGAAGTGCTCCTCCAGCGTCACGATCATCATGAAGAGCGTGGCGAAGCTGATCTGCGGCCAGCGGTTGCCGTACACCACCACAAGCGACAGCACGAAGGTGAGCGGCACGACGGTCAGCCATAGCGTCACTGCGTTCGCGCTCGCGATGCCGGTAGCCAGCGCCGACAAGAAGCCGATGACCGTACACGCCAGCATCTCGTTGTGCTTGTACTTCAACGGCCCCGGCATGTCGACAACGCTCGCGCCCAGCGCACCGGTCGCAATGGTGAAGCCGAGTTCACGATTGTGAAACACGGTCAACATCAGGATGGCGGGCAGCGACACGCCGAGCGCGATCCGCAAGCCACCGAAGAAGTACTGGCTATAAATGAATTTTCTGATTTCTAGCGAGTAACGCATCGACTTCCTAATTTGCTGCCCGGGTCTTCGAATGTCTCAGGTCCCGGCATGGCCCCGGAGTGCCTTATCGACATCCGGACCTGACTTAATGTGGCTTCGAGTCTAACCCAACTCGACGGCATCTAAACCTAGGCCGTTCGGACGAATGCCGGTTAAGAACGGCCTTTGCTATCCTGTCGTTTCACTCGGCGACATGTCCGTTGTCTTAGTCGAACGAGCCGTTGCCTTCAATGCCCACCTAGCAGGATCCATGCTCGAACTTTTCTATTCGAATCGCCATGAAACGCTGTCGCAGGCGCTGCTCGACGACGTCGCCGCGTTCGCGCTAAATGGCGGCGATCCGTTCGCGCGCCAGACGATCATCGTGCCAAGTGCCGCGGTGCGCCGCCGGCTAGAGCTGGACATGGCCGCGCGCTTTGGCATCTGTGCAAACGTGGACCTGTGTTATCTCGCACAGTGGTTGTGGGCCAGGATAGGTGACGTTTTGACCGTGCCCGAGCAATCGCCGTTTGCACCCGACCGGCTGGTGTGGCGCTGCTTCCGCTTGCTCGGTGCAATGACGGATGCGGCGCCCGAGAGTTCGTCGCGGCTGCGTGCCTACCTTGACGCCGCCGACGACTCCATGCGTTACGAACTCGCGCGCCGTATTGCAACGGTGTTCGATCACTATCTGACGTATCGGCCGGAATGGCTGCTGCAATGGCAGGCCGGCGGGTCGATCCTGGCGTCGGCTGGCGGGGCAATCGACGCGAACGGTCCGCGCCTGCCGAACGCCACGGAAATCCAGCGCGAGGACGAACGCTGGCAGGCTTCGCTATGGCGCGCGCTGCTAGCTGATCTCGCCGAGAATTCCGGCGCTCACGATCCCACGCCGCCCGCTTACCGGTTCTTGACCGAATCGCCGAAACTCGATCTCGACGCCGTGATGAAGGCCGAATGGCCGGAGCGCGTGAGCGTGTTCGCGCTGCCCACCATGCCACCGTTGCATATTGCGCTGTTGCGCGAGTTGTCGCGATGGATCGACGTGCGCATCTATGCCATCGATCCGTGCCGCGAGTTCTGGTTCGACATCGTGAGTGAGGCGCGGGTGGAGCAGCTTGAACTCGCGGGGAAGCTGGATTTTCAGGAGGTGGGCCATCCGCTGCTCGCCGAATGGGGACGCCAGACGCAGGCGCAACTGCATATGCTGCGCGAGTTGACGGAGAGCGCCGCGTCGCGGGAAGCCAGTCATTTTGAGGAGAATCCCGCGCCAACATGGCTTGCCCGCGTGCAGAACGCGATCCTCAATTTGAACGAGGTTGAAGCGCCTGACGAAGCGCTCGAACCCGGTATCGAAATCCATGTGTGCCATAGCCTGTCGCGGCAGCTTGAAGTGTTGCACGACCGGTTGCTCGGCTGGTTCGACGAGATCGATGGGCTGCAGCCCTCAGATGTGCTCGTGGCGTTTCCGGATCTCGCGGCGGCGGGTCCGCTTGTCGACGGCGTGTTTGGCACCGCGCCCGCTGGTGTGGCCGGCGAGCGCAGGCGCATTCCGTATCGGATTACCGGTCTGCCGCCTTCGCAGGCAAACCCGGTTGCGCGCGTGTTGCTCGACTGGCTGGCGTTGCCTGAACGCAGCGTGGGCGCGCCCGATTTGATCGAGTGGTTGCGGGTCGACGCGGTTGCGGCGCGTTATGGCATAGACGCCGTCGCGCTGGAAACTGCGCAGACGTGGCTTGCGGCGGCCGGTGCACGGCGCGGGCTCACGCCCGCGGCCGTCACTGCCGCGGACGTGCCGGCGGCGCGCCACACGTTCTCCGACGCCCTCACACGGCTTTTCCTTGGTTATGCGCTACCCGACGGCGGTGCGCCGGTCGACGAATGGCTGCCGGTTGGCGGCGCGCAGGGATCGGATGCGGAATTGCTCGGGCGGCTGACGCGGTTTATCGACGACATTGATGCGTTCGGCGAACGGATAGCCACACCGCGTACGCCGCAGGCCTGGACCCAATTGCTGCTCGATGCGCTCACGCAGTTCTTCGATGCCGGCCTGCCGTTTGCGGACTCAATTGCCGACGTCCGGTCGACACTCGATTCACTAATGCTGTCCATGAGCGAAGGTGCTGTCGACGCTGAAATTGCCGCCGAAGTTCTGCGCTCGGCGCTTACCGACGCCCTCGACGACGCCGCGCGTGGCGGCGTCCCGTGGGGCGGCGTAACGTTCTCGTCGTTGACGAGTTTGCGAGGATTGCCGTATCGCGTGGTCTGCCTGCTCGGCATGGACGACGGCATGTTGCCGAGCCTCGCACGCGCCGACGAATTCGACCTGATGGCGAGCTTCGGCAAACTCGGTGACCGGCAGCGCCGCGACGACGAACGCAACCTGTTCCTCGACTTGCTGTTGTCGGCGCGGGACCGTTTGATGATCGCCTACACGGGCCGCAGCATTCGCGACAACGCCGCGCTGCCGCCCGCCGCGCTGATCGACGAATTGCTCGACTATCTGGAACAAACGGTGGCGGGCGAGGGGGCATCGCCGGACGAGCTTGCGAGCGCGCGCGCCCGCTTCGTGTTCGAGCATCCATTGCAGCCGTTCGCGCCCGAGTACTTCAGCGCGCCGCTGTTCACCTACGAGCCGGAGCGTGCGGAACTGGCGCAGGCGCTCGCGCTTGGAAAGATCGAGCCGGCAATGAAGTTCTTCAGTGAACCGTTGCCGGCAGAAGAAGTGGAACCCGTTGCATTCGATGACTTCGAGCGTTTCTGGCGACATCCGGCGCGCGCGATCTTGCGTGATCGGCTCGGCATTTCGCTCTTCGACGCCGAGACCGAACTCGGCGATACAGAACCGTTCGAGCTCGAATATCCGGGCCGTGCAGCGCTGGCCGATCGGGTACTCCCCGCGCTGCTTGCGCTCAACGCGGACAATGAAGCGCACGGGCTCGATCGTGCGAGGCGGGTCGCGCGTGCGAGTCCCGAAATGCCAGGCGGTGCGACGGGCGGCGTGTGGCAATCGCGGGAAATTGGCGCGTTGCATTCGCTTGCCAACCGGGTGCGGGTCGCGACGGGAGAAGGCGCGGCGCGCTTGCCGTTCACGCTGGATATCAAGCCACATTGGCCGGATGCCGAGTTGTTCGGCCACTATAACGCCGCGTTGCAAGCCGACGCTTTACAGCCTATGCAGTTTCACGGCACGTTGAATTTGCTAACCGACGAAGGCCAGATCATTTACCGATATGACGTGCCGCGCGCTCGCGACTATCTCTCTGCATGGCTTGCACATCTGGCCTATTGCGCCGCGTTGCCCGATGGCCCGCGACGCACTGTGTGGCACGGTCGCGGTGCGCAATCGAGTGGTTTCGAATTGACGCCAGTCGACGATCCTCACGCGCACTTGGCGACACTCGCCGCGTTATATCGCGCCGGGCGGCGCTTACCGTTGCGCTTCTTTCCAAAGAGCGCCTGGACATGGGTCAAGGAGAGTGAATCCAAGGCGCAGGGCGTGTGGATATCGGACAGGACGCGGGGTGAATCCGACGACCCCGCGTTGCGCATCGCGTTTCGCGGTGCTGAACTGAGACTCGATGACACCTTTGTTACGTTGGCGAAGATCGTCTTCGAACCGTTGATCCAGCACATGCGGAGCGACGCATGACGCGCACTGAATCAACCACACTAACGACCGACACGGCCGGCGAACTCGACGTCTTCGAATGTTCGCTCGACGGCGTGAACCAGATCGAAGCGTCAGCGGGAACGGGCAAGACGTGGAACATCTGCGCGCTGTACGTTCGGCTCCTGCTCGAAAAGAAGCTCGCTGCCGACGCAATCCTGGTGGTGACGTTCACGAAAGCGGCCACGGCTGAACTGCATGAACGCATCCGTTCGCGGCTCGTACAAATCGCGCACGCGATGGAAACCGGCGACACCGCGGGCGACGCGTTCCTCGATCGCTTGTTCGAGACTACGCTTGAACGCGTTGATCCTGACGAAGCGCTCAAGCGCATCAGGATTGCCCTGCATACCTTCGATCAGGCTGCCATCCACACGATCCACGCGTTTTGCCAGCGTGCATTGCAAGAGGCGCCGTTCGCTGCAACCATGCCGTTCGCGTTCGAACTGGAAGCTGACGACAGCGCATTGCGCTTCGAGATGGCAGCGGACTTCTGGCGTGAACGGGTCGAGCCGGCGGCAGCGCGGGATACATCGTTTGCGGCCTGGCTTGTGAGCAAGGGCGCCGGACCGGCATCGCTTGATGCACAGCTGTCGCGTCGGCTTAAAAAGCCGCTTGCCACGTTGCGCTGGGGTGAGTCCGAGCTTGCCGGCCGTGAGGACGCGCAGGCGTTGTTCAATACAGCGTGCGCGGTGTGGCATGCCGAGCGCGACGCCATCGTGCAGTTGCTGATCGACGCCGAAGCGAAGCTCAGCAAGACCACGCACAAACGCACGCTGATCGATGCAGCAATTGCTGCATGGTCCGACTATTTCGCCGACAACGATTGTCATGCCGCTCCGCCGAAAGAAGCGCTGAAGCTCACGGCGAGCGCGTTGAAGAAAGGCACGAAGGTGAAGAACGAGCCGCCGCTGCATCCGTTCTTCGATCACGCCGAGACGCTGGCTGCCGCTGCTGCCGCCGCGGAAGCGGCGCAGCGCGCGGCATGGCTTGGCATCGTGCGCGAGTGGCTCGACTACGCGCCGCTGGAACTGGCGGTGCGCAAGCGGACGAGGCGCGTGGTGTCGTTCGACGACTTGCTGTCGAATCTGTATCAGGCGCTGGATGCCAATCCGTGGCTCGCGGATGCACTTCGGGCTCGTTATCCGGCTGCATTGATCGATGAATTCCAGGACACGGACCCGCTGCAATTTGCGATCTTCAACAGCATCTTCGCGCCGCAAGGGCCGTTGTTCCTGGTCGGCGATCCGAAGCAGGCCATCTACAGCTTTCGTGCCGCCGACCTGCATACGTATTTGACGGCGCGCAAGCAGGCATCGGCGAGATACACGCTTGCGGTGAACCAGCGTTCGACTGAGCCGATCATCGATGCCTGCAACCGGATTTTCGGTGCGAACCCTGCGGCGTTCATTCTCGATGGACTGACGTACTCGCCAGTGCGTGCAGGCACGCGCGAGCGCAAGCCATTCAATGACAACACCGCGTCCGCCGCATATTCCGATACCGCTGATTTCTGCGTATGGATGTTGCCGCAAGGCGATTCGACGCTGTCGAAAACGAATGCCAACCGCCAGGCGGCGGAGGCCTGCGCGGCAGAGATCGTGCGTTTGCTGCGCGGCGCTCAGAACGGCGAAGTGACGATAGGCGAGAAGCCCCTGTCGCCCGGCCAGATTGCTGTGCTTGTGCAGACGCATCGGCAGGGCAGTCTCGTGAAACGGGTCCTCGCAAGCTGGGGCGTGGGCAGCGTGGAACTGGCACAGGCATCGGTATTCGGTACGTTCGATGCAGAGCAGATCGAGCGCTTGCTGGCTGCTATCGATACCCCTGGCGACTTGCGCCGCCTGCGCGCGGCGCTCGCAACGGACTGGCTCGGGCTCGATGCAGCCGCGTTGTGGAACATGGAGCATAGCGAAGCCGTTGAAGGCTCCGCCGCAATCGATGCCATGAGCTGGGTCGAACGTTTCTCGCGTTACAGGATGCTGTGGCACGAACGTGGTTTTGCGGTGATGTGGCGCACGCTCGCGCGTGAGCTGCTGCTCGCGCAACGGCTGGTTGCCGGGCCGGACGGCGAGCGCCGCCTGACCAACGTCAATCATCTGGCCGAGTTGATCCAGGCGCGCGGCGCGGTTCAACCTGGCATTGCGCCCACGCTGCGCTGGCTGGCGGCGCAGCGCGCGGAGCAGGGCGGCGGAGAAGACGCGCAATTGCGCCTTGAGTCCGACCGCAATCTCGTGCAGATCGTCACGGTGCACAAATCGAAGGGCCTGGAATACGCGGTCGTGTTCTGCCCATTCCTGAACGATGGGGCGTTGCGCGACCCGCCGTCTACAGGCTTGCCCGATGCACGTGAATATCACGACGACGGCACGGCCATATTGCATTACGGCTATACCGACGAAGAGGGTGAACGCGCGTCCGCGCTCGCCACGCGCGAGCAGGCGGCCGAACGCGCGCGGCTCGTGTATGTGGCGCTCACGCGCGCTGTATACAAGTGTTATCTGGTCGGAGGTGTTTATTTGATCGGGAAATCGGCGAAGGAATCGCGGCGCAGCGTGCTGAACTGGCTGATCGCGGGCGCTGGCCGTGAGTTCAACGACTGGCTTGGCGAGCCGCCCGAAGAAGACGACGTAATCGGAAGTTGGCAAGCGCTTGCGACGGGTTCCATCTCCGTCGAGCCCTTGCCTGTGATCGACGTGCGCGAGCCGCTCGTGGTGAATCGCGATGCGGGCTTCACGCCGCAGCCGCGAACCAGCCGTCGCGTGTTGCGTGACAGTTGGCGGACCGCCAGCTTCAGCTCCATGATCGCGGCCGGTGCGCGCGAGGAATCGAATCAGGCGCAGCCTACCGATGAATGTCCTGACCACGACGAGCGCATCGATGCAATTGCGGCGTTTGCGCAAATTGAAACTCCATTGCCTCCGATCCAGCTCGGCACCGACGATATCCTCTTGTTTCCGCGCGGCCCGTCGGCGGGTGAATGCCTGCATCGAATGTACGAACTCGCGGATTTCACAGACTCTGAAACGTGGTCTGAAGCGATCAAGAATGCGTTACGTGAACATCCCATTCCCACTTCCGCGTTTGACTCTTTAGCCGCGAACCTGCCCGCGATGATGTTGCGTCTGCTCGCCGATACAGTGGCAACCGAACTTGTACCCGGCATGCGCCTCGACTCAATTCCCACCAAGCGGCGCATGAATGAACTGGAGTTCCTGTTCCCGGCGGAATCGCTGGATTTCACGGCGTTGCGGCGCGTGCTCGTCGCGCACGGCTTCTCCGACGTCGCGCTGGAAGCCGGAACCTTGCGCGGTTACGTCAAGGGGTTCATCGACTTGATTGTCGAACATGAAGGGCGTTTCTGGATCGTCGACTGGAAGTCGAATCATCTTGGGCTGACGCCCGCCGATTACGGCGACAAGGCTCTCCACGCCGCCATGGCCTCGCATGCCTATCACTTGCAGGCGCTGTTTTACACGGTCGCGCTGCATCGTTATTTGCGATTGCGGTTGCGTGACTACGCGTTTGAGCGGCACATCGGCGGATATTTGTATTTGTTCGTGCGCGGCGTACGACCGGATTGGCGCGACGGTGACAGGCCTGCGGGCGTGCATGTTGGCAAGCCATCGCTGGAACTGATCGAGGCGATCGATCGACTGATGCAAGGAGTTGCCGCATGAACGCGCCCGACCTGACTCTTGTCTCCGACGACAACATTGCGCTCGCCGACGGATTCGCGCGGCGGATAGGCGGGTTATCGAAGCGCCTTCAGGGAAACGCCGGCAATGTACGCTGGGCTCAGCGCGCGGCGTTTGCAGTCAGCCGGGCGACGACCCAAGGGCACGTATGTATCGCGCTCGATTCGCTCGCGCAGCGATATGGCGAAACCAGCTCTACGGTACATGCGGCGTTGCTGGCAAGCGGCGTGGTATGCGATGGAAATAAAGCCGCTGCGGATCTGCTTCCTCTCGTTATCGATTCCAGCCGGCGCATCTATCTCGCCCGCTATTTCGACTACGAACGGCGGCTCGCGCGAGCGCTGGTCGAGCGTGCCCAGGTGTCGGCCAATCCGCCCGATCCTGCTGAGCTAAAAGCGCGCGTAGGGCGCTATTTCGCAGCGTCAGAGAACGACGATGACAACATCGACTGGCAACGCGTGGCCGCGCTCGTGGCGTTGTCCGGGCGCCTCACGATCGTAAGCGGCGGTCCGGGAACGGGCAAGACAACGACGGTTGTCGGCGTGCTCGCGTGTCTGCTCGACGAAAACCCGGCTTTGCGCATCGCGCTCGCGGCGCCTACCGGTAAAGCGGCGCAGCGCATGCAGGAGGCACTGGCCGAACGCGCCAGTGTGTTGCCGCCAGAACTGGCCGAGCGTTTGCCGCGCACGTCGTTCACGCTGCAGCGTTTGCTTGGCACACAGGCGAACGGGCGCTTCCGGCATCATCGCGACAATCCGCTGCCGTTCGATGTGATCGTGATCGACGAGGCGTCGATGATCGATGTCGCGCTCGCCGCGCATCTTCTCGAAGCGGTCGCGCCCGGCGCGCGGCTGGTGATGCTCGGCGACAAGGATCAGCTTGCCGCGGTGGAAGCGGGCGCTGTGTTCGCGGAACTGAGCGCGAGGCCGGTTTTCAGCGATTCAGGCTCGGCACGAATCGCTGCGGCGCTGTCGATGCCGGCAGCGCAGTTCATCGCCGCGTTGCCGAGTGCTCGCGAAACTGATGCGGATATTCAGGCGGCGCTGCTTGAAACGGAGCCCATGTGGATCGACGAACCCGGTTATCTGATCCCCGACGATGGCAACGAGGCTTACGAGGTGTTCGCCGGCTTGCCCGAAGTCGACTGGCATCCGGCGGCGCCCGTTGCACTCGACCAAACCGTGATAAGTCCGTTGACCGATTGCGTTGTTTGGTTGCAGCGTAATTATCGGTTCGGTCTGGATTCGGATATAGGCAGATTGTCAGTCGCGATCCGTCGCGGTTCTGTTGGTGACGCGCTGAGCGCCTTGACGCTTGACAACCTGGACAACCCTGCCAAGGCGGCATTGCTTATCGACGATACGGGACCTCATCTCTCCGAGCGCACGCTGGCGCTCCTGAACGCCGGTTTCGAACAGTACGCGCGAACGCTCGCCGAAACGCTCAACGCGGGAACCGGGGCAGCACCGCTTTTCGATGCGCTCAATCGCTTTCGTATTCTCGCTGCTACGCGTCACGGGCCGCGTGGCGTCGATGAAATCAACGCGCGCGTATCGGCGTGGGTCCGGGCGGCTGCTTCCGTCACGCTGAGCGCAGGCGCTCAATGGTTCGCGGGGCGGCCGGTGATCGTGACGCGCAACGACTACGCGCTGGGCGTGTTCAATGGCGATATCGGCATCGCGCTACCGGCGGCCAGTGGCGCGATGCAGGTCTGCTTCCGGATGGCCGACGGCACGTTACGGATGCTCTCGCCCGCTGCGTTGCCGCCGCACGACACGGCGTTTGCGCTGACGGTCCACAAATCGCAGGGCTCGGAATTCGATCACGCCGCGCTGGTCTTGCCGAGCGCGTTTGGCCGCATGTTGTCGCGGGAACTGGTTTATACGGCGATCACGCGGGCGCGTAGCCGCATCGATGTGATCGGCTCGACGGATGTCTTCGCACAGGCCGTCCGGACACCCACTCGGCGTGACTCGGGTCTCGCCGCGCGCATCGCGGAGGCGGCATTGTGAATCATTCGATCGAGTATGTAATCCAGCCGAACGAGGTCGAGCTGAGCGCCGTGCGTGCACAGGGGGCGGGCGGGCAGAACGTCAACAAGGTGTCGAGCGCCATTCACCTTCGTTTCGACATCCAGGCGTCGTCGCTTCCGGAAACGATCAAGATGCGTCTGCTCGCATTACGCGACAGTCGCATCACGCGTGAAGGCGTGATCATCATCAAGTCGCAGGAACACCGCACGCAGGACATGAATCGCGCGGCGGCGCTGGCGCGCCTCGACGAAATGATCCAGCGCGTCAGCGTGACACGCCGTACGCGCGTGGCGACAAAACCTACGCGGGCGTCGCAGTTACGAAGAGTCGATGGAAAAGTGCGGCGAGGCGCGGTGAAGGCAACGCGGGGAAGGGTGGTGGGAGAGTGAGTGCAGGCGGGATGTCTCGTACGGTATTCGGCTTTTGGCCCGCTCGACGCTTACCGACTCCATCGCCGTGCTCGCATCAGAAGCCCAAGCCCCGCCACTCGCATACACGAGTGGCGGGGCTATCGAAGATCAAAACAACCTCGCGAAGTTCAGGAAGCTCGCCCGCTTTCTCCTCAATGCGGAATCATCCACGTCAGCACATTCTGCTGCAGCCAGACCAGCACGCCGAGCAGCACGGTCAACAGGATGGAGTGCTTGAAGGTCTTCGCGAAAACCACGCCTTCCTTGCCTTTAAGTTCGGTGGTGGCTACACCCGTCGAGATGTTTTGCGGCGAGATCATTTTCCCCATCACGCCGCCGGATGAATTCGTCGCGGCCATCAGGATTGGGTTCAGATTGAGCTGCCGTGCCGCGACCACTTGCAGATTGCCGAACAGGGCATTGCCGGAGGTATCGCTACCGGACAGGAACACCGCCACCCAGCCGAGGAACGCCGACACCAGCGGAAAGAACGCTCCCACCGACGCCACGCCCAGTCCCAGCGTGTAGTTCATGCCGGAGTAGTTCATCAGGTACGCGAGTCCGACAATGGTCGCCACCGTCAGAATGGCGATGCGCGTCTGGATCCACGTATCCACGATAGACGCACCGAACTCGCTCGCGGGCAACCGCACGATCAGGGCAGTGATGATCGATGCCAACAAGATCGCAGTACCCGTCGCGAGCGGCTGGAAGTCCCAGATCGCACCGTAAGGCTGGTTATAAAGCGTGATAAAGACGGCGTTGTGGAGACCCGGCCATGGCACTTTGACATCGCCGATCAGGAAGATCTTTGCGATCGTCCACACGATCACCACCACCGATACCACGATCCATGGCACCCAGCCGTGGCCACCGGAAAGCTTGCCGCGCACCTGATTGGCCCGGTCCACGTTGACGGCAAAACGTTCGTCCGGTGCCGGTTTCCATACGCGCAGGAATGCAATGGTGAGGATCAGCGACACCATCGACGACAGCACGTCAGTCAGCGAATAGTTGACGTAGTTCGACGTGATGAATTGCGTGAGCGAAAACGCTCCGCCGGAGACCAGCAGCACCGGCCAGATCTTGAGCATGTTGCGAAAGCCCGCGTACACGCCGATCACATAAAACGGCAGCAGCAGGGCGAAGAACGGCAACTGGCGGCCGACCATCTTGGCGAGCAGGTCAGGCGACAGATGGGTCACGGCGCCAAGCACGGTGATCGGCACGCCGAGCGCGCCGAACGCGACCGGCGCAGTGTTGAAGATCAGCGTGAAGGTGAGCGCTTCGAGCGTCGGAAAGCCGAGCAGGATCAGCAGCGAACTCGTAATGGCGATTGGCGTACCGAATCCGGAGATGCCTTCCAGCAGCGCGCCGAAGGAGAAGCCGATCACCACCAGAACGATGCGCCTATCGTTCGGGAGATTGTCGATCATCCATACCCGGAACGCTTCGAAGCGGCCGGAGCGTTGCGCGATGTTATAGAGCAGGATCGCAGTGAAGACGATCCACATGACCGGCCAGACGGCGAACACAGCGCCCGCCGCGACAGAATCGATCGCGAGGCCCACGGGGAAATGCCACACGGCGATGGCGATGACTATACCAACGACCAAGCCGGCGAGCGACGCTTGCCAGGCGGGCCGGCGCGCCCAACCGAGCAGCACCAGCACGACCGCGATAGGCAGCACCGCGACGAGAAAGGACAAGCCGAGCGAGCCGCCGACCGGCGTCAGAATCTGATGAAACATATCGTCTCCTGGTTTTATTTTGATGATTATTTTGTTGAACGCGTTGCGTTCTCCAGTCATGGCGACCGGTACTGGTAGCCCCGTGAGCTTCGTTCGCCTTGCAAAAAGCGCGCCGACGCCCGACGCACGGCTGTAACTAAGCGCTTGCCTAACGCGTCTGGACTAAGCATAGGGCGAGGATGGCGCGCGTCAAGGAAGGATTAACCATACCTTGGGTCCTTCGAACGTCCATCGAAGCTTCAGCGTGTAGTGGGTTCATGCATCTCTGATGCATCGGCCCCGGTCTTAGGGGAGTCGAACGAAACCGAGCGCAATACCCAGACGGAGATTACGCCTAGGCAGGCGGCAAGCCAGAGTAGGACCAGCGCGAAGACCAGCATGATGAGGATTCCTGCGGCGGCAGCGTCCGGAGTGGCGCTGCGAACAGGGATCACAGCGAAAATCGTGCCACATCACGGGGACTGCCGTGGAGCCGCCCGTGGCGCACTACTGGCGCGATTGGACGTCGTAATCAACTCGGACGTGTAAACACAAACCGCGCTATGACAGCGCGGTTTGTGTGAAAGGGTTACATCGAACGGGTAAGGCTCGCCCAAGGGGAAACGCGGAGGGTGTGCGCTCAGTGATACCGCTCAGTCATGCCTTCAGTGCCGATAATAATGTCCGCGCCCACCGCCGCCCCAGCCAAAGCCGATCGACAGGGAGGACCCATAGCCATATGCGGGATATCCGTAGCCGCCGTAGTAGGCTGGGTAGGCCGGATAGGGCGCATAGACCGGATAGCTCGGGTAATAAGCGGGATACGGCGCATAGACTACTGGCGGGGCCGCGGCGTATTGCTGCGGCGGTTGCATGGTTGAGGCATACGCGGACGCCGGGGTGTTATCGGCGCCTTGATAATTCTGCTGCACATAGCCGGTGCCGGGCGCGCCCGCTGGCTCAACGGGAATTTCTTGTTGCGTTTGCGCTGTGCTGACTACCGGCGTGCCCGGATAGGTCGGATACGCCGGGTAATAACCATACGAACCGTACGGCACGACGTAACAAGCGCTCAAGCTCAAAGCGCCCACAAGGGCGGATAGTGCGAGCTTTGGGCTCATGGTGCGACTCCTCATTGCGTCGAAACGCGACCGTTCGAATGAACGGGATGCCAGGAGCCTAGCGCATCGCCGAAATGCGGGAAAGTGCAGGGCGGTTACCCAATGTTTCGATCGGTTCCACTTGCCCTGGTTGTGGACGGCTCAAACATTGAGATTCGTTGCTACCCGATCGCCGCAGTGTTTTAGCACGGCGACCGGACAAAGCAGTTCGAACAAAACGTATCAATTCACCGCCAACTTACTTGCCGACCTGATTACCAATCAAGCCGCCTGCGGCCGCGCCGCCCACTGTCGACAACGCGCTGCCACCGAGTGCTGCGCCCGCTACGCCGCCGACGCCCGCGCCGACCGCCGTATCGCGTTGACGGGTACTCATTTGGTCGCATGCAGACAGGCCGCCGAGAAGTGCGGCGATGAGAGCAGCAGCGCCAACCTGTTTGATCTTGTCCATTTCAACTCTCCAAAAACGATAAATCGCGGGTTGCTGTTAGACCGGCGAGGGATATTTCCTGCCGATTCTTTCAATCAAGAAGCAGAAACAGTGCCCGATCATCGTATTCGGCAGACAAATTTGTCTGAGCTTCTCAAACGAAAAGCGGCCTGTCGCATATGGCATGCGACAGGCCGCTCTTAATCATCACTGGATCTCGCGCCCTTGCAGGCGCCCGGCCGTTTTTTAAGTGCGCTGGTAAATCTCAGAGCCCTTCTTCACGAACTCGATCGCCTTCGTTTCCATGCCTTGCTTAAGCGCCTCGATATGCGATACCCCTTGTTTCGCCGCATATTCACGGACGTCCTGGGTGATCTTCATCGAACAGAAGTGCGGACCGCACATCGAGCAGAAATGCGCGACCTTGGCTGAGTCCTTCGGCAGGGTTTCATCGTGGAATTCCCGTGCCTTGTCCGGGTCCAGTCCGAGATTGAACTGGTCGTCCCAGCGGAATTCGAAGCGCGCCTTCGACAAAGCGTTGTCCCGCACCTGAGCACCCGGATGACCCTTCGCCAGATCGGCCGCGTGTGCCGCGAGCTTGTACGTGATGATGCCGGTCTTCACGTCGTCCTTGTTCGGCAGGCCCAAGTGTTCCTTCGGCGTGACGTAGCAGAGCATGGCCGTGCCGAACCAGCCGATCATCGCGGCGCCAATTCCCGACGTGATGTGGTCGTAACCCGGCGCGATATCCGTGGTGAGCGGCCCAAGCGTGTAGAACGGCGCTTCGTCGCACCAGTCCAGTTGCAGGTCCATGTTCTCCTTGATGAGCTGCATCGGCACGTGGCCCGGACCTTCGATCATCACCTGCACGTCATGCTTCCACGCGATCTGCGTCAGCTCGCCGAGCGTTTTCAGTTCGCCGAGCTGGGCTTCGTCGTTGGCATCGTAGATCGAGCCGGGACGCAGGCCATCGCCGAGCGAAAAGCTCACGTCGTAGGCCTTCATGATTTCGCAGATGTCCTCGAAATGCTCATACAGGAAGCTTTCCTTGTGATGAGCCAGACACCATTTAGCCATGATCGAGCCGCCGCGCGAGACGATGCCCGTCATGCGGTTTGCGGTCATCGGCACGTAGCGCAGCAGCACGCCGGCGTGGATCGTGAAGTAATCCACACCTTGTTCAGCCTGTTCAATCAGCGTGTCGCGGAAAATTTCCCAGGTCAGGTCTTCGGCCTTGCCGTTGACCTTTTCGAGCGCCTGATAAATCGGCACCGTGCCAATCGGCACCGGGCTGTTGCGGATAATCCATTCGCGCGTTTCGTGGATATGCTTGCCGGTCGAGAGATCCATGACCGTGTCGCCGCCCCAGCGGATCGCCCAGGTCATCTTGTCGACTTCTTCGCCGATCGACGACGTCACCGCCGAGTTGCCGATGTTCGCGTTG
Source organism: Caballeronia sp. LjRoot29 (assembly GCF_964252755.1). NCBI lineage: Bacteria > Pseudomonadati > Pseudomonadota > Betaproteobacteria > Burkholderiales > Burkholderiaceae > Caballeronia > Caballeronia sp. LjRoot29. The sequence continues at coordinate 22,781 of NZ_CAXUPU020000001.1, read as the reverse complement.
ATCTTCACCAGGAAATTGCGGCCGATGATCATCGGCTCGCTTTCCGGGTGGTTGATGTTCGCCGGGATGATCGCCCGGCCACGGGCCACTTCCTCGCGCACGAACTCAGCCGTGATTTCCTTGGGCGCGTTGGCACCGAAAGCCTGTGCGCCGAACGCTTGACCGGGGTGCTGGCGGCCCATCATCGCGGCGAGTTTTTCGCCGTTCGGGCCGCTCGTGCGCAGCGATTCCAGATATTCAGCGCGGCGCTGGTTTTCGCGGATCGCGATGTATTCCATTTCCGGCGTGATGATGCCCTGGCGCGCGTAGTGCATCTGCGAGACGTTTTTGCCCGGTACGGCGCGACGCGGCGTGCGATGCAAACCCTTGAAACGCAGGTCGGCGGTGGCCGGATCGGCGGCGCGCTCGCGACCGAAATTGCTCGAGAGGCCGCCGAGAGACTCGGTGTCGCCACGTTCTTCAATCCATCCCTGGCGCACGGCCGGCAGACCCGAGCGGATATCGATCTTGGCGTCCGGATCCGAATACGGGCCGGAGCAATCGTAGACATACACCGGCGGATTTTTTTCGCTGCCGAAACTTTCGTTGGTGTCGGACTGCGTGATTTCGCGCATCGGCACGCGGATGTCGGGACGCGAGCCCGTCACGTAGATCTTGCGTGAATTGGGCAGCGGCGCGATGGCGGCAGCGTCGACGACGGCGTCGTCAGACAGGAATTTCGGGTTGGCATTCATGCGGCTCTCCTGTGTCGACCGGAGTTAGCGTGTCGGCCGGAGTTAGCCATTGAGTGCCTGCTCCGGTCCCTTGCGCTTCTTCCGGTCCCATGCAGTTGGTTGCTGTGGGGACGGATGTTTCCCAGCCGGCCGGCGATAAACGCCACGCGCACGAAATTGCACCCAATGGCACGAGACCGCACGAGAAACGGCTGAGTCAAACGCTAGCGCTGGGAGACTGGAGAAAAGCAGAGGGGAGACGAGCGGACTTGGCGGGGATGCGCGAGGAAGAGATAGACCCTGAAGACCCCAAGCGCTGCGAAATCCGAACGCTTCCCTGCGCTGGCATTATCCAGATCAGGTTCAAAGGGTATTTCTCACCCGCGACACACCGGCAATCCAGCGATGGATGCCGATATGCAGCGCAGGACCCCCGCGTTAGCAGCCGCAACAATACACCTCGCCGTAGCGTGTTGGCAACCATCTGTAACACTCACGCGTGCGTGTGCATTGCTTACTGCATAATGGCGACCACCGTGTTTTCCCGGACGCGCTTCGACATTTTTTACCGAAACGCACCAGACTCGCGGCGGCTCATGCCGGCTTTCAAGCCGTTATCGAGCTTCGGCACGTTGTTGCCCGACCCTTTTTTCTGCTTCCGACATGTTGTCCTGCCTTGCCCGTTTTGCCGCGATGCTCAAGCGGCATACGCGCCGTTCTTCACTTTGCCTGGTTTCGGGCGAAGCGAAACCGGTGTTTTTCAGCTTGCCTGTCAGGTTGACTGCGAGCTTGGCCATCCGGCCGGCTGGCGTTGCAATCATCTTCGCCGCGGAGTAACGGATGTCTACACCGCTGCCGCCGCGATTGCCGGATTCCGATTCGCCACCCCACCCCTTCGTGCCACCGCAGTCACAGCCTTTGGCTGACGTGCTGCCGTTTCCGCAGGCAGCAGCCGACGCTGCGTCGCCGTCGCCGGACGTGCTGCCGGACGTGACGAGTACACAATCTGTCGCCGATACCCCCGCGCGTCGGCCATTCAATCTTCCCAACCATTTCCCCTTCCGGCTTCCCGCGACTCGCAGCGGCCGCGTGGCGCTTGCCCTCTGCGTGGTGTACATCGTATGGGGTTCGACCTACATGGCGGTGCATCTGTCGCTGGAATCGTTCCCTCCGCTGATGCTGTCCGGGTTGCGCAACTTGTTCGCCGGCATTGGTTTGTTCATCTTCGCTGCGCGCCGTGATCCGGTCTGGCCGACTTTCGCCGAAGTGCGAAACGCTGCGGCTGTCGGAACGTTGCTCGTGGGTTTGTCGAGCGGGATGCTTGCGTTCGGTATGCGCACGGTCGAGACCGGCACGGCTGCCGTCATGGTGGCGACCGTGCCGCTGTTCGCCACGGTTATTGCCGCCATTGCAGGCCGCAAAGTGGCGAAGGGCGAGTGGGTCGCCGTCGGGCTGGGGCTGGTCGGAATTGCGTTACTGAATCACGGTGATCCGTCGTCGGGGTCGACTGCAGGCAGTCTTGCGATTCTTTGCGGCGCGCTCTTTTGGGCGGGCGGTTCGTTTCTCGCGGGGCGTCTGAAGCTGCCGTCTGATTTGTTGGTATCGACGGCATTGCAGATCAGCCTTGGAGGTGCGATGGCGACTATCGTTGCGTGGGTGTCCGGCGAACGTATCGTGAGCATGGGCTTCACGCCGTTCATGGCTTACCTGTACCTGATGCTCGTCGGCTCGATGGCCGCGTATGTCGCGTATGCGTACCTGATTCGCCACACGAGTCCGATTATCGCGAGCAGCTGCATGTACGTGAATCCGGTGGTGGCCGTGGTGATAGGCGCGCTGTTTCTCGGCGAGGTGATCACGAAGTGGACCGTGATGGCGACCCTCATCATCCTGGCGAGCGTGGCTTTGTCGTTCTGGTTCGATTACAAGAGGCGCGGTCTGGTTTGAGGACGGCGGGACGACGGCAGACAACCGGCACTTCAAAAACGGCGGACCGTTCGGAGCAAATCCGGAGAAACGGGCCGCTGTTTTTTTGAGTTGCGCAAGTCGCAGGGCGAAGATGGAAATTCAGGGCTTGGCCGGCAGCATGATTTCTCATCAATCAAACAAGAAAAGGACCGGGCATGACATCATTTTGCGCATGAAAGCGTTAGCCTTAAAATTGGCTGTGAGCCCTTTCAGCATTGGCTTTAGCCAAATTTTGCGCACAACCGCGCGCTGAAAAAAGCACAAAACTCTGGATATAGTGCAGCACAAAACTCTAGTTATGGTCTTAGGTCTCGGGAGTTCACTTTGTGGCCCCGTCCAATAAAAGACTGGATGCTTCACTGCCAACTGATGCAAATTCGCATGTCTTTCGCTAAGACGCAAAAAAAGAACCTCCGCAAAGGGAGGTTCTTTTGATCGTCATCTTGGCGAATTCCGCGGCCGGTTCCGATTCAGGTGGGCAACAAATTGCCGTCGGTCACTGACCGCTAAGCCTTTGTCGCTGGCTTTCTCACTTACTCGGCGTTGTGCTTATCGGCCGAATTCGTGATGGCGTTGCCGCCCTTTGACAGGTCCTGGCCGGCGCCGGCCACTGTGTTGCAAGCTGCGAGTGCGGCGGATCCAACGATCAACAGCAAAGCGATAATTCGAGTCATGAGCAATTCCCCTTGAGTTTGATGCAGGTACGCTGGCGGTTCGGCCTTGAACGCGTACCCGATGTTCGAATCCTGGCCACTCGATGTCCAGCAGCGAAAGCGAATAACGAAAGCGGCTGCAAAAGCAAATACCGGACACATTGTGGCCTTGGCTAAGACCGATCGCGGAAGCGGCCGCCGGGATCAACTCACGTGATCAAACCAGCACCAAAAACCCGCGGCTACCACTTCTTTAATCGGCCACACCGGTCCGATGAATCATAAAAAACTGCGCGATCGCAAGCTGTAGGCGCGGATGTTTTTATCGTGTAGGTGCAGTCTGCAACTGATGTCGGCACCGTCCTACAAACTAAGTGCGAGCGCCCGCCAATAAAAGCCAACAGGCCGTCCACTTTCCATCCTTATGCGTCGAAGTTACGCGCGCGGGGCATGGTGACACGAATATCGGTTCCGTGCGGAACACGCCGTTCGATTTCAATACGCCCGCCGCGCGCGCTGACCCTCTGGCGCATCCCCAGCAGGCCATGCGTGTGCGTGCGCTGCAGGTCCTGCGGGCGAATGCCAACGCCGTCATCGGCTATATGCATCGATACCCTCACGTCATCAAGCGCCAGCGCGATCGACACACTCGATGCCCGCGCGTATTTGGCCGCGTTCGTCAGCGATTCCTGCGCGACCCGGAACAACGCGATTTCGACTTCTTCGCCGAGCTTGATGTCGTCATCGGGGAGCGCGAGTTCAAGCGTCCAGCCGGTGCGTTGCGCGGTTTCATCGGCGAGGGTTCGCAGCGCCGTGACCAGTCCGAAATTGGCAAGAACGGTTGGCCGCATGTCTTCGATAATCCGCCGCTTCAGCGCAATCCCCTGATCGAGATTCGCCAGCGCACGGCCCAGTTTTTCGGCCATCGCGGGCTCGGCGCCCTTTAGCTTGTTGTTGACCCAGGCCACATCCATCTTGCTGGCCGTCAGGATTGAACCGAGTTCATCGTGCAGTTCGCGGGCAAGCTGGGTCTTCTCGTTTTCACTCACCGATTGCAAATGCCATGCAAGGGCTTCAAGTTGCCGCGTGCGATCAAACACGAGCTGGTCGAGCTCTTCCTGTTGCGTAATCAGTTTTTGCTGCACCCGGTCTTGCTTGTCCAACTGGATACCGAGATTGCGAAACAACAGCAGGAACAACACGATATTCAACGCGCACAACGCGCCCACGCAGAACGTGGAAATGCGCTGGTCGGCGCGGCTCGCGTCGAGCGCGGACTGCGCCCGCCGTTCTTCATTCAGACGCAGCAGGGCGAGCGCGCTGTCGAGGATATCGGTGCTCGATGCGCTGTCTGAACCCGAGCGGGCAGCGAGTCCCGAGTTGATTCGCGCGTCGAGGATCGTGCTGACCTGGTTGAAACTGGCGAGCGCGGTGTCGTCCGCTTTGCGCCGATAGTACGCATCGAGCGACGCAACCGTTTGTTTGATCCGCGCTGCCGCCGCGTTGTAGTGGTCGGTGTAGGTGTTGTCGGGCGCGAGACGGAACGCGCGTTCATCGGCAGTCAGGGACGCGATATCCGCCGCTAGCGCGGTCAACTGGGTGGTAGCACCTTTCGCGTCGAGCGCGGTCTCGTATTCCGCGGCAATCCGCATGCGGCCGGATTCGAGTATCACCAGGCCGCCAACAGTAATCACAATAGCGACGGTCATCGCGACGGCCCAACTCCAGCGGCGCATCCAGCCATTCAGACGCGCGCTGAACCGGGTTGCGCGCCGCGTGACGCCCGCCGCCGGATTCGTCGCGCCGCCTTCGTGTAAAGAGGAAGTCATAGGGAGCTGCCGGGTTTTCTGTGCGGCCAGTGTAACTTTTCACGCCGTATAGGGCCGATCGAATTGCGCTGACTTACGTTAATCAGCGCTGATTGGCGCCAAGCCGCATTAGCCGGAAGTGAATTGAAGTTGAAAGCGTTTGTCGGTGAAGTCCTACACGAAAAACGGCGTGCATCCAGATGCCGCCTCATGACCGCCTCGCTAACATCCTGTTACTAGTCATCCTTATTGGGGAACGGATCATGTTGAAGTGGGCATTGTTTTTCGCCATCGTCGCAGTTATCGCTGGTTTGCTCGGCTTCACCGGCGTGGCAGCGGGCGCGGCCAGTATCGCGAAGTTCCTGTTCGTGCTGTTCCTGATCTTGTGCGTCGTGTTCCTTGTGCTCGGCTTTATCGTGTCGAAGAAAATTGTCGATTAGCGGTCTTAACCACCGTTATTTAAAGCGACTCGACTCATCCCGAAAGCCGGATTCAATGCTTGATCCGAAGCCTATAAGAACTCACAGGAGGGAAGATCGCCATGCTTCATTACGCCGTTGTTTTCTTCATCATTGCGATTATCGCGGCTGTGTTCGGCTTTACCGGCATTGCAGCAGGCGCTGCAGAGATTGCGAAGATCCTTTTCTACATCTTTCTCGTGGTTTTCGTTGTTACGTTGCTGCTGGGTGTATTCCGAACGTGATGTTCGCGAGCAGGCACGCCGTATGCGAGCGGTACTGAAAGCGACTGTGGATGGCGGTCCATGTGTTTGTCCAGCGAGGCTGCCTCCACGAACCCGTCCAACCGCCGAACAAAAGATCCATTCTCTTTCTGGAGCACATCAATGTCGAAATCCTCTGCTGTAAAAGCTGCACCCGCACAATCGAAAGAAGCCGGCAGCAAGTCCGATCCTTTCGTACTGGACATGGAAAAAATCCGCGCCAACGCGCGTCAGCATATGGACGATGGCTCAGTTACGTCGACATACGGCGCTGACAAGGAAGTCGTGCTGAAGCTATTGAACGATTCACTCGCCACGGAGATCGTCTGCACGCTGCGTTATAAACGCCATTACTTCATGGCGAAGGGCATCCATTCGGAAGCCGTTGCATCGGAATTCGCGCAGCACGCGACCGAAGAGCAGGAACACGCCGATACCATTGCCGAGCGCATCGTCCAATTGGGCGGCGAGCCGAATTTCGCACCCGATAGTCTCGCGTCGCGCGCGCATTCCGAGTACAAGGAAGGCGCCAATCTGATCGATATGATTCGCGAGAATCTCATCGCGGAACGCATTGCGATCGACACGTATGCCGAAATCATTCGCTACCTCGGCGAAAAAGATGTCACCACGCGCCGGCTTTTCGAAACGATCCTCGCGGTCGAAGAAGAGCACGCCGATGACATGGCCGACCTGCTCGACGGCCTCGACGGTTGATTGCGCGTTAGCTGTAAAAGCGCGCGAAAGCGAATACTGAAGCTCCAGGACGACGCGCGGCGGGTTCATCCCGCCGCGCGTCGTCGGTACAATGATTCACTGTAAAAAGGCCGCGGGCAGCGCAGATGATTCGAGTGTTGATAGCGGACGATCACGCCATTGTGCGAAGCGGGTTCCGGCAATTTGTCGCCGATGAACCCGACATGGAAGTCGCCGCCGAAGCGTCCACCGGCGATGAAACCATCGCGCGCGTGCGTGAAAGTGCGTTCGACGTCGTGTTGCTGGACATCGCGATGCCGGACAAGAACGGTATCGACACCTTGCGCGTGATCAAGCAGATCCGCCCGGAGCAGGGCGTGCTGATGCTGTCGGGGTATCCGGAAAGCCAGTACGCAATCAATCTGCTGCGCGCCGGCGCCAACGGATATCTGAACAAGGATGCGGCGCCCGACGAAATCGTGCGGGCCATCCGGACGGTGGCGCGGGGCCATCGTTACTTGTCTGAATTCATCGCCGACGCACTCGCTGACAAGCTGGAAAAACCCGCTACCGAGCGCCCGCACGAAGCCTTGTCCGAGCGTGAGTTCCAGATTTTTTGCAAGCTCGCGGGCGGCCAGATTCCGACCGAAATAGCGGAGGAACTGCATTTGTCGGTGAAGACGATCAGCACGTATCGCGCACGCGTTCTTGAAAAAATGCGGCTCGCGAACAATGCCGATCTTACGTATTACGCGATCAAGAACGGTTTGATCGAGTAAGGAGGATGCCCGCCGTGGGCCAACAACCGATCGTCGATAAAACCGGTCTCGCGCATAAGCGGCCACTGCGCGTGCTGTTGATCGAAGACTCGCCGTTGATCCGGCGCAGCCTGGTGGAGGCGATCGATGCGTCCGGCGAACTGCGGGTCACCGCTTGGGCGGATACGCCGGAGACGGCGATCGCGTTGCTGGAAGCGCAGAGCTTCGACGCGATCATCGTCGATCTGCAGCTCAAGCAGGGCTCGGGCGTCGAGGTGCTGGCATATTTGCAACGCACCGGAATGATCGATTCGACTTTCGCCGCCGTGCTGACGAACCATGCACTGCCGGCCTACCGCGAGCGCTGCCTGCAATACGGCGTGCGCCATTTCTTCGATAAATCCCTGGAATTCGATCGCGTTCTCGACGCGTTGCATCACTACGCCCGCGCGCGGAATTAATCGCACGGGCGCGGCCGCCTTTCAGACCTCCGGCACGGCGCTCTTTGAACGGCTTCGCGAATGGCTCAGGCCGGCAAGCGCAGTCGCCGCGAGTCCCGCGACGCACACGCCGACCCAACCGAACGCGTGCCACGCCAGCGATGCAACCGCCGATCCCACCGCGCCGCCAATGAAATAAACCACCATGTACACCGTATTCACGCGGCTGCGTGCTTCCGGCTTGAGCGCGTAGATTCTCGATTGATTCGATATCTGCGCGGCCTGCACGCCGATATCGAGCACGATCACGCCGATCACCAGACCCACGAGGCTGCTTCCCGACATCGCGAACACGATGAACGAGACGGCCACGAGCACGATGCACAGCGACACCACCGCTCGCGGCCCGCGCTTGTCCGCCGACTTGCCGGCGAGCGGCGCGGCCAGCGCACCCGCTGCACCGACAATGCCGAACAAACCGGCTGCCTGCGGCCCGAGATGGAACGGCTCGCCCGCGAGCAGCAACGTGAGCACCGACCAGAATATGCTGAACGCCGCGAACAACGCACCGCCGGTCATCGATGCCTCGCGCAGCGCGGGCGATTCGACCACGAGATGCCACATCGACGCGAGGAGCTTCCCGTAGGGCAGCGTCGAAGTCGGCTTGCTGCGCGGCAGGCGCATCACCACGAGTACGGCAAGCGCGATGGTCGCGGCCACCGAGGCGCCGTACACCGCTCGCCACCCGAAATACTCCGCGACGAAGCCCGAGACCGTGCGTGCAAGCAGGATGCCGATCAGCAAGCCGCTCATGACCGTACCGACTGCGTGACCGCGTTGCGCCGGCGGCGCGAGTTCGGCGGCGAACGGCACGGCTTGTTGCGCGATGGTCGCCACGATGCCGAGCGCCAGGCTCGCCGCGATCAGCACGCCGAGCGTGGGCGCGGCGGTTGCCGCGACGAGCGCGATGCCAAGTGCGGCCAGTTGCAGAAGGATGATCAGGCGGCGGTCGAAGCGATCGCCGAGCGGCGCGAGCAATAACATGCCGATCGCGTAGCCGAGCTGCGTGACGGCCGGCACCGCGCCGATCAGCTCGGCGCTTTCCGGGAACGACGCACGAAACGCCGCGAGCAGCGGCTGATTCGTATAAATATTAGCGACGGATACGCCTGCGATCGTCGCCAGGACGAGCAGCGTTGTCCGCGAGTAATGCTGGTGGGGCTGGTGGGGCTGGTGTTCCGGCTGATGCGGGGTGTGGGAATTTGAATCGGTGGCGGCAGCGGACATGGGCGAGGGCTCGAGGATTCAACGCATGAAGCGAGCCGCTGATGATACTAAAGACGACGGACGTCCGCTGACGGTGGATCGGTTCGGCGTCGGCCGGTGCGCGAGCCGCTGGGTTCATTGACGTGTCGGCTTGACCATGTCTTCCGACGTTGCGGAATACCGTTACTCCGTGGCAGAGGCGTCCGGTTTCGGCGGGTACTTTTCAGCGAGATCCGCCGGTGTCAGCCACTGGAATGTCTTGATCTGATCGCCTTCAAACGTGCATTCGACGGCTGCCTGTACCTGCGTCGATGTTACTTTGATAGGGGTCACGCCCACGGGCGGAATCTGTTTGGTGTAGCTGCCTTCGACCACCACGCGCGCACCCTGGTATGCGACACGAGGTATTTCATACGTCAGTTTGGGCTTGGAGTCCGGGTAGGTTTCCACCATCTTGGCCTTGCACTCCTGGCCGTTGCGGTACGGGGTCGTGCAGCCTGCGGTGCAGGTAAGGACGGCAGCAGCGGCCACCGCATAAAAGGTTCGATGTTTCATGATGGCTCGCGCTAGGTGGGACGCGCAGTCTACTTCAGTCGGTTAAGCGAAGACAGGATGACTGGCGGTTTCAGCATCGATAAAACGGATCTGCAGTGCGCGACCGGTGCTTCTTTCGTTCGCTTTCTCGTTTCCTTCGTTCCTTTCAGCCAGGCCAAATGAAATCCGGAAAGTGCGCAACGGCGTTGAGCCGCTTCTGTATGAACATACAGTAATTATTGCGTTGAGCTTCGGGGACGTTCAATCAATCTGACGCTGGTAGCGGGGACCGGACTTGAACCGGCAAGCCGTTAGGCGGCGGATTTTAAGTCCGCTATGTTTACCAATTTCATCACCCCGCCAAGCGGACGGGATTCTACCATCGGACGGCCGACGGGCCAATCCAGAGCGGCGCGAACGTCTCGCTCCTGGCTGCCTTTCGGCGATTGTGCGGCCGGTTTTCATCGGGCGCATAAATTCTCTTCGGCAGCTTTCGACGTGTTCCGCGGGATGGAAATTAATAGATAGCCTCCCGTTCTGCATCCATTCGGACCTGAGCACGCGTATTCAGGTAGATGAAAATCCGCCACGGCGGGATCAACAAGTCGGTCCATCGATGTCAGGAGGCGAGAATGAAAGAAATTTCTATTGGCGCATGGCGTGAACGGACGCGTCTGGGCCTCGGGCTGGCAATTCTCGCGGCGGGGGCAGGGTTACAACTGCTGCAATGGCTCCATTCCTCCGTTCCTGGATAAAACCCGGCGCTCCTTTCTCTCGTTCAGGCTAAATCGACAGCGCCAGGTTGCTCGCGCATAATTTGTTGCGCGCGCGGGGCGCTGACAACAAAGCCAAAAGCACGAGAGAGGAAGAGGATGGGCACGAATCGGATCGAGGCATTCAGCGACGGCGTGATCGCCATCATCATCACGATCATGGTGCTGGAACTCAAGGTGCCGCACGGCGCCGATCTGGCGTCTCTCAGCGCCCTCGGTCCCGTGTTTTGCGCCTACGTGCTCAGTTTCGTGTACGTCGGTATTTACTGGAACAACCACCATCACCTGATGCACGCAGCCCAGCGCGTTAACGGCAGCGTGCTATGGGCGAACCTCCACGTACTGTTCTGGCTTTCGCTGCTCCCGTTCACCACCAACTGGATGGGCGAGAACCACATGGCGTCATTGCCCACTGCGCTCTACGGCTTCGATCTCTTCATGACGGCCGTCGCGTGGTACCTCCTCACGCGCGCGCTGATCGGGCTGCATGGCGCCAACTCGATGCTGGAGCGCGCCATTGGCGCCGATCGCAAGGGCAAGATCTCGGTGGTGCTGTATCTCGTTGCCATTGCTGCCTCATTCTGGGAGCCGTGGGTCGCCGCGGCCTTATATACGGTTGTGGCGATCGTATGGCTTGTCCCGGACCGGCGCGTGGAGAAAGTCCTGCTGACGCAAGAGTAACGATCTGCGCCAAGGTGATTTCATCGACATGAACAGTGCTACGCTCGGGCCATAAAGTCCTGCGAGCGAAGCTCATGTCATCTGTTATCCGCATCGGCATCATCTCCGATACCCACAACCTCGTGCGCCCCGAGGCGCTCACGGCGTTGCGCGGCTGCGAGCACATCATTCACGCCGGCGATATCTGCAATCCCGCTGTCCTCGATACGCTCAACGAACTCGCGCCCGTCACAGCGGTTCGCGGCAATAACGACTCGGGCGCGCGGATCGATGACCTGCCGGAAGCGCTGACATTTCATATCGACGGAACGGCGATTCATCTCGTCCACGACATAGCCGACGTTCCGAAGCAGCTGAATGGCATTGACGTGGTCGTCACCGGACATTCGCACCAACCTTTGATCGAACGCCGCGGCGCGACGCTGTTCGTCAATCCGGGAAGTGCCGGGCCGCGTCGATTCAAACTGCCCGTGACGCTCGGCATCATGCTGATCGACAACGGCGAGGTACAAGTCGAGATCGTGCAGCTGATCAAATGAATGGCGGCCGAGTTCCGCTTTTGAGCGACAAGAAAAGAGGCCATCAAGCGAACGCTTGATGGCCTCTTTTTTAACAATCAGATCGACGGCTGTTATGCGTGTGCGGTCGCCTCGGGCATCCGGTCGTCCATTTCGGCTGCTTGCCGAACACCGCGCAGCACGGCATGCGCTTCCGAGCGCGAACCCACGCACGGCGGCGAACCCTTCAGCGGTTTCCTGGCCGTTTCATGAAGCGCCAGCACCGAAACAATGCCGATTACCGATGCTCCCATCAGGTAGTACGCCGGCATCATCAGGTTTCCCGTCGATGAAACCAGCCACGCGGTGACCAGCGGCGTCGTGCCTCCGAACAGCGAAACCGACACGTTGAAGCCGATTGCGAGCGCGCCATAGCGAATCTTGGTGGGGAAGAGCGCGGGCAATGCCGACGGCATGGCGCCCGTGAAACACGACAACAACACGCCGAGGATCAGCATGCCGCCGAAAATAGGCAGCAGAGTGCCCATGCGGATCAGGTTCAGCGCGGGTATCGACAGCAGCAGCAACCCGACGCATCCGAACAGCATCACCGGTTTGCGTCCGACCTTGTCCGACAGATGGCCGGCGCCCAGCGTCATCGGCATCATCAGGACCATCACGAGCAGTACGATGAAGAGCCCGTGCGTTTCGTTGAATTTCAGCGTAGCGGAGATATAACTCGGCAGATACGACAGCGCCATGTAATCTGTCACGTTGAAGATCAATACCAGCCCGACGCATTGCAGCATCGGCCGCCATTGCTTGACCAACATGTCGCGGAATTGCTCTTTGGGCGTGCTGTGCGCTTCGCTTTCGCGCTTGTCTGCTTCGCGTTGGAACGCAGGCGTTTCTTCAAGCTTCAGCCGGATATACAAGCCGATTATCCCCATCGGTCCGGCGATCAGGAACGGAATGCGCCAGCCCCAGGAGAGCAGCGATTGCTCGGACATCGTCGCGGTCAGCACTGCAACACATCCGGCGCCCAATACGTAGCCAACCAGCGTACCGAACTCGAGAAAGCTGCCCATAAAACCGCGCTTCTTGTCGGTCGCAAATTCCGCGATGAACGTCGCCGCGCCGCCGTATTCGCCGCCCGTCGAAAAGCCCTGGACCAGACGCGCGACGAGCAGCAGGATCGGCGCAAAAATGCCGATGCTTCCGTACGCCGGAATCAGGCCGATGCAAAACGTGCCGATCGCCATCATGATCATGGTCATCGCGAGCACGCGCTTGCGGCCAATGCGGTCTCCCAGCGGTCCGAACACCATGCCGCCCAGCGGGCGCACGAGAAATGCCGCCGCGAAGGTCCCGAACGTGGCAATCAGCTGCGCGCCCGGATTCGCCGACGGGAAGAACACTTTGCCGAGCGTCACGGCGATGTAGCTGTACACGCCGAAATCGAACCATTCCATCGCATTGCCGATCGCCATGGCGCCGACCGCGCGTTTGAGCAGCGATTTATCGACGATGGTGATGTCGTCGAGGGTCAGGTCTTTTTCGGGTTGGGGTTGTCGCCAGAGGCCGTCGTTCGGTGTTGCCATGAAGAGAAGCTCCAGGTTGTTGCCGGGCCGCCCATGGGGCGGTTCGGCGTGCGCGCAAGCGCACATTGCCGGGAAAGTGCAGTTTCGCGACGAGGCGAGTGTCAGTGCACGGACGTCAGTGCATCCTCGGAAGGCGATTGCCCGCACGCGGAGCGCAAAAAGATGCGCTGACGGCGCCTCGATGCCTCGATGCATAAAGCCAATGCTGACGCCTCGCGGCGATGTCGCGAAATGGCACTTCGTGGATGGTGCACAGGTGCACGGGTACTCGGTGCTACGGGGATAGATGGCTGGACGCAGCTAAATTGAGCAACGGAGGCGCGAGGAGCGCTTGCGAGGAGTGCATGAAACGCGATGCAGTCCGGTTGCGTGCTGTGTCACGGATTGAGAAGGCTTGAGAGCAACTTGTCCACCGGCAAATCCAGACCTGTGGAAGCCTCCACAACCACTCGCCGATATCTCGAATTAGCGCTCGAACGAAAGCTTCAGGCGCGTCATTGCTAAGAAATTGAGTTTGAATTGCAGTTGGAAAGATGGAGATGATAGCAGAATGCAAGACGATGCGCAAACCGGGCCCTTGAGAAGGATGCTCTCGCCCGACCGTGCCGCACTCTCAAAAAGAAAAAGCCGGCCCAGAAAGGCCGGCTTCTTATCGCCAGAAAATGGCTCGTCCGATCAGCTTGGTGTCGGCGGCACGTAGCCTTGCGCGGTATCGGCGCCTTCGCCGAAAAAGTATTTTTCCGTCTGCTTGAGCAGATACTGACGCGCGCGCGGATCGGCCATGTTCAGGCGATTTTCGTTGATCAGCATGGTTTGCTGCTTGAGCCAGCCCTGCCACGCTTCCTTCGAGATCGTTTCGTAGATCCGCTTGCCGAGTTCTCCCGGCAGGGGCGGAAAGTCGAGTCCTTCGGCTTCCTTGCCGAGTTTCGCGCATTGAATCGTTCGGGCCATCTGTATTTCTCCTGTAGCGGGGTAACCGGACGCCTCGCTGGGCCAAGCGACCCGCGTCAATCGATCGCGCTCGCAGCCGGACGGACGTCTCGAAATAAGCTTAAAGCTGCTTCATCAACACAAGCGATTTACGTTGCCAGTTGTAGAGCCGGCGGCGATCTTCGGGCAGGTCGTCGACCGTGACCTTGACGAATCCGCGTTTGAGAAACCAGTGCTCGGTGCGCGTGGTCAGCACAAAAATATGCGTGAGGCCGCGAGCCCGCGCACGCTGCTCGACGCGCTTGAGCAGGCGTTCGCCGTCGCCGGAACCTTGCGCTTCGGGCGAGACCGTCAGGCAGGCCATTTCGCCAATGCGTTCCTGCGTGTACGGATACAGCGCCACGCAGCCGAACAGCACGCCATCGTGCTCGATCACCGAGAAATGGTCGATATCGCGTTCAATCTGGTGCCGGCCGCGCCGCACGAGCGTGCCGTCCATTTCCAGCGGTTCGATCAGCGTCAGGATCCCGCCGACGTCATCCGGCGTCGCTTCGCGCAGGCTTTCGAGGTTCTCGTACGAGATCATCGTGCCGACGCCGTCGTGCAGGAACAATTCGAGCAGGATGCTGCCGTCGAGTGCGTAGGGAATGATGTGCGCCCGCGCCACGCCGCCGCGGCACGCGCGAATGGTGTGCTTCAGGTAGAACGCGGCGTCGCCTTGCAGCTCGCCGCCTTCGTGCAGCCGGTACGCATCGTCGAGCGACATTTCGCGCACCAACTCGCCGTTTTCATCGACGAGACCGGGTGTTTCGGTCAGGAAAATGATCTTGTCGGCGCGCAACGCGATCGCTGCTGCCGACGCGACATCTTCCATCGACAAATTAAACGCTTCACCCGTCGGCGAAAAACCGAGCGGCGAAAGCAGCACGAGTTTGCTGCTGGTCAGCGAATGGCGAATGGAGTCGCCGTCGATCTTGCGCACCACGCCGGTGTGCTGGAAATCGACGCCGTCGAGAATGCCGACCGGCCGCGCTGTCACAAAATTGCCCGATACCACGCTGATGTGCGCATGCGCCATCGGCGTGTTCGGCAAGCCCTGGCTGATCGCCGCTTCGATGTCGAGGCGCACTTCGCCGGCGGCTTCTTTCGCGGATTCGAGCGCGCGGGCGTCTGTGATGCGCAAGCCGTGCGAAAACTCTGACTCCACGCCGTGCAGGTTCAGCTGTTCTTCCACCTGGGGTCGCGAACCGTGCACGAGCACGACGTGAATACCCATGGCATGCAACAGGCCGACGTCCTGAACGAGCGCGTTCAGACGTCCTTCCTGTACCAGTTCGCCGCCGAACGCAACCACGAAGGTCTTGTTTCGGAACGCGTGAATATAGGGTGCGACGGAGCGCATCCATTCCACGAACTGGCCGTGTTGATCGGGCGCTTCAGGCTCGGCGATAACCGGCGGAGGCGCGGCGGGGAGGTCGGTTTGAGAATTCATGCCGGGATTATAATGCCGTGCTATGCCGAATGTTTCCAAACGTCCCGCCGATGCGGACAAGCTTGACCCCCAGGAGCAGTTGAAAAAGCTGCGTGAAGCGCTGCTGCGCGATGCAGCGGCGCGCGAAAGCGATGGGGAAAACGAGGGGGAGGAATCCGCCGATAACGCCGTCAATCGCAAGAAGGAAGCGGCTGCGCGGCGGTTTGCGGGTGCCTCGGGTGAGTCTGCCGCCGGGGCTTCGAAAGCGGCGGCGGGTGGTGCGGGCACAAGCTCAACTTCCTCGCAGACCGCGAAGAAAAATGTTCAGAAGGGCGCGGGGGTTTCGTCCTCGGCTTCGCCTTCGCCGTTGTCTTCCCGCAATCAATCGACTGGGTCTTCTAGTGCAGCTCCGCCTCCCCGGGAGCCCGCGCGGCGAAAAGACGAGCGCGGCGGTCTGGACTTGTTATCGACTTTGTTGTCCGAAAAGGCGGTCGGTCCCGTTGTTTCATCTGACCAGAGTGCGGATGCACGGGTTTCGAGCCAGCGCGATTTATCGGTGGCGAAACGGGCGGGCGTCAAGGTTCCAGTAACGTCCCCGGCAGCCAATACGTCCAGGCCCACAGTTCACCCTGTTGATGCCGCTACTGACGCATCGAAACAACAGCGGGCCCCAGGAAAGCGTCCGGCACATGCCGAAGAGGTTCGGCGCGAACCAGCGTCTGGCATCGATAGCCGCGGCGCTACCGGACAAGCATCAACGAGCAATCGCGCGCAGGAACATTGGGGGCTTGGCGGAAAAGCCGCGCCGGTTCATAACCGGGCTCCGGATCAAAAACACACGGTTCACGACGCACGCACGCACGCACGTCCGGACGTGGTGAACAAGGCCGTGGCTGATCGAGATTCAGCGCGCGACGGTGTTCAATCCGCCGTTCATCCTAAAACGGCCACTGCCGATGCGCGCCCGGAACGCCACGAACGTGGCCCGAAGGCGGGACGTAATCCTGAAGCGCAGCGACCGCGGGAAGCAAACCGTTCGCGCAACCCGCCTGTGGCGGCAGTGGCCGAAGCTTTGGCTGCACCTGATTCGGCGCCGGCGCACCCCTCACGGGAAAAGGCGGAACACGCCGGGCCGAGCGGCGAGCAGCGCGTGCGTCGCGGTCCACCAGACGGCGGGACCGGATCGGCCGGCACCGCTGCCCGTTCAGTCGTTCAAGAAGCACGACCGCCTAAAGAAGCACGTGCGTCCCAAAACACTCAGCAACGCTCGAACGCGCCAACCAACGCTCCAAGCGCGCCGCGTCGCGACACGCCGCGTCCGCGCCGAGTGGTCGAGCCGAATCCCATTCCGCCGATTCGTTTTCCTGAAACGCTTCCTGTTTCCGCTCGACGCGATGAAATCGCTGCCGCGATCCAGGCAAATCAGGTCGTGATCGTCAGCGGCGAAACGGGTTCTGGAAAAACAACGCAGCTACCCAAAATCTGCCTGGCCCTCGGCCGTGGTCTTGGCGCAGGCGGCTCAGGACTGATCGGTCATACGCAGCCACGACGTATCGCGGCATCGGCGACAGGACGGCGGATCGCTGAAGAACTCGGCACGCCGTTCGGCGAAGTCGTCGGCTACAAGGTTCGTTTCACGGACAACTTGTCGCCGGGGGCATCGGTGAAACTGATGACCGACGGTATTTTGCTGGCTGAAACGCAGACCGATCCGCTGCTCGCCGCCTACGACACCATCATCATCGACGAAGCGCACGAGCGCAGCCTGAACATCGACTTCCTGCTCGGCTATCTGCGTGAAATCCTGCCGCGGCGTCCGGATTTGAAGGTGATCGTGACATCGGCGACGATCGATGCTGATCGGTTCGCCCGTCATTTCGGCAGCGATGAAAAACCTGCGCCGGTCATTGAAGTGAGTGGGCGGCTATATCCGGTCGAGGTGCGATATCGGCCCGTTGAAGAGGACAGTCCGGCGGTGAAAGCCGCGCAAGGAACCACGCCCGGCACGCAGCAAAAAGAGCGGCCTGATCGTCCGAGAAATCAGCGTGAAAACGACCGCGATCTGATGGAAGCGATCGTTGACGCCGTCGATGAACTCTGCCGGGAAGGTCCCGGCGACGTCCTCGTGTTCCTCCCCGGCGAACGCGAAATCCGCGACGCCGCCGAAGCGTTGCGCAAACACCATCCGCCGCACACGGAAATCCTGCCGTTGTTCGCACGTCTGTCCGCGACCGAGCAGGAGCGCGTGTTCAAGACATCGAATGCTCGGCGCATCGTGCTGTCGACGAACGTCGCGGAAACCTCGCTGACGGTGCCGGGAATTCGTTACGTCGTCGATACCGGCTTGGCGCGCGTGAAACGCTACTCGTATCGGAACAAAGTTGAGCAGTTGCAGATCGAACCAATTTCGCAAAGCTCGGCGAACCAGCGCGCGGGCCGTTGCGGACGCGTGGCCGACGGCGTGTGCATTCGTCTCTACGAAGAAGACGATTACAACCTTCGCGTGCGTTTCACCGATCCGGAAATCCTGCGGTCATCGCTGGCCGCAGTGATCTTGAGGATGAAGTCGCTGCACCTGACGGCCATCGAAACGTTTCCGTTTCTCGAACCACCGCCGGGTCGTGCAATCGCCGATGGTTATCAACTGCTGAACGAACTCGGCGCCGTCGATGACGACAACGCGCTCACGCCGCTCGGCCGCGAACTCGCGCGTTTGCCGCTCGATCCGCGCGTCGGCCGGATGATTCTCGCTGCGCGCGACCATCAGTCGTTGCGTGAAGTGTTGATCATCGCAAGCGCGTTGTCCGTTCAGGATCCGCGCGATAGGCCGATCGAAGCGCAGGAACAAGCGGATCTGGCGCACAAGAAATTCGCCGATGAGCGCTCCGAATTCCTGCAGTGGACAAAAATCTGGGCGTGGTTCGAGGATGCGATCACGCACAAGAAGTCGAACAAGCAGCTCACCGATGCCTGTCGCGCGAACTTCTTGAACCACGTGCGCCTGCGTGAATGGCGCGACGTGCATTCGCAATTGCTGACCGTCGTGCGTGAACATGGCTGGCGTCTGAACGAATCCGAGGCAACGTTTGAGCAGATTCACCTCGCGTTGCTGACCGGTTTGCTCGGAAACGTGGGCCTCAAGGCCGATGACGAGCCGTATTACCTTGGCGCACGGGGGATCAAGTTTTATCTGTGGCCGGGTTCGGCTTTGTTGAAGAAGGCAGGGCGCTGGGTTGTAGCGGGCGAACTCGTGGAAACGAGCCGACTTTACGCGCGCTGTATTGCGAAGATCGAGCCTGAATGGCTTGAGCAAGTCGGTGCGCATTTGCTGCGCAAATCGATTTCCGAGCCGCATTGGGAAAAGAAAGCCGCGCAGGTTGCGGCGTTCGAACGCGCAACGTTGCATGGTCTGACTGTCTATGCACGTCGGCGGGTGAGTTTTGGGAAACAGGATCCGGTGCGGGCGCGCGAGTTGTTCATTCGCGGCGCGCTTGTAGATGGTGAGTTCGAGACGAAGCTGCCGTTTTTCGCGCATAACCGCAAGCTGCTCGCGGATATCGAACAACTGGAGCACAAGTCGCGTCGGCAGGATGTGTTGGTTGACGACGAATTGATCTTCGGTTTCTACGATTCGCTGGTGCCGAAGGGCATCTATTCGGGCGCCGCGTTTGAGCGCTGGTATCGCGATGAGGAAAAGAAAGAGGGCGCGTCGCGCCTGTTGTTCCTCTCCCGCGATGACCTGATGCGCCACGAAGCCGCCGGCATCACGACCGACCTGTTTCCGAAGCGGATGACGATGGCCGGCATCGAAATGACGCTGACCTATCATTTCGAACCGGGTTCTCCTCGCGATGGCGTGACGCTAACCGTGCCGCTGTTCGGCTTGAATCAAGTCGATGCCCGGCGCTCGGAATGGCTGGTTCGCGGCATGCTGAAAGAGAAAATTCAGTTACTGCTGAAGTCGTTGCCGCAGAAATTGCGGCGGCATCTCGTGCCGCTGCCCGAGTTTTCGGCGGGCGTGGTCGAGCGGCACAGCGGCAAGACGTTCGGCGCGGGCGGTTTGCTTGAAGCGCTGATTGCCGACATTCGCGAGCAGACGCAAATCGCGATGAAATCGTCGGACTTCAAGCTCGAAACGCTGCCGGCGCATTTGTTCATGAACTTCAAGGTCATCGACGAACACGGCCGGCAACTCGCGATGGGCCGTAACCTTGCCCAGTTGCGGACTGAACTGGGCGGTCAGGCACAGCAGCATTTCCAGAAGCTCGCTGCGGGCGCGACGCTGGATGTCGGCAATGACGCGTCGGCTCCTGTCACTCGAAGCGCTCCGGCATCAGATTCTTCGAGTACCGCGCTCTACGAAAACCTCAGCACGTGGGATTTCGGTAAGTTACCCGAATTGCTTGAAATCCGGCGGCGTGGTCAGACGCTGTTCGGATATCCCGCGTTGGTGGATCGGGGAACGCATTGCGACGTTGAAGTATTCGATTCGCCGGAAGAAGCGGCGCGGATTCATCGGGCCGGTTTGCGTCGGTTGTTTGCATTGCAACTGCGTGAGCCCATCCGGTATCTCGAGCGCAATCTGAGCGGATTGCGTGAGATGTCCTTGCAGTACATGGCGCTGGGTTCACAGGAAGAGTTGGGTAGCCAGATCATAGAAACGGCCTTGGATCGTGCGTGCCTGCAAGATCCGCTTCCCGATAACGACCGCGATTTCTATGCGCGTCGCGATTCCGGCAAGAGCCGCTTGACGCTGTTGGCTCAGGAAATTGCTCGGTTGGCCGGACAGGTTCTGGCGGATTACGCGGTGGTGTCGAAGAAATTGGCGCAGGCTAAATCGTTCGGTGCCCCGTACGCGGATATGGCCGGTCAGTTGAACGCGCTGATCGGCAAGCGTTTTATTATTGATACGCCTTACGCGCAGTTGTCTCACTTTCCGCGTTATCTGAACGCAATGGTGTTGCGTATCGACAAGTTGAAAGCGGATGCGGTGCGGGACGCGCGGTTGTCGGCGGAGATTGCGCCGCTAGTGCAAAACTATCAGCGGGCGATTGCGCAACGAGGCGGGGTGCCGGACGCGCGATTGAGCGAATACCGATGGCTATTGGAAGAGTTGCGTGTGTCGTTATTTGCCCAAGAGCTTCGGACGCCTATGCCAATTTCGGTCAAGCGTTTGTACAAAGTATGGGAATCAATGCAGCGATAACGGACGTAAAAAAGCGCGAGACGCGGCGGGTAGCCGGCTCGCGCTTTACAGGTTCTACAGCGTTACTTTGTTGTTTCGCCTGAGGCCTGTATGACTTCGAGACTCAGTGGCGCAGCTGTTAAAACGCTGGGCTCAGTGCCAGTGTTTACCGAACCGCTGGCCTGCGTGCTGACCGGCGTCACCGTATACTTTTGCCATTTTCCGTCGGCCAACGTTTCCACGCTATCGCCGCACTTGCGATAAAAATTGCGCGCTTCGTCCGTTGAAGTGAACACTGCTTTCAACTGGCAAACCATTTGCGGCGCACCAGCCTCGTTCGTGACGTTCAAAACATAGTCCCATTCGCGGACGCCGAAGAATCCTTCCTGGAATTGCGGACGGCCCAGGAGAGCCGCAATCTGGTTTTTGTTCATGCCGGGCTTGAGTTTGCGCAGGGCCTCAGTCAACGGGTAGCTACCGCCGTGGCTCGATGCCGAGTCGACTGCCGGAAATACCAGTTGGTCCTGGCTGCCATTGCTGGACAACCGGCTGCCCGTACCGCAGCCCGACAACAGAAGGGCCGCGACGAGCGACGCAGCGAAAGGAAGTGCACGCGATGGCTTGCGGAGGGTGAAGTTCATCTCTTGATCGGATCCGTTGTTTTCATTGACTCGATGTCGCGGGCTTTTTGCAGCTCGCCCGCGACACTACCTCTACCTGACTGCGCTGAATTACCAGTGCATGCCCGCGCCGACGGAAACGCCGAACTGACCGCGCGTGCTCGTCGTGCCGCTGACCTTGTAGGCCCAGATGCCGTTCTCGGACAGTTGCGAAATCCCGATAGCAACAGCCGACTGTCCGCCGTAAGTGCCGCCGCCCAACGCCACCATGCCACGGCCTGGCAATACCGCTTGTGGCAAGCCTGCGACTGCCAATGCTGCCGCCGTGCCGGCGTATGCGTCACGACGAGCACCTTCGGTCTGCGAGTCGGTGTAGTCGTTGGCCGACTTGAGCGTACTGCCCGCGCTTTGGTTCAACTGATTCACGTTGACCGCGTCGGTGCCTTGCGTGCCGGCTGCGACGTTCGTGATTTGACGCTCGCTCCCTGCCGCACCCACCGAAACCGTGTTCGCACGATCCGCGACTGAGTTCTGGCCCAGTGCTACCGTGTTGTTGGCAGTTGCTTGCGCGCCGTTACCCAAGGCAACACCACCGGCGCCGGACGCCACCGAATTCTGGCCGACTGCTGTAGTGCTCTCGGCGGAAGCCTGAGCGCCGTTGCCCATGGCGACTGAACCTGTGCCGCTTGCCACAGCGTTTTGACCGAGCGCCATAGCGTTATCGGCTGTAGCCTGAGCGCCACTGCCCATTGCGATCGAGCCAGCGCCCGTAGCCACTGCCTGCGCACCTACCGCAACCGCTTTCGTGCCGGTGGCTGATGCCGCGTCTGTGTTGCGATCGCCATCTGCGCTGAATAAGGGGTCGCTGGCGTCGATCACGGCGTTATTCACCGCCGCTGTGACTGCGTTGTTCACGGCGTTATTGACAACATCGCCAACTGACGCGTTGACCTGACCGATAGCGTCGTTCAACTGGCCGACGTTCACGGCGTCGGTGGACTCCACGCCGGCTGCGACGTTGTGAAGCGCCGTTCCGCTAGTGCCTTCGAGAGTCACGCTGTCGTGATTGACTGAGCCGTCGGCATTGCGATCGTATTTGACCGCGCCTTCCGACGCGGTGGTCGCGTTCGCGATTGCTGCGGTCGTCTGGTCACTGACGGCCTTCAACTGTGCGACGTTCACAGCGTCGGTGTCCGCTGCGCCGGGCGCAACGCCGCTGATCGTGCGGCTACCGACGTTGACTTCACCCGTTGACGTCTGCGATCCGGTCAGACCATAAGCGGCGTACCCCGATTGAGCGCCGATGGTCGTTGCCGATCCCGCGCCGAGCGCGACACTATTCGAGTTGTTTGCGATCGCGTTATTGCCGATCGCGATGGAGTTTTCAAATGCGGCATTGGCGGAGTTGCCGACTGCGACTGCGCTTTCCCCCGCTGCGACAGCCTGGTAACCGCCAGCAAACGAGG